>CAZWDN010000153.1:0-12081 GCA_964633125.1 uncultured Pirellula sp. | reverse complement strand
TTGCCTGGAAATCGCTCTGCGCGGTTGCTACCTTGCGAGATGATCTTTGGCAATTTGAAGTAGCAGGCACACTCCGTGTGCCGTAAGCATCTTCATCTTGGACGATAGTCATACGCGTCTAAGAATCCGCGACCGACGGCACACGGAGTGTGCCTGCTACGTTGACGTAAGTCGCTGCTCGCGAAATCCACTTACGTCGCCGGTTATGTACGCAGCGGAAAAGCGTAAATCGACGTAAGTCGAGATCACCATTACGGACTTACGGCGAATTCACTGCTTACGCAAACAGCGCCGTAATCGGTTTGCCGCCGTCGGTCACCGGCACCGGGCGGTCGCCGTCGTACAGGTACTTCGAGTAGTCGACGCCCACCGCGGCGTGGATCGTCGCGAAGAAGTCGGGCACCGACACCGGATCGCGCACGATCTTCTTCGACAGCTCGTCGGTCTCGCCGTAAGCGCCCGAGTGCTTGAGGCCGCCGCCGGCCAAGACGCAGCTAAACGCCGAGCCTTGGTGACCGCGACCGCCGCCGCCGTCAAACTCCGGCGGCCGTCCGAATTCCGTCGTCACGACGATGAGCGTCTTGTCCAACATCTTGCGATTTTCCAAATCGCGAATCAGCGCGGCCATCGCCTGATCGAGTTCTTGAATCAGCTTGTGCTGGTTGACGATGCCGGCGTTATGCACGTCCCAGCCGGCGCCGTTGAGGAAGTTTAAGTTGTGCGACACTTCGATAAAACGGACGCCGCGCTCGCAAAGTCGGCGCGCCAGCAAACAACGCTGACCGAACTCGCCGCCGTAGCCGTCGCGCAGCGAGCCCTTTTCTTCGTGCAGGTTGAAGCTCCGCATAAACTCGGGGCCGCTGAGCTTCAGGCTCTGGTCGATGGCGGCGTCGTAATCGAGCAGACGTTTGTCTGCGACCTGCTCCTGTTGCGAACGGAGCGACGCGAGAAACTGCTCGCGCCGCGCCGCTCGGGCGTCGCCGACGCCGTCCGGCCGCGCCAAGCCCGACGGCCCGCGCCCCGTGTCGGTCAGGTAGAGGTAGCCGGCCTTCGCGCCGAGAAAGCCGGGGCCGCGCGTGACGTTCGGATAACCGATCAGCACGTACGGCGGAGCCCCGTCGACGGCCGCGCCGCGCTCGTGAGCGATGATCGAACCGAACGACGGATACAACACGGTGCCGCTCACCGGCCGTCCGACGTGCATCCAATTCGTCGCCGCGGCGTGTTCGTCGATCACCGCATGGTTCACCGTGCGCACGGCGGTCACGCGTTCCATGAGCGGCGCGAGCTTCGTGAAATGTTCGCAGAGTCGCACGCCGTCGACGGCCGTCGGGATGCTGTCGTAGTAGGAGCCCGCGACCTTCTTCACCGGGTCGCCGCGACGCTTGGGATCGAACGTATCGATCTGTCCCATGCCGCCGCCGAGCCAGATGGAAATCACATGTTCGGCCTGGCCGCGAAGGCGCGGGGCTTCGGAACTTGCCCGAGCCGATGCACCGGCGAGGAGTGAAGGAGTCATCGCGGCGGCGGCGGCCGAAGCAAGAAACTGGCGGCGTTGAATCGACATGATCGTGGTTCTATGAGTTCAGAAGGTTTGCGGAACAAATTCTAGCCCCGACGCGCAAGCGAGGGGACGATGCAAAACACAATTCCTACGGCATCCACACAAACTCGCGCAAGTTCACGACGCTCCAAACAAAGTCTTCGTACGTTTCACGCCACTCGGGCTTGAGCCGGGGATCGGCCGGCGGCCCTTGGCGGGTGCGTTTTTCCCACTCTTGTTGAATCGTGTTGGCTTCGTTACGCAAATGATTCGACCAAGTGACTTGCGGCAACAATTCCGGCCGCGGCGGCAACTTGATTTCCGCGGCGGGCGTCAGGCGTTCGGCAAAACCTCGGCCGAGCGCTGCGACGAACAGCGAGCGTTCCTCGGCCGTCGGCGGACGACTGAGGAACCGCAGGAACACGGCATCCACCAGTTCTTCCGGTTGCTTCGCTTCCATCGCCAACTCCGCCAGCGGCGAACGGTAGGCGGCCCGCGTCAGCGTCGTCGCCAACGAACTATTGCCCAGCGCGCCGGGCTGCAATACGTTCGGCGCCGTTTCTCGATCGTTCTTCGGCACTTGCCGCGCGGCGGACCATCCGAACGTTTCCAGCACCTCGGCGACGGCTGCGGCGCGGGGCAACGTCAGGCTCGGGCGGTCGCGCTCGTTCGACAAGCTCACCAGCATCCACGACCGGCGCGGCTGATCGAACGAATTGCGATTGCTCGCCGGGCGGCGTCCGTCCGGATCGAGCGTCATGAGTTCGACGTCCATCGGCACGCCGGCCGCCGCGTAGAGCGAGTCGACCACTTGTTCGGCCGACAGTCGGCGACGTTCCGGAGCGTTGAAGAAGCGGGCTTCGGCGTCGGCCTTGAGGTTTTCGCCCACCGCTTCGCGTTGGTAGGCGTCCGAGGTCATCACCAAGCGCGCGATATGTTTCACGCTGTAGTTATTGGCGACAAGTTCGTTCGCCAACCAACGCAACAGTTCGGGATGGCTCGCGCGGCGTCCCTCCCAATCGTTCGCCGGTTCGATGATGCCGGAGCCCATCAAACGCCGCCAAATGCGATTCACCACCACTTGCGAGAACCGCGTGTTCTGCGGCGACGTAATGACCGCAGCGAAGCGCTCGCGCGTATCCTTCGGGTCTGCGCACAAGGCGTCGAGCGATTCATCGTCAACCGCGCCGGTGATTTCGGCAAAGGGCCAGTTCGGCGGAATCGGTTCTTCCGGTTTGAGCGTGACCTTGATGAGCGATTCGCGCGCCTTCTTCTCGAAGAAGGCCGGCGACACGCTGCTCGTCTTCGGCACCGTCACGGTCTTGCGCGTAAGCATCGCGGAGAGCGAATACAAGTCGCGCTGCGTGGTGCTGTGATACGGCGAGTCGTGGCATCGGGCGCATTGCAACTCCAAAGCGAGGAACGCCCCGGCGACGACGTGCGCCTTGGCGGCCAGCGGCGCGTCGTTCTGCGCGGCCAAGCCGAAGCCGGCGCTGCCGCCGTCGTGCTGACCACCGCGCATCATGATGAGTTCCGTCACCATGCGGTCGAGCGGCTTGTCGTCGCGCAACGCGTCGTACAAGAACCAGCGGAACGGGCCGGTGCTGTTTTGCGTGGCGTTGATCAAGGTCGGGTTTTCCGCCAGCAAGTCCTGCCAGTAGCTGATCCAATGATCGGCCCAACGTTCGTCGGCCAACAGGCGATCGATCAAGTCGGTCCGCTTCGTCGGCGACTTGTCGGCGAGGAATGCTCGGGCCTCGTCGGCCGTCGGCGGCACGCCCACCGTGTCGAGATATGCGCGGCGGAGGAACTTGGCGTCGCCGACGATCGGCGCCAGCGCGGTTTGGGCGGGCTCCAACGGCAGCGCGGGCCAAGGAGCGCCCGCATCGATCCACTTGGCCAAGATGTCGATTTGTTCGGCGGTGAGTCCCTTGCCGGTCGGCGGCATCCGCTCATCTTCGCTTTCGTGACGAATGCGACGCATCAACTCGCTCGCCGAGGCTTTGCCCGGCACGATCGCCGGGAGCTCGGAATCGCCGGCCTTGAGGGCCAAAGCGCGCGAATCGAGCCGGAGGCCCCCCTGATCCTTCTCGCCATGGCAGCGGAAGCATTCATTGCGCAGGATCGGCAGTACTTGTTGATGGAAGTGCTTGGCCTCGTCGGGCGAAGTCTTCGCCGCGGCCGCTTCGGCGCGGGCGATCTTGTCGACGAGGAACGCATCGATCGGCTGGTTCGTATTCGTCGAGCTCGACGGCGCGGCGGGGCCGGGATTCTTCTTGGCCCATTCGGCGGCGATCTGATGCCGCCGCGTCCAGAACGCATCTTGCGACGCGGCGGCCGTACGGCGGGCCCGATCATCGTAGTCGGCCAGCGACTGCTCGATCTCCACGAGCTTGGCGCCGGCGACCGCTTCGGTCAGCGGAAGGTTCGACTCGCTCAGAGCGACCGGCCGCAGCACCGAGTATTCTTTGCCGTCGGCGGAACGAATCGCGACGCAGAGTTCGCCCGGTTCGGCGCGGAACTTCGAGCCGCCTGCCAGGGCTTCCAAGACGATGCGCGTCGTCGGCTGCGCATGGATCTCCACTTCGATGATTTGTTCTTGTTCGCGATGTCCGGCGCGCCGCATGCCGGGGGCCGGCGGCTCGGCGACCGGCGTGATCGGCTCTTCGCCGCTCGGGGAGCCGGAGATCGGCTTCGTGCGCGCCACCACTTTGCCGTCGACCCACAGGCGACTCAGAGCCCGAGCGCGTACGAGCAACGTTTGCTTGCCGGCGGGGAGCTTCACGTCGGCGGCCATGCGCACGAGCACCGGCGCCTTCCAGGCGTCGCGAATGCCCCAATCGTCGTAACGCACGGGCAATCGAGGCAACAGAAACGCATCGCCCGACCAGCGCATCGTCTCACCGGGCCACTTTTCATCTTCATTCAGCCAACGTTCGTGGGCCGGCATTCCTTCGTGAAACGTTACGGTGACCTGATCGGCCGGCAGCGAGCCAAGCTCCGGCATTTTTTCCGGTGCAAGCTTCACGACCGGTTCTTCGCCGACGCGGCGATACCGCGCGGCGAGAATCTTGTCGTCGAGCACGTGGCGATGCAGGGCCACGAGATCGAGCATGCCGCGGAAGCTGGTCGCCGCGCGGCCTCCCATCGACGAGCCGATCCAGACGGCGTCGTTATCGACGACGGGAGCTTCTTTCGTCGGGCCTCCCATGTCCCAGACGCCGGGGAGCGATTTGCCGTCGATCCAACCGCGAACGCTTTCCGGTTCGCCGAAGCGGTAGGTGGCCGCGACGTGGTGCCAGCCCGACTTGGGTTTGAAACCTTCTTTGGTCGTCCAGCGGTGCCAGTGGGCGTCGGAGCGTTCGGCTCCCGCGACCTGCTTCGTCGCGAACAAGAAGCTGATGCAGGCTTTGCCGTCTTGGCCGCGAAGGCGGAGCGCCCAGTTCTGGTTGTCGCGTTCGAAGCCGGGGTCTTCCGTGCGTCCCTTGCCGATGACGTAGACGTTCTCGCCGTCGCGCAGTTCGTCGACCTTGACCCACGCCTCGATCGTGATGGCGTCGCCGTTGGTGAAGTCGAGCGGCCCCTTATTGTTCGTATCGGCGTAGGTAAAGCGGGCGCCTTCGCCGTCGAACCTGACGGCCGTGTTCGTGGCGTCGAGGTCGGGAAACTGCGGCGGGCGGGGGCCGGGAAGGTCGCGATGGACGCCGCCGACGGCGATCAGCGGCGTTTCTTCTTCCGGATCAAAGTCCCACATGACGACCGGCGCGGCCGGGCCGGCATCACGGGCCACGGGCTCACCGGCGGAGGCCGTAAACGTTCCGACCCACGCCGAAGACGCACAAAAGCCCAGGAGCGCAACACAAAGACGAAGGTCCGATACCATCATGGCGAACTCATGAATCGGGGGCGGGATGTATTAGGTGGGAACTCATCGACGGGGCTTGGGGACGCCCGGCATGTTCGAAGAGCTAAATCGCGGGGCAAAAGGCGGGAGGGAACGCCCCGAACGATTACATCTATTGTGGCACATTTGATCTTTTCCGGCAACCATTAGGTCGGAGGGGAATTGTGTTATTAAGTCACCGAAGCGAGACCCGAAATTATGCCGAACCCCCAAAACACGATCAGACACAAGGATACCAATACCGCCGCAATCGTCATCGCCATCCATCCTATGTAAGCTCTTCGGCCGGTGGTAAGCCAAGCCTGCCGGTGAGACTTTAATGCCCGTCGACGCGATACCACCGCGAGAAGCACCGCCGTCGCAAGCATCCACGTAACATTTAGGGTAAATACGGTCTGCGGTTCCACACCACGGTCTCCGTTAATGCGATTACGTCGAGGGTTTGACGCGATGCGGTAACTCCTTACCGGCCAAGCCTGCCAGAAGATTGGCGACCGACAACTCGGCCATCTTACGCCGCGTTTCGATCGTGGCGCTGCCGAGGTGCGGGGCGATCACGACGTTCGGCAGCTTGAGCAGCGGATGATCGCGCGGCAACGGTTCGGGATCGGTGACGTCCAGGCCGGCACCGGCGATTTTGCGTTCGGCCAGGGCGTCGTAGAGGGCCGCGGTATCGACGACCGGGCCGCGGGCGATGTTGACGAGCGTGGCCGTCGGCTTCATCCGGGCGAGCGTCGCGCGATTGACGAGGCCGCGCGTGGCGTCGGAGAGCGGGCAGCAGAGCATCACGTAGTCGCTCGCCGAGAGCAGATCGTCGAGCGCGGCGAACTCGACGCCGAGCGCCGCTTCCACTTCGGGGCGCGGCCGGCGGTTGTGGTAGAGCACGCGCATGTCGAACCCGCGGGCCCGCTTGGCCACCTGAGCGCCGATGCGGCCCATGCCGATGATGCCGAGCACGGCGCCGTGTACTTCGCGGCCGAGCATATAGCCGGGATCGTAGGTGGTGAACTGCGGCGAGCGGGCGTAGACGTCTCCCTCGATCAAGCGGCGCGCCGAGGCCAAGAGGAGCGTGAAGCCCATATCGGCCGTAGCGCCGTCGAGAATGCCGGGCGTATTGCCGACGGGAATCCCCCGCGCGGCCGCGGCTTTCAGGTCGATGTGATCGACGCCGACGCCGTAGTTGCTGACGACGCGGACCTTCGGCAAGCGATCGAGCAATGCGCCGCTGACGTGCGGATGGCCGTACGTGTAGACGGCGGCGACCTCGGCGTAGTCGCTCCCCGGTTCGTTCGTCCAGGGAAGCCAAGCGACTTGGCCGGCCAACGGCTCGAGCACGGCGGGCGCCAGCGGACCATCGGCCATGACTTGGGGCAGGGGAGCGGCGGTCATGCAGTGATACTCAACGGGAAAAAGTTGCGGGGACTATTTCTTCGCCGGACGGGGAAGCCATTGCACGGCGTCGGCGATGACGACCTTGTTCGGCTCGGTGCCGTCGTTGGCGATGCGCACGTAACCCGACTTGCCGGCCTCGAAACGAAACGTGCCGAGCGTGCGGAAGAGCTTATCGTGCGGGGAAGGTTCCTGCTGATTGATGCGGATCGTGGTGTCGCCGTCGGCGTGGTGAATGGTGACCGGCGTGTTGGTCGCGCGCCGCACGTTGTAGCAATGGGCCAGCCGCACTTCGTACCAGCCGGCTTGAGGAAGGTCGGGCGTGAACGTGACGCGCTTTTCTCCTTTGCCGGCTTTCTGGTCGTGGATATAGCCGAGCCCGACATACGGCGGCGTGTGCGTGGAATATTGCCAACTACCGACGAGCACGGCCGATGTTTCGTCGACGACGATGCCGGGGAGCGACTTGGGGTCGGCCACGATGAACGGTACGAGCTCCGGCACGTCGACCTCGCCCGGCGGGTGGATGTTGGCGACCGCGGCGGGATGCGGCTTCAGATCGGCCGGCGCTTGCGGCACCTGCACCGGCTTGGGCACCGGATCCGCCGCGCAGCAAACCAAACACAACGCCGATAGAGACATGATCATCCGAACTCTCCGACTTGCCGAGATTTCGCACCACGACGGTTTTGCAGCGACTCACTTTAGCCCGAGGCGGGACGATTCGAAAGCCGCGGCCGAAACCGTTCGGAAAAACTTGCGTTCGTCGGCGCGAAGTGCGACGCTGTGGGCCGCACGATCACACGCCGTCTGTCTCGTCCACTCGCCATAAACCTCGCCTGCCATGCGCATCACCGACGTTCGGACCGTACTGCTCACCGGACCCTACAGCAACGATCCGTATATCT
This sequence comes from uncultured Pirellula sp., assembly GCA_964633125.1. Classification (GTDB taxonomy): domain Bacteria; phylum Planctomycetota; class Planctomycetia; order Pirellulales; family PNKZ01; genus PNKZ01. The sequence goes on along the minus strand of CAZWDN010000153.1, from coordinate 4,337 downwards.
GCGCCTTGCGGCCGCGGCGCAGCGCGGCGTTCATCGAGATCGTCACCGATACGGAGCACGTGGGGTACGGCGAAACGTACGCCGGCTACTTCTTCCCGGAAGGGGTGCCGCCGATCGTCGACTTTCTGAAGCCGATCCTCATCGGCCAATCGCCCGACGACATCGCGACGCTCTGGAAGCGGATGTACCACTCGGGCAACTACTGGAGCCGCGTAGGCCTGGGGACGGCGGTGATCAACGGCGTGGAAGCGGCGCTCTGGGATTTGAAGGGGAAGCAATACGGACTGCCGGTTTATCAATTGCTCGGCGGCCGTAAGCATGACCGGTTGCCTTGCTACGCCTCGGGCGGGCCGAGCAACTATCCGCAAAGCGAACTCGCGCGCAAGCTCGACTTCTACCTCGGCCTCGGCTTTCACGGCGTGAAGCTCGGCGCGGGGAGCTACACGAAGGGGCAGGGGGGCTACACGCCGCGCACGGCCGTGGAGGCCGCGGAATTTGAAGGAGATAAAGTTGCGTTTGCGCGGAAGCATGTAGGACCCGGCGTGCGGCTGATGCTCGACGGACACATGGGAAACAGCCCGCGTTTCACGTGGGACCTGGGCATCGCGCAGGCCGTGATGAAGGCCGTGGAGTCGGGCGGGCTGTTCTTCTTCGAAGAGCCGCTGCACTACACCGACCCCTGGGGCTACGCAGAGCTTTGCCGCGGGACGTCGGTGCCGATCGCCGGCGGCGAAGTGCTCACGGCAATGTACGAATGGCGGGTGTTCGCGGAGCGCGATTGTTTCGATATCGGCCAGCCGGACGCGGCGTACACCGGCGGACTCGGGGAGTTTATGCGCGTGGCGGCGTTGCTGGAAAGCCGCGGCAAGCATGTGGCGACGCATGCGGCCGGGGCCGGCGGTGCGCTAATGCAGAACGTGCATGTCGCTTTCGCCACGAGCAACTGCGTGATCTGCGAAGTGCTGCCCGCGTTGGGAACGATTCACACGGACATCGCGACCGACTTCCGCTTCGAGCGCGGCGACGTATTGCCGCCGGAAGCCCCCGGCCTCGGCATAACGCTAACCGACGAAATCAAGAACCGGTATCCTTTTGTGCCGGGGAGCGGCGAATTCAACAGCGTGCCGGGGAAGATTCTGACCGATTAGCACTCACGGAACGCTACAGAGGGCGTTTCCTACAACAATAATGCCGCACATTATTATCCAAACCAAGACTGATCCGGCAGGCCTCGCGCGCTTGGCTGCGCTCCCCGACGTGCGCATCAGCCATACGACGCCGCTGGAGCTGATGGCGCCGCCGCAGCCGCTGCCCGACGAGTTGGCTCGCGACGCCGAGGTGCTTGTCTGCACGCTGCCGCCGACGAACATCGCCGAGATGCCGAAACTGCGGTTTGTGCAGATTTCGTCCGTGGGCTACGCACAACTGTACGGCAAGAATCTGCCGCAGCGCGGCATTCGGGCAGCCAACGCCCGCGGCGTGTTCGACACGGCGATCGCGGAGTGGAACGTTGCGATGATGATCAACCTCGCCCGCGATCTGCGACAGATGATCCGCAACCAAGACGCCGCGCGTTGGGATGCTTCGGGTTCGCGATTCCAGTACGAGATCCGCGGCGGCACGGTCGGCATTTGGGGCTACGGCGGCATCGGCCGCGAAACGGCGAGGCTTTCGAAGGCGCTCGGCCTGACGGTCTACACGCTCACGCGCCGACCGGTGGGACCGCGCGGGGACGACGTGTACTCCGTGCCCGGCACGGGCGATCCCGACGGCACGCTGCCGGATCGCACGTTCACAACCGGCCAGGAACAAGAGTTTCTCGCAGGGCTCGACTACTTGATCCTTTCGATGCCGATTACGCCGCAGAATACGGGGCTCGTCGGCGAGCGCGAGTTGGCGGCGATGAAGCCGACGGCGTTTTTGCTCAACCCGGCGCGCGGCCCGCTGGTCAATGAAGCCGCGCTCTTACGAGCGCTCGATGATCGCCGTATCGCCGGCGCCGCGCTCGACACGCATTTTAAGTACCCGCTGCCGCCGGAACATCCGCTCTGGCAAATGCCGCAGGTGATTCTTACGCCGCACATTTCGGGCTCGGACAAGGGGCCGCACTTTGTGTCGCGGTTCTGGGAGATCGTGACGCACAACGTCGACGGCCTGTTCGCCGGCAAGGGGCTCTGGAACGAGCTCACCCCGGCGGAACTCAACGCCGGGTAGAACGGCGTGCGGTCCCTTTTACTTCTTGCCGCCGGCGAACACGTAATCGACCGCCGCCAAGAGATCCAGGCGGCGGAAGGTTTGCTTCGAGCCGGGATCTTCCACGGCCGTGCCCGTCTGCTGAAGTATCTTCAGCATCGCATCCGGCAGCGTCGAGCCGTCGGCATGCCAATCGTAGCCGGACTTCTCAATCGCCTCGCGGAGCAACATCACCGCGCCGCAAGTAATTGCGTTCGAAGAACTCGTCGCCGCGGCCGGCACGACTAAGTCGACCTTCGAACTGCGATCCAGATAAACGACGTCTTTCGCGGGCGTCACGGCGCCGATCGCGAAGCAATTCGGTTGGCAGGCCGGCCAAGAAATGCCGCGGGTAAACTTATGATTGCCGGCCGGCGCACTCACCCAAATGCCGAGCCTGCGTAGCTCGGCAAGTTTCGCATCGATGTCCGTCGGCACCGAGCGGACGTGTTCCTGATTGTCTACCGGCGCCAGGTTTACCGTCGTGATCTTGTACTTCGCGTGATGATCGATCACCCATTGCAAGGCGCGAGCCAGCGACACGCCGTCGGCCGTCTTGCAGTGGCAACATTCCAAGCTACGCACGATCGCGATTTGGTTCTCGTACGCCACGCCGCGCTTGCCGCCATAGTTCAGCGACGACGGGCCGCCGATCGTCGAGCCGTGGTAGCCGCGCCCTTCATGCCGGGCGTCGTTATCGCCGTCGACGGCGTCGTAGATCGCGATCGTCTTTGGGCGACCGTCGGAGTTCTTCGCGCTCCATTCGGGCAGGCCCGGCTTACAGCCGTCGTCGAGCAGCGCCAGAGTTTGGCCGCGACCGAAGGTGAGCCGATCGGCGTACTTTTTCCAAACGGCGACGACGCCGGCGCGCTCGAATCCGGGCGATTGAGCCGGTACCGGCTCCGCGCCCTGTGAAACCGTCGGCACGATAAGCCATGCGATCACCGTAAGCCGCGCGAAATACTTCATGATGCCGTCCCTTAAAGTTGTTAGCGATCGACGTCGCTGATCGGCACTTCGACGTTGCCGTTGTTCTCAGTCGTATGTACGGCGAGCAGCGCGAGCAACAACGCATCGGCGCCGGTCATCGCCTCGTAGTGGCCCGCATACAAACTGGCTTTCGGCAGCGGACTCGACTTGTTCCAAAACACCGCGACCGATTCGTCGGCCAGTCGTCGCGCGGCTTTCAGAAACTTCACGTCCTTCGTCTCACGATACGCCGCGACCTCGAGCTGAATCGCCAAGCCCGGCTCGACCGGCCAAACGTCGATCTTCGACTCTTCCGTCATCTGCTTACGATCCGGCAGCTTCGCTTCGTGATACGTGTGGGCCGCCGCGAGAAACAAGTCGCGATAGGCGCGCCGCGTCGCGCCTTCGGGAAGTTGCCGCATGCGGTGATAACAGTGTAGGGCATTCATCGCCGTCGTTTGTTTGCCGTAGCCGAGCCCCCACAGCACCGAGTTGCCGCCGGGCCCCGCCGCTTCACGGTCGCAAGGTTCGCCGCTATCGGTAAAGCATGTTGCGATGAACCCGCGGGCCGGATCGTCCGGCACGTGCCGACATGCGAGATAGCCGCGGTCGATGTGCGTCGCCAGACTCCGCAACCGTTCGGCGAGTTCCGAATCGGCGGGGCCAAGCCGATCGGCGGCGGCGGCGCACTCCATCGCCAAGGTGAGATTGTGCCCGTTGTTGCAGTAGTTCTTGCGCGTGCCGTCGTAATCGAGCAAATCCAGTTTGTTCAATTTGTCGGTATAGCGTTTCACCATCACCGAAATCGCTTGCGTAAATACCGGGTCCGGCTTGGCCGCGTTGGCGCGCGACCAAATCTCAATCATGTAGCCGGCTTCCTTGGTGAAGTCGTAACCTTTACTCGGCTTGTGCTTCTCCCAGTTCGTGTGACGACTGAAATCGCCGGTTTTGTGATCGAAAATCTGGTGATCCCACAAGCCGCGCGCGAAGGCGAGCATCCGCTCCGGCTCGCGGGCATAGAGCAAGTCCCAAAATTCCAGCGGCTTCTTGATTTCGTGAATGAGCGTCGCGCGGCCTGCGTCGGTATTGGTGGCGGTCTGTTCGGTCTGCATGTCGTAAAACAGATGCTCGCCCCA
>CAZWDN010000152.1:0-12111 GCA_964633125.1 uncultured Pirellula sp. | reverse complement strand
CGACGTCGTATTCCGGACCGTAGCTGACCGTGCAATCGTAGTCGCCCGGCGGAATGTCGAGCGTGAACTTACCGTCGTGCGAGTAGTAGAGATTGCCGACCGCGTGTTCGCCCGACTTATCGAAGAAGAACGGATCTTTGGTGTCGCCCGTGCCGCGGAACTGCACCTTGCAAGGCGTGGGGCCGCCGTCGTTATTCGTGATGGTCGCCACGATGGCGCCCGCCGCGGGCAGCGCGACGTTCGCGGCCGCTCCCTTCTTAAGCGTTTGCGACACCGGCTGATGCGCGGGGGAAGAGATCGTCGCTTCGCCGTCGGCCGCGAGTTGGAGGGAGATCGAGCCGTCGGCGTCGGTCTTCCCGGCGGTGACCAGCTTCTTGTCGACCGACACTTCGACGAATGCATCGGCCACCGGTTTGCCGAGCGAGTCTTTCACGGCCACGGTCGTCGCCGCGACATCGTCGCGCGGGGCGGCCGCTTGCGCTTGCAGCCGACGTAGATCGCTCGCCACATACAGCCGACGCGTGAGCGTGACGCTCCCTGCCACCGGCACGGCATACTCGTTCGGGCTCGGCTTGGCGTCGAGATTGGCCACGGCTTTCACGCCGGCCGGATATTGCGTGGTGTGCTCGGCGTCGACGATGCCGTACGCCGCGTTCCACCATCGTTCGTAGAACCACGTGAGGCGGCCGGCGGAGCCTTTTAGGTAGCCGGTGCCGTCGGCGCGGGTTTCGTCCTTGGCCGTGACTTTCTGGAGCGTGTCGCTCGTGTTGACGAGCCGCGTTTCGACGAGCAGATAATCGGCGCCGTCGGCGAGCGTATACGTCGTTTCCGCCGAGAGTTCATTTTCCTTGAGCACGGCCGTAAACTTCACGGAAACGCTCCCGGCCGACGCGCGCACTTTCGGGTTCGCAAACTCCGGCTGCGTGTGCACGGTGCGCCAGTTCACGGCCTTGCCCAGCGGGAAGAACGCACCGAGCTGATCGTTCTGCTTGTCGCGCGTCGTGAAGTCGATGAGGCAGCCGCCGACGTTTTTCACCGTCATGTTGGCGTTGCGCGTCGGCAGCGGCTCCGCGACGACGGCCACGAGCCGATCGTTGCGCAGCACGAGGTCGCCGTAGATCGCGTCGATTTCTTTTCCGGCCGGGGCAAACTCTTTCCAAGTCTCCGGCGTGAGCACGGCCAACTCGGCGGCCGAGGTGCTGCGGAGATCGGTTAAGGAACAAGCGGCGCTGAAGGCGAGCGCGCAGCAGGCGAGGACCTGCCCGAGGGGGCGATGCGGCATGGCGGGGTCTCTGCGAGGCGGGAATTTTGGCTGGGATGCAACACTAATCTTCGGCCGGCGGCGAGGGTACGTCAAACATCTTTCCCGCACGGGTTTCCCAAGCGCGCGGTCGCCCGGCGAGCGGTCGGCGCAAGCCGGCCGGCGGCTACTGTTTCTCGGCGTCTCGTTCAGGGTCGGCTCCGCACACTTTTGCTCCGCCGGCGCGCTAGGGGTAAACTGTGACGCTCCGCCCTCCATTGATTTCGCCCCGCCCCGCCTTGCGAGCCTCCGCCATGTATCGATTTCACGTTCTCTCCGCGCGCTTGTTGCTACTCGCCGTCGCGCTCCCGGCCTGCCTTGTCGCCCCCTCGTTTGGCGCCGACTCTGTCGCCGAGTCCGCCGTCGCCGGCTATCAAGTCGGCGTGGCCAAGGTGGAGATCACGCCCAGCTACCCCGTCCGGCTGACCGGCTACGGCAATCGCACGGCGGAAGCGACCGAAGTCGAGCAGCCGCTCTTCGCGAAGGCGTTGGCGATTCGCTCGGGCGACGCCCCGCCGGTGGTGCTCGTCACCGTCGACACGCTCGGCGTTTCGGCCGCGATGACCGAAGCGGTCGCCGCGCGGTTGCAAAAAGAGATCGACCTGCCGCGCGCGAACCTCGCGATCTGTGCGTCGCACACGCATAGCGCTCCCGCCCTGCCGAGCGTGGCGGGCCTGATCTTTTCGCCCGACCTCGTGCCCGCCGATCATCGCGCGCACATGCAGCAATACGAGGGCGAACTGACGACGCTGCTCGGCGACGTCGCAATCGCGGCGCATAAGAAGCTGGCGCCGGCCGTGCTGGCCTACGGTTTCGGCACGGCGAAGTTTGCCGTGAATCGCCGCGTGCTCAAAGAAGGACGTTGGTCCGGCTTCGGCGTCGTCCCGACCGGCGCGGTCGACCACACGCTGCCGGTGCTCACGGTGCGCGACCCGTCGGGAGAAAAAATCCGCGCCATCCTCATCAACTACGCCTGCCACTGCACGACGCTCGGCGGCGCCTTCAACAAGCTCCACGGCGATTGGGCCGGCTGCGTCCAAGAACAACTCGAACGCGAACATCCCGGCTGCACGGCCATGGTCAGCATCGGCTGCGGCGCGGATGCCAATCCCGAGCCGCGCAAAGACGATCTTGCGATCGTGCGCGCCCACGGCGACGAGATCGCCCGTGAAGTCGCCAAAATGTTGAAGAACAAGAAAGCATGGACGTCGATCGCCGGCCCCGTCGCGACGCGGCGCGAGTCGTTCGAGCTGCCGCTGGCGACGCTGCCGACGCGCGAAGAATTTGAACGGCGCGCGGCGACCAAAGGCCCGATCGCTTACCACGCGAAGGTGCAGTTGCAGCGGCTCGACGCCGGCAAGAAGCTGCCGACCACGGTCCCCTACTCCGCGCAAACGTGGCAGTTCGGCGACGGCCCGGCGATGGTCTTCCTGCCGGGCGAGGTGGTCGTCGACTACCAACTGCGCCTCAAGCGCGAGCTCGACGCCAAGCGACTCTGGATCAACGCCTACGCCAACGCCTCGCCGTGCTATATCGCCTCGAAGCGCGTGCTCGGCGAAGGGGGCTACGAGGTCGACGCCTCGATGTACTACTACGATCAGCCGCAGCATTTCGCGCCCGAAGTCGAAGACCTGATCATCGGCCGCGTCCGCGAGTTGCTGCCGACGACGTACGCGGCCTCGGTTAGATGGGAGGCGGACGTCGCGAAGATGGAGGCCCGCGACAAGGAGGCGTCGACTCCGCCGGGGGGCATTCTCTTCATCGGCAGCAGCACGATTCGGATGTGGCAGACCGACTCGGCGTTTTCCGATCTGCCGGTCGTCAACCACGGCTTCGGCGGCTCGCAGATCATTGATTCGGTGTACTACTTCGATCGCTTGGTGACGCCGCTCCGGCCGCGGCAGATCGTGATGTATTGCGGCGGCAACGACCTCAACGCCGGCAAAACGCCCGAGCAAGTGTGCGCCGACTTCATCACGTTCGCGCGGCTGGTGCGCGAAAAGCTGCCGCAAACGAAGCTGCTCTTCATCGCCGTCGCTCCGAGCGTGAAGCGCTGGGAGCAGATTGAAAAGCAACGGGAAGCAAATCGCTTGATCGCCGCGGAGATCGCCAAGCTCGATCCGCGGCAGGCGGAATTCGTGCCGGTGGAAAAGCGCCTGCTCGACGCCGACGGCCGACCGCAACCGAGCCTGCACCTCAAAGACATGCTCCACTACAACGACGCGGGCTATGCGATCCTGAACGAGATCATCCGACCGTATTTGCGATAGCCGGCGGCAAAGACAATCCCACGGCTTGCGCCGTGGCTAGAACCTTGTCGCCCCTGCCGGGGCGGCCGTGACCGACGGTACGCGGAGCGGGCCGAGAACGATTGGTCAAGCGCCGTTTTGGCCGGCCAAAAGTTCTCTGGAAAATGAGCCGGCCGGTTTGGGAGAATGCGGCGTGATTCTGTGCGCCGTCTTGGCCCCCGACGCTTTCGTCGGAGGCAATGGGCGCTCGTTTTGCATCTAGGAACCCCTCACCCCCGGCCCCTCTCCCGCGAGGGGCGAGCGGAGAGTACGAGGAAATGATCATCGATGCGCCGCTCAACACTTCTCTGTAGCATCGTCGATCGGCCCCCGGCGGTTCGGTTCCGCTCACGACAGGCGGCTCGCCGAGAGCTAAAAGGAGAAATGCGCGCGGCGCAAAACCGACGTAAGTCGTTCGAGCTTTGGCGCACGCTTGCGCGACTTACGTCGACGGTCGAAAACGGACTGCGCACATATCTCGAGTTATCTACGCACAACCCCAAAACCCACAAGGGGTGCGCACATAACTCGACTTATGTGCGCACCCGGTTTTTTCGCGTCGACGTAAGTCGCGCGAAAGTAGCGACCCCGTTTCGTGACTTACGTCGACTCGGCTCCATCCGAACCACCGACTCGGGTCGATTGTTTCTTCCCCCGGCGGCGCAAGCTAAGATGGCCGGGCACCGGCAGGCGGAGTCGAGATTTCAACGATCGGCGGAGGTTCGCATGTACGTAAAATCGGGACCGTGGGCCGCGATGTTAAGTCGCGCGCTCGTCGTAGCGTCGGTGTTGAGCGCGGCGCTGATCGGTCGCGCCGCCTCGGCCGCGGACGCTCCGGCGTACTTCGACGAAACCCAAGGCACGACGTTGTTCGCCTTCGACGACGTCTCGATCCCCCATTCGCAGAACCTGCGCTTGGAGATGCGCAAGCCGACGCGGCACCCGGCGAATCCCGTGCTGGCGCGCGGGCCGGCGGGAAGCGTCGATGCGCTGGGCGTGCAATTCTACGGTTCGATTCTGCGTGAGAAGGGGCTGGGCGAGAACAGCAAGTATCGGCTCTGGTACGTCGCCGTCGACGACGATGTGGAAAACAAAGTGCCGTACTCGCGCTGGCGCGCCGCCTATGCCGAAAGCGACGACGGCGTCCATTGGACGAAGCCGAACCTGGGGCTCGTCGAGTTCCACGGCAATAAAGAGAACAATCTGATTCTCACCGATCCCGCACCGCTGGGGTTTGTGAACTTGAAAGTGTTGGCCGATCCGGACGACGCCGATCCGGCGCGGCGTTACAAGATTTCGACCCACGCGTACTTCCAGCATCAATCGCGGCTCGGCACCTTGGCGCCGTTCGCCAGCGCCGACGGCCTCCGCTGGAAGCTCCTCGTTCCCGCCGACCTGAAAGACGCGCAGTTGCAGAAGAAAGATTTGGTGCTGCCGGCGATTCACTTCGAACCGAGCGGCGGCCTCTACAAATGGGACGGCCTGTTCTACGCCTGCGGTCAGAACGCTTTGAGCGCGACGCGCCCGTATCAAGGGCGCGTGACGCGAATGTTCCACTCGCGTGATTTCGTGCATTGGTCGCACACGAGCTCGATCGGCTTCATTCGCGAGCCGCAACACAAAGTGCTCGGCCCGGGCCGGAGCTTGGAAGGCGAACAAACGCACGAAGGGATCAGCGTGTGGAATCGGCGGAATCTGCTGCTCGGCATCGTCGGCATTTGGCACGGTGCGCCGGAGTGGAAAGATATCAGCATCGACCTGGGCTTCGTCGTCAGCAACGACGGCGTGCGCTTCCGCGAGCCGGCCCATGAGTGGCGCTTTCTGGAGCTGGGACCCGACGGCGCTTGGGACCAAGGGGGACTGTTGCAAGGGCAAGGGTTCGAAAACATCGGCGACCAAACGTTCGTGTATTACGGATCGTGGGACCCGCGCACGTGGAAGAAGCAGGCCCCGCGCGGCGGCGTGGGCATTGCCGTGTTGCCGCGCGATCGGTTCGGCGAGCTCGTCGTCGAATTAAAAGGAAAGGGGCCGGGCGACTACCAACTGCCGGAGATCACGAGCGAGTTCATCACGGCGGCGATCCCCGTGAAGGGCGCCGGCCCGAAGAAGTTCTACCTCAACGCCGACGGCCTCGGCGACGACGCGGCCTTGCGCATCGAACTGCTCGACGACTTAGAACGCCCGTTGCCGGGCTATTCCGGCGCGGATGCCGCCGTGGTGCGCACGAGCGGCTTCCAAACGCCGATCGCCTGGAACGGCAAGACGGAAGTACGCGACCTGCCGGAGCGCATACGCGTACATGCCGTGTTCGAGGGAAAGCGGAACACGGATATTCGGTTCAGCGCGATTTATATGCGCGAGGGGGGCGAGGGAAACCGGTGATTATTGCCTTGGCATCGCCGCGGTTCGCGGGTTCTGTGGACGCGTGTCTCGCGAAGATCGAGCACATGATTGCCGCTGCGGCCGAGCGCAAGGCGGCCATCGTCTGTTTTCCCGAAGCGTACTTGCCCGGCTATCGCGGGCTCGATTTCGATGTGCCGCCGTTTGATGCGGCGCAGCAAGAGCAAGCGATGAAAACGGTGAGCGCGTGGGCGCGGGCGTATAAGATCGCCGTAATTCTCGGAATGGAACGGCACGCGAGCGCCGGACGGCATTTGGCCGCCGCGGTGTTCGATGCGCAAGGCGAACTGCTCGGCGTGCAAACCAAGAACCAACTCGACCCGAGCGAAGATCCGCTCTATGTGCCGGGCCGAACGCGGCAAATGTTTGAGATTGACGGGCTGAAATTCGGCGTCGTCATTTGTCACGAAGGGTTTCGCTATCCGGAGACGGTGCGGTGGGCCGCCGTGCGCGGGGCGAAGATCGTATTTCATCCGCAATATACCGGCAGCGACCTCGCGGGCCCGACGTTGACGACCTGGGGCGCCGCCGAAGCGCCGTACTATGAGCAGGCGATGATGATGCGGAGCCGGGAGAACACGATTTACTTCGCGAGCGTCAACTACGCGACGCGCTTTCAAGAATCGGCGACGAGCCTGATTGCGCCCTCCGGCGAGTGCGTGGCGCATCAGCCGTACGGCGTTGAAGGGGTGCTGGCGTACGACATCGACGTCGAGCAATCGACCGGATTGCTCGCGTCGAGGTTTGCACCGCAGCGCTATGAAGAGCAGCGGTAGGAGGGAACAGAACCCCTCACCCCCGGTCCCTCTCCCGCAAGGGGCGAGGGGCGAACAAACACAGCCTCTCCCGCAAGGGGCGAGGGGAGTCGATGAATAGGTTTTTAATCGCCGATGCCCGGCAGTGCGCGGCCGTCGACGTTGGGCATCTCGATGCCGAGGACGCGCGCGATCGTCGGGGCGATGTCGAGGTTGCGGACGAGGCCGAGCTTCGTGCCGGCTTTCACACCCGCGCCGGAGATGATGCAGGTGGCGTAGAGGGCGGGCTGGTCGGGGCGATAGCCGTGGGTGCCGGTTTGCGTTTCCTTCGGAGCGACGAGTTTGTCGCCGGCCGGAGAGTCGCCGAACGAGTAGCCCCCTTGGCACGAAAGCCAAAGGTCCGCGGCCCGCGGGTCGGCAGCGAGCGTCGGTTGTCCGATGTCGGCGAATTGGTCGGGAGCGTAAACGGCGTCGACCCCTTCGACTTTGGCAAACGCTTGCTTGAGTTGGGCCGTGAGTTCGGCGCGGCGGGCGTCGTCGTGAATATAGATGGCGCACGAACCCCCTTCCGGGCGGCCGACGGCGACCTTGGTGGTGATCTTGTCGTCTTTGGTTTCGAGCAGCTTGAGTTGTTTGAGCAAGACGTTGGGGCGAATTTCCTTGGTGACGGGATAGAAGCCGTGGTCGCTGCAAATGAAGAGCGTGGTTTGTTCCTTACGGCCCGAGCGTTCGACGGCGTCGAGCAGCTCGCGAATGCGCTCGTCGGCGTAGGCCGTGGCCCAATAGGCGTCGTCGGTGCGCGGACCGACGCGGTGCTGCACGTGATCGGTTTCGATGAGGTGCAGCAGCAGCAAATTCGGCTGGTGTTTTTCGATGAGGTTCACGGCCATGCGCGTGTACATCCAATCGCGCTGCACGCCGCCGGACTTATCGCTGACCCACGTTGCGTGATGATCGACGGGAATGCCTTCGGCGCGGAGCTCCTCGAGCCAGGAACGCGTGCCGAATTGCGGCCAAGCGTCGGGGCCGCCCATGTCGGGCACGGTGAAGTGGAGCGTTTTGGCGTTGCGCGTGGCGGGCCATATGACGCCGGCCGTCCGCAAGCCGGCCGCATGGGCGACGTCGTAGATCGTCGGCACTTTGACGATTTCGTCTTTGTCGAAGATCGGGTCGGGAATGAACGGGACGTTCTTGCCCGTCGCGCGATCGTAGTAAGCGTTGCCGATGACGCCGTGCTTCGCGGGAGGCACGCCGGTGACGAGCGTCGTGTGGTTGGGCCACGTGACCGTGGGGAACGAGCAGACCATGCCGTCGGCGCGGGCTCCTTCGGCGGCCAATCGACGCAGGTGTGGCATGTGGGCCCGCGAGTCGTCGAAGTAGAAGTTCGCCAGGCCGTCGATGCTGACGAGGATCACGCAGCGATCCTTGCGAGGCTCGGCCTGTGCGGTCTCGGCGGCGATAGCTGCGGCAACGATGGAGAAGATCAGCAGCGCAAGGCAGGATTTACGAAAGGCGGGATGCATGGGAAACCTCGAAGGGTGGGGGCGAGCGCGAGTGTTGCGAGGCGGGACGGCTTTGAATCGCCGGCGGCTTATGATAACTGCCCGGCGCGCGAAGGTGTAGCGATTGCGGAATGTGCCGGGGCATCGCAACGTTGCCGCCGCGGCGCGTCGAGTCGATGCGACGAATCTGCACGTTGCGACGCCGTTTTCGCGGCCCGATGCTCGCCGCGGCCGGCGGTTCCGGTTCCTTGTGGCGGCCCTAGGCTTGGACTAGCATGGGGGCTTCGTTTTCCCCGCCTTTTCGTTCCCTGCCCACCCCGACGAATCTCGCGCTAAACATCATGTCGACCACACCTGCGCCCGCTGCCAAGCTGACCTCGACGCAATGGCTCATTTGCACGATCGCCTCGATCGGTTTTGCGTTTGATATTTACGAACTGTTGATGTTGCCGCTGATCATTCGGCCGGCGCTGATTGAACTGGGCGGGATTCAGCCCGGCACTGCGGAGTTTACACATTGGTTTAGCTTGCTCTTCTACGTGCCGGCCGTGGCGGGGGGCATCTTCGGACTATTGGGAGGTTATCTGACCGATCGACTCGGTCGCCGAGCGGTGCTCACGTGGAGCATCTTGCTGTATGCCTTCGCGGCGTTCGCGGCCGGCTACTCGACAAGCCTGCCGATGCTGCTCTTCTTCCGCTGCTTGGTGTTCATCGGCGTGTGCGTCGAATTCGTCGCCGCCGTGGCGTGGTTGGCGGAACTGTTTGAGAACCCGCACCAGCGCGAGAAGGTGCTCGGCTATACGCAGGCGTTCTCGTCGATCGGCGGGTTGCTCGTGGCCGTAGCCAACGGCTTGGCGATCTCCTGGGCTGCGAGCGGGAAGCTGCCGGCGATTCAGATTCCGGAGTTCCTCTCGTTTCTCGGCACCGTGAAAGATTCGCACGCGCCGTGGCGCTACACGCTGATGTCGGGCCTGATTCCGGCGATTCCGCTGATTATTATTCGGCCGTTCCTGCCTGAGTCGCCGTCGTGGGCAAAGAAGCGCGCCAGCGGCACGTTGAAACGCCCGAGCATTGCGCAGCTGTTTTCGCCGCAACTGCGCCGGACGACGATCGTGACGACGATCATGTTTACCTGCAGCTTTGCCGCCGCGTTCGGCGCCATTCAGCAGATGCCGCAAATCGTGCCGGGCCTGCCGCAAGTGCAAGCCGAGATCAAAGAGACGATCGGCAAGGGCGTGCCCGAGCCGGTGGTCAAGCGAGTTACGGAAGCCACGAAAGCCAAGGGGGGCGACGATGCCGCCGTGGCCGCGGCGCTGGCGGCCGAGAAGGCCAAGATCCCCGGCCAAGTGATTCAAGCGAACGCTTCCAGCGCCACGAAGGTGCAGGAGTTCGGCGGTATGTTGGGCCGCATCTTGCTGGCGGTGTTGGCCGTCGTGGTCGTGAGCCGGCGGCAATTGCTGCGGCTGTTCCTAGTGCCCGGCTTGGTGCTGATGCCGCTCATCTTCGGCTGGGCGGCGGTGACGAGCCTCGACTATCTGTACTACGGCATCTTCGTGGCCGGGTTGCTGACGGTCGGCCAGTTTAGCTTCTGGGGCAACTACCTGCCGCGCGTCTATCCGGTGCACTTGCGCGGCACGGGCGAGAGCTTCGCCGCGAACATCGGCGGCCGATTGATCGGCACAAGCTTCGCGGCCGTTACGCAAATCATCGCTTCGTGGCTGGTGGCCGTTGATCCCGCGACGGGGAAGCCCAACCCGATCGACGCCGCGCACATGACGGCGTACGTCGCCGCGGGTGTGGCCTTTACCGTGTACCTCGTGAACTTCATCGCTTCGTTCTGGTTGCCGGAACCGAAGGAAGGGGAGTTTGACGAGTAGCGCTGGGACAAAGGTGCTTGGTTCGAAGTGCGTCGTGCTTGATTGTTGTTTATAGCTGGTTCCGCTGTTCCTAACGCCCCCGAGGTTTGTCATGGCCACCACCGCACCGAAGCCTGCTCCCGCGAACACGCCGCCGTCGGGCGAGTCGGGCGGTACCTCGCGCGGCGCGTGGATGGCGCTGATCGCAGCGCTCTTGGGCTGGCTCTTCGACGGCGCGGAGATGGGCGTCTTCTCGATGGTGGGGCGAGCCGCCGTGCAGGACATGCTCCACATCGCCGGAGCCCCGACGCCGGAGCAAGAGAGCTACATCGGCTTCTTGTTCGGCGTGATCATCGCCATCTTCTTGGTCGGCGCCGCCACGGGCGGCGTCGTCTTCGGCTGGTTGGGAGATCGGATCGGCCGCGTGCGCGCGATGAGCCTGAGCGTGTTGACGTATGCCGTGTTCACCGGCATGTGCGGGCTGGCTCAAAGCCCTTTGCAACTCGGCGTGCTGCGCTTCATCGCGTCGCTCGGCATGGGGGGCGAATGGGCGCTCGGCGTGGCGCTGGTGATGGAAGTATGGCCGAACAGGTCCCGCGCGCTGATGGCGGGCTTGATCGGGGCGGCGGCCAACGCGGGTTATCTCTTAGTCGGCGTCATCGGCATCGGCTTATCGGCCATTCTGCATAAGTTTGAAGTGTGGTTGCCGATGGTCGGCGTGGGGCCGGAGACCGTTGCGATGCTCGTGGCGTTCAAAGGTTGGCGGCTCATGATGTTGCTAGGCACGCTGCCGGCGCTGCTCACCTTTTTCTTTCGCATCTTCGTGCCGGAATCGCACAAGTGGGAAGAAGAGAAGGCCAAGGGAACCACGTCGAATTGGGCCACGGTCGACTTGCTCGGCGTGCTGTTCGGCGCGATCGGCCCGGTGTTGATCGTGTATGTGTGGCTGCCCGAGGCGCTGGCGTTTTCCAAGACGACCGTCACGATGCGGATCGTCGGCACGATTTTGGGGCTGGCGATTGCCGTAGTCGGCTATACGTATCCCGTGTTGCGTTACTTACAGCGCTCGATCGTGCAGCATACGGAAGGGGCGCGGACGCCGTGGCCGACCGTGCGCATTATGTTGCTCGGTGCGTGCATCAGCGGCGTTGCGCTCTTGGGAACCTGGGGCTCCACGCAATGGGCCGCCACCTGGGCCGGTCAGTTGACGCAGGGGAAGCCGGAGTTTGCCGACTCGCATCCGCGCGAGTGGACGCAGATTTGGCTGGCGATGGGAGCGATCGTCGGCACGATTCTCGCGGCCATGTGCGGCGACTGGCTCGGACGCCGCGTGACGTACTGCTTGCTCTGCGTCCTCTCGCTCCTTTCGGCCATCATCTTTTTTCAAACGCACAATTCCTACGGAACCTCGTTTCTGATTTGGGCGTTCGTTGCGGGCGCATGCACGGCTTCGTTCTACGGCTGGCTGCCGCTCTACTTGCCGGAACTTTTCGCGACGAAAGTCCGCGCGACGGGGCAAGGGTTCTCGTTCAACTTCGGCCGCATCCTCGCCGCGATCGGCACTTTGCAGATGAGCGCGCTCTTGCCGTACTTCGCCGAGACGTCGACCCGAGCCGGCATCAAAGGGGGCTATCCGGTGATCTGCAGCTACATTAGCGCGATCTACTTCCTCGGCATGCTCATCATCTGGTTCGCCCCGGAAACCAAGGGGAAGCCGCTGCCGGAGTAATCGCCCCTACTTCCCGCAGTAGTCGATGATCGTCGCGATTTCGGTCTTGAGGTTCTTGCGGCTGACGATGCGGTCGACGAAGCCGTGTTCGAGCAAGAATTCGCTCGTTTGAAAACCCTTGGGAAGTTCCATCCGCAGCGTCGCTTGAATGGTGCGCGGGCCGGCGAAGCCGATCAGCGCCTTGGGTTCGGCGAGAATGAAATCGCCGAGCGACGCGAAGCTCGCTGCCACGCCGCCCATCGTCGGGTTGGTGAGCACGCTGATGAAGAGGCCCCCTTCTT
>CAZWDN010000151.1:0-12137 GCA_964633125.1 uncultured Pirellula sp. | reverse complement strand
CACTAAAGACCATCTGTTTTGCCACAGCGGTTTCCTCCTGAGTCGTATCAGTTCTTGTAAAGCAAATGTGCGATGTCGGGCCCGGCAGCGTTTAAGCGGCGGGCCGCAAGCTGTTCGGTTAGGGGATCGGCGCAGCCTACTTTGGCAGGCGCACCCTCCACGTGCCCGCCTGTAAACGCAAGCACCGTGCCAAGAACCGACAAATACAACGCAAGTGGCTATATATCAATGTGTTGCGCATGTAGTGGGCGTTCGCCGCGGCAAGCCTGCACATCCTCGGCGAATGTGCCTAAATGCCAAAACGGCAGACGAAGGTGAGCTTCGGCGAATATCCCGGCCGCTCGCGGATCCTCGCTCCGAATCGTTACGCTATTGCCGAAAACCAGTCATCCGACGAAACACAACTCATCGCAGCCGTTTGTCCAACGATAGGAAATTCTCATGCAGCGTCGCTTCTTCATCTCGGCCATCGTCATCGCCATGGCCTTTACGGGACTGCTCACGCTTCGCAGCGACGCTCAAGTGCCGCCGGCCGAGCCGCCTATCGCGCCGGGCGTCTTTGCGTTCGTCGTCGTCGAAAGCTTCGACGCGAAGTATGAAGGTGACACGCCGGGACACTTGGGGCGCCACGGCGGACTCGGCGATCAAGTGCCGCGACTCGGGCTCGGCGATCCGGTCTATCGCGGCGAAGGAAACGCCGCGGTGGTGGTCGGTCGCGTGACCAATCTCAAGTGGAGCCGGGGCCAAGGCAGCCTCGACATTGAATTCGACCCAACGGACAAGACGCGGATCGAAATCGGCGACAACGTCTGGTTGAAGCACGGCAAGCCGTAAACCGCGCGCCGAGCTATACGAAGTCGAACGCCCGCAGAGTTAGCGCACATCACGGCAGCGCGGGCCGTCGAGTTGCGCGCGGCGTCAGAATAGTTCCGCGATCGGTCGACCTTCCACCAAACGGTACGGCCGGCCGAGCGGATCGCGCAACTCGGTTTCCGGCGAGATGCCGAGGCCGTGATAGACCGTCGCCAGCATATCTTCCGGGCTGACCGGGTTGTCGGCGGGAAACGCCGCGTGCTTGTCGCTAGCTCCATACACCTCGCCGCCGCGAATTCCGCCACCTGCCAAGACCGCCGATTGACAAGCGCCCCAATGATCGCGTCCGCCGTTCTTATTGATCTTCGGCGTCCTTCCAAATTCCCCGTACATCGCCACGATCGTCTCGTCGAGCAATCCCCGGGCTTGTAGATCGTCCAGCAGCGCTGAATACGCCAAATCAAGCGGCGGCAAACAATACTTTTCCTTCAACATGGCATAGCCGGTTATGCCGCCCAGCGCACCGGTGCCGCCGTGATTGTCCCAGACGTTGGCCACATCTCCTTTGGGAGTGATGTAGTCCCAAACAATGGTCACCAATCGCACGCCCGACTCGACAAGCCGACGCGCGAGCAGAAACGACTCCCCATATTCGTTGCGGCCGTAGCGATCGCGAATTTTTTCGGGCTCTTCCGTCAATTGAAAAGCGCTCCTCGCCCCGGCGCCCGTCAGCATACGTAACGCCTGCTCGCGAAACGCCGCGAGGTTTCCCGCGCCGCTGCGAATTTCCGCGTCGAGCGATCGATTGCCCGCTTCCATACGTGCGAGCAGACTGAAGCGCTCGTCGAATCGCGACTGATCGAGACCTGTCGGAAGTTCAAAACTATGTACGGGCGGCGATTTGACCTCCCCCGGCGATTTAAGCTCCAGCGGATCATGCGCCGCGCCGAGAAATCCGGCGTTGGTTCCCGAGTAAACGACGCCGTCGTGCCCAATGGGGCGCGGCACGGTGACCGTCGACGGCAGAGTGCCCGGCTTCGACAACTTTGAAACCACGGAACCGATGCACGGGAAGTCGGTACGACGGCGCTGGCGGAGCGCGCCCTGCAACGTCGGATCATTACGACCGGTGAGCGTGTGATAAACGCTGTGTACGTGATCGTTGCTCGGATGCGTAAGTGCACGGACGATCGAAAACTTATCAGCCTGTCGGGCGGTGAGCGGGAGTTGATCGCAAATGCTCAAGCCGGGCACGTTCGTCGCGATCGGCTTAAACTCGCTACGGATGCCGGCCGGAGCGTCGGGCTTGAGATCCCACATGTCTTGCTGGGGAGGACCGCCCCAAAGATAGATGAGAATACAGGCCTTGGCTTTTCCGGTTTTCTGCGACTTCGCCCCTGACGGGGCAGTTTGCGACTTCGCGCCGCGATGCGTGGCGGCCTGAGAAGCCTCCGCGGCAAGGAGCCCCGGCAACGTCAGCGACGCACCGCCGAGGCTTCCCAGGCGGAGCATGAAGTCGCGACGGGCGGTTATCGAATCGGCGGGAACGCGAGCGGGCGCATGACGCATAAGCATCCTCCTATGCTTATAGCAGAATAGAGATAACCGCCGCGGCGTGCAAGGAAATTGTCCGACCGATCACTTCGTGCCGAACGCCTACAACACGTCGGTCGACGTCTATTGCGGAGTCGTGGTTGCAGGAACCGGCTCTGACGGAGTCGGCACGACGGGAACGGCGGAACGACCGCGATTGAATTCGGCCGGATCGAACGGATCGGCCGAATGTGGAGGAGTCGACGGTGCGAGGGGGGACGCACTTTCGGCAGGAGCCGAGCCGGAGAGCGGCGGAATCGTCGATAACGTGGCAGCCGGCTTCGGCGACTCGGCGACAGCGGCCGCCGGAGCCGCGATCGGCAAACGTTGGGAAAGCGTACCGGATTCCGCGGCCTGGCGGGACGTCGAAGTCATCGCGCGCGAGGTCATCGCGACGCGTCCGACCCAGGCCGCCATCGCGCGATAGTGCTCGGCGTTGTGCGCATGGAACACGGCCCGCTTCGCGCCGCCGTGCGGAGAGATCGGCACGGTCAACAGCGGACTCGTCGACGGCGATTTGCGGTCGACGAGTTTTAGCACTTCGCGCAGATTGAGTTTTACGGCGCGCGGGTCGGAGCGCTCGTTCAGATATGCTCGCTGAAGCTGAAACTTGTCGTTGCCGCGAGGCCCATGGCAGCCGGCCGTAGCGCAATAGTTCATCAAGAGCGGCTGTACGCGCACGGTGAACTCATGGAGCGATTCGGCGGAAATACTGCGCACGGCGTCGTTGAGTTCGGCGTCGCTAACCGAAGGGGCCGCGGCCTTCGGCGGCGGGGCTACTTCGCGAGGCGCGGCCATGGCCGCCTTGAGCCGACGTTCGAGCAGCGCGCAACGCGGATGTGTATCATCGACGCGGTATGCTTCCGTGAGCGCGCGAGCCGCGTGTCCGAACAACCCGCGATCGATGGCCCATTGCGCGAGCGCCAAATGATCTTCGACGTTGCGGACGTTGATCAGCGAGGCTTTACGAGCAAACACGTCTTCCAGGTCGCGGCAAACGGCTTCGGCATCCCGCGCGCGGACTTGCAATTCCGTGGTCGAAGTGACGACCAAGTAGTAGTCGCCGGAACGCGAGATCGAACCTTCGAGCGTTTCTCCGTTCTTCAGCAGCAAAAACCCCGTGACGGAACCAAGAGCGATCGCGGGCGGCGCAGGCGGGCGAGCAAGTTCGACGTGCGTCTGCGCGACGACGGGCGAGGCAATACTTGCGATTGCGAGGAGACAGAGCGATATTAACCGACGGGCGCGGTGCGTCATGGCTCGGGACGATAGGCAAACCACGGCAACGGGTCAAGATCGACCGCGCTCCGGAAATTGCAGACCAACGCGCGGCGAAGTCTTTGCCGGCGGCGTCAAATCTTAAAAGGTGCCGGCATGCAGGAACTCGTCGAGCAGCCGATCGTGATGGACGCGGTAACGTCGTTCGTCTACGTAGGAACTCTGGAGCGTTTCGACGAGGAGTTCTTCGTGCTGCGCGACGCCGACGTGCATGACCTCCGCGACACGCCGACGCTGACGCGCGAACAATACGTACTCCGTTGCCGGGAACACGGGCACTCGGCCAATCGGCTCAGGGTCTGGGTTCGCCGCGCCGATGTGGCAAGCATGTCGCGATTGCAGGACGTAGTCATCGAATAACGACGCGGAATTACCTAGAATTGTGTTAGCCTTCGGTGAGTAACGGCGACGCCCCCTGGGCGACCGCCGACGCAGACCGGTATATTGCCCGACGTGACGGCAGCAACAGCAACCGCGGGATCACAATGAACGCAACGGCAATCGTTCGCCGCACCGTACGATTTCGCGGCCGCGTTCAGGGAGTAGGATTTCGACAGTCGACGCGCGAGGTCGCGGCCCGGTTTCCGGTGGTCGGTTTCGTCGAGAACCTGCCCGACGGTCGCGTGCTGCTCGTCGCCGAAGGATCGGAGAGCGACATCGCCGGTTTCGTCGCCGCCGTCAGCGGCGAACTCGCTCGCTTTATCACCGGCAGCGACATCGAGGCCGGACAGGCTTCGGGCGAGTTTACCGGATTCTCGATTCGCCGTTAGCCGCCGCAGAAGTACAAAACGTCACTGCAACCGTCCGAGGTTGCCGGGAGATGCAAGCCGATGGGTTCGCAATGGAATTGGGTTCAGCCGCTGTGGATCGTCGCCGTCGGCGCCGTCGGGGCGGCTTTGGGCCTGTGGGGCGTCGCCAAACTGCTGGAGCTCTTGTCGCCGTCGACGGCGGCCGTGGCCCGTACGACTGCCAAGGAGTCGCGTTCGCAACCGCTGTTTCCGGCGGTGATCGGACTCGGCGTCGTCTTGATCTTGCTGGCGGCGTTCTTGCCGTACGGCACCTTCGGCGACGACATCAAGATGATGAAGGACACCGGCTTGATGATGATCCTCGTGCTGTCGATCATTCTGGCCGTTTGCTCGGCCAGCGTGTCGATTGCCGACGAAGTCGACGGCCGCACGGCGCTGACCGTGCTCTCCAAGCCGATCACGCGGCGGCAGTTCATCGTCGGCAAGCTGCTCGGCGTCCTGACGCCGATCGTCATGTTCTATATCGTGCTCGGCGCGCTGTTCCTAGCCACGACGTCGTTCAAGGTGAAATACGAAGCGAAGGAGAATTCGCTGCCCATTCCCAAGGCCGAGCAGTGCCAGGCGGAGATGTTGCAAACGGTGCCGGCCTTGGTACTGGCGTTTCTTGAGACCGTGGTGATCACGTCGATCAGCGTGGCCGTCAGCACGCGGCTGCCGATGATGCCCAACATGCTGATCTGCGCCGTGATTTACGTCGTGGGGCACATGACGCCGCTGATCGTCCAATCGTCGATCGGCAAGCTGCCGGTCGTGGCGTTCGTCGGCCAATTCCTGGCGACGCTGCTGCCGGTGCTCGAACACTTCAACATCCAGGCCGCGATCGCCTCCGGCCGCGATTCCGTGCTCACGGCCATGGATTGGTGCGTGTACATCGGCTGGGCGACGCTCTACTGCCTGCTCTACACGACGATCATGCTGCTCTTGTCGCTCTTGATGTTCGAAGATCGCGACTTGGCGTAACAGCTTTGATTCGAATACCAGCCCCGACGCGCAAGCGAGGGGACGTTCCGGACGGCTACCACATCGGTCCCCTCGCTTGCGCGTCGGGGCTCGTGTGAACTGGTTAACCTTGCGATCAGTTAGCCCGCGTCGCGGAGGCCGCTTTCCACGCCGGTGCGGTTCCAGTGAGGGCCGGTAAGAATCGTCGGCCGGGTTTCGCGCGTCGGGCGTTCCTTCGCGGAGTCGAGCGCTTCGAGAATCTGTTCGGCCGCGCGCACGGCCTCCAAGCCGTCGACGCCGGAAACCGTCGGTCGCCGGCCCGTGCGAATCGCGGCGGCGAAGTCCTGCAACTCGGCGGTGATCGCATCGCGGGGCGCGACTTCCAAGCGCTCGACGCGCAGCCACTGCGTGGCGATCGCTTCCTTCATGTTCGACTTCGCGGCCGCGTCCATCGTTTCGACGTCGACTTCGCCGCGAACGAGTCGCGGGTCGAGGTGCGTGATGGTCGCCGTGCGGGCATTGAGGTCGACCGCGGCGAAGCGCTCGGCCGATTGGATTTTGAGCTGCCGCGACGGCGCCGGAGCGACGCGCGAGGCATGCAAATCGGCGATGCAGCCGTCGGCAAAGCGGAGCCGAGCATGGACGACGTCTTCGCGCTTGCCGAGCACCGACTGGCCGACGGCCTCGACGCCGCACAGCGGCGCGCCAGCCAGCGAGAGCGCCAAATCAATATCGTGAATCATCAAGTCGAGCACGGCGCCGATGTCGGTCGAGCGAAAGCTAAACGGTCCTTCCCGAAGACACTCGATATACCGCGGACCGGCGAACAGCGGACGCACGGCCTGAAAGGCCGGATTGAAGCGTTCGACGTGGCCGACGGCCAACGTCCGGCGACGCAACAGCGCGCATTCGACGAGCTCTTCCGCGTCGGCCACGGTCGACGTCAGCGGCTTCTCCACAAAGGCGTGCGCCCCGGCTTCGAGAAAGTCGCGCGTAATGCAACGGTGCCGGTTCGTCGGCGAGGCGACGACCACGGCATCCACGTTGCCGAGCCAAGGAAGATGATCGGCCGTGGTCGGCACGCCGAACTGCTCCCCGGCCGCATCGCGGGCCGCTTCCAGAGGGTCGACGATCGCCGTGAGCTCGAACTCATCGAGCGTTTTCAGAATGCGCGCATGAAACTTGCCGAGGTGCCCCGCCCCGACGACGACCGTACGAATCCGACTCATGCCGCTCTCCGTAATCGTTCCCGCGATCGCCCGTGCTTCCCATCCTGCTGCGCTCGCACGAATTCGAGCAACTGCAAGACCTCGGGCACCGTGCGATCTTCGTTCTTCAATATTTCATGAGCATGCTCGAAGCCGACCTTCGAGCGATAGAGCAAGCGATGGGCTTCCAAGAGCGCATCGACGGCGTCGTTCGTAAAGCCGTGGCGCTTGAGAGCGACCAAGTTCACGCAACGAGGCCGGGCCGGATTGCCTTCGGCGAGCATAAACGGAGGCACGTCGTGCAATACGCAACTCAGGCCGGCCGTAAAACTAAACTTGCCGATCGACGCGAACTGGTGGACGCCGATGTTGCCGGAGAGAGTCGCGTGATCGCCGATATGCACGTGGCCGCCGAGCAGCGTGCTGTTGGCGATGACGATGCCGGAACCGAGCTTGCAGTCGTGGGCGACGTGCACGCACGCCATCAGGTAGTTGTTGTCGCCGAGCGACGTGACGCCGTCTTCCTTTTCACTCGCGCGATTGACGGTGACGCTTTCGCGGAGCGTGTTGCCGTCGCCGATGGTAACCTGCGTATCGGCGCCGCGATAAGACAAGTCCTGCGGATCGGCGCCGACGACGACGCCCGGGTAGAGCCGATTGTCGCGGCCGAGCGTGACGCGGCCCATCAGCGTCACGCCGTTTTCGAGCCGCGTTCCCGCGCCGATGCGGACCTTCGGCCCCACGACGCAGAACGGCCCGACGTAAACCTCGTCGTCTAACTCCGCCCGCGGATCGACGACCGCGCCGGGGGCGATGAAGACGGCCATGTGAATCTCCCTGAACGACGCCCGGCGCGATTGCGTCGAAACGTCGAACGTTCTTGTGCTATGCGGTACGTCGGAAATCAGCGGGCGCGGCGTCGCTCAACAACGCACGAACTAAATCGGCGTTCAAGCGATGGCCGCTCCGGTAGGCGACGAAATGCCCGACGAGGTCGCAACCCGCCAGGGCCAAGTCTCCCACGAGGTCGAGCGACTTGTGTCGCACGCACTCGTCGTGATAACGCAATTCGTTGTCGATCGGTCCGTCGGCGTCGAAGATCAAGAGATCGCGGGTCGTCGTTCGCTTGCCGAGCCCCTGCGAGACGAGCCAATCGGCCTCGCTCTTGAGCAGAAACGTACGACTTGGCGCCAATTCGCGACGAAAGGAATCGATCGTGATCGGCAACGCCAGCGTCTGCCGGCCGACGGAATTGCCGGAACCGTAATCGAGATGAAACTTGATCGAGAGCGCCCCGGCCGGATTGGGCCGAGCCTCGATCCAGCAGTCGCGCGTGCCTAGCCGGGTCGTTTCGCGCACGACCAAAGCCCGCCGCATCGACGCTTGCGTCTCGAATCCGACCGCCGCGAGAGCTTCGACGAAGGCCTGACTGGAGCCGTCGCAACCGGGCATTTCCGGCGCGTCGACCCAGACCTCGCAGTTGTCGATGTGCAAACCGTAAAGCGCCGCCATGATATGCTCGACCATCTCGACCGAAGCCGTGCCGGACCGCAACACGGTGCGGCGAGGAGCTTCGATGCGATGGGCGACACTGGCGCTAATCCGGGCCGTCGGGCCGAGATCGCCGCGCACGAAAGTGATGCCGGAATCGGCCGGCGCGGGACGAAACTCGACCGTAACGTCGCGTCCGCTCCAATAGCCGAACCCGGCGACCACCGCCGAGCGCGCGATGGTGCGCTGCTGTCGTGGTGCATACATCAGAAAAACACCGAATGCAAAGCGTGAGAGAGAAGTCGCCGACGACCGCTTGGCCGCGACTCCGGCGTCAAAAAGCACCGGAGCACGCCGCGCGGGCCGTCGGCCCGAAAACCAATCGACCGACTTCCATCTAGCGCTGCTGCGTCGGCACGCCGGCAGGTTGCGGCACATTGCTTCCCGGAGCAAAGCCCGGCGGAAGCTGCACGCCCCGATTGCACATGTCGAGAATCACCGGCGTGATGTCGACGCCCGGATGCTTGTAGAGCACCGTGCTGTTCAGACCTTGGATCACCGACTGCGGGTTAGTGCCGTCGATCGGGTCGCCGTTGAAGTTAAGAACCAACAGCACGCCGCTTTGCGTGGCGTGATAGTTCACATAGGCCATCACTTCTTGATAGACTTCGAAATAATTCTTCGCCTTCTTCTCGGCGAAATTCTTCCGCATGATGTTCACGCGAAGCGAGATGTCGGCGTCTTTTTTGGCCAACTCCTCTTCCTCGGCCTTGAACTCCGGCGAGCCCGGCTTGAGTTCGGAAACGACGCGCGAGGCCTTTTCCTTGAGGAGCTTTTGCTCGCCCATGAATTGCTGTTCGGCGGTGGTGATTTCCTGCTTGAGCACTTCGTCCATTTGCTTGAACCGCATGTGATTGCGGAACAGGTACGGCAGATCGAGAATCGCCACCGGAGAAGCGACCGTCGTCGGGGCCGGGGCTTGCGCCTGCTGGGCCGAAGCCGAAGCGGCAAAGAAAGCGGAAAGAACCAACGCACAACAGGCGGCGGAAATCGATTTCGTCACGAGGCACTCCTTGCTCTGGGTCGAGCCGTCCGTAGCTCGAGGGGTCACGATGGTTTCACGTTCCGTGGCGGAACGCCGCTATTGGTTGAAAACGCCCCGGAGGCGTCTCGAGCGTCGATCGTGGTGCGGCATTGTGACGAAATCCGCCGGAGCGGTAAAGGCCAGTAAACCGCGTAAAACAAGGCGTTTTTGCGTATTCCGATTCGTACTTCTCACGGAGCTTTCTCGCGCCGTAAAGCCCGAAGTCGGCCTGTGTCGGCTAGCGTGGCGCGCCGAGAATGACCTGCAGCGTCACTTCTTTCCCTTCGCGCTTGACCACGACCGGCACTTTGTCGCCGGCTTTGAAGCGGCGCAGCGCGGCGTCGAAGTCGTCGAGGTTGGTCACTTTGTCCTGGCCGAACTTGATGATGACGTCGCCCCCCTTGAGCCCGCCCTTATCGGCGGGGCTCGCTTTGGTCACCCCGCTGATGCCGTAGCCGGGTTCGCTTTGTGCGAAATCGGGAATGCTGCCGAAGTACGGGCGATCGCCGCCGCGGTTCATCGTGGGACCCGTCGCCTTCGATTCGAGATACTTCGGACGAGCGGGGGCATCGGCCAAGGCGGCCGCGGTATCGGCCACGAGTTCGGCGACGCGCACCAGTCCGGCGGCGTTCACCTTCTCGAAGTCGTCGCTCGGGCGATGGTAGTCGGAATGCAAACCGGTGAAGAAGTGCATCACCGGCACTTGCTTAGCGTAAAACGACGAATGGTCGCTCGGCCCGAAGCCGCCGCCGTTGTGCGTGATCTTGAACTTGTACTTATCGGCGTTGAACTTATCGACCAGCGGCGTGAATTCTTCGGCCGTGTCGCCCCCTTGGATGATGAGCTTGTCGTCGGTGAGCCGGCCGACCATATCGAGATTGAGCATCGCGACCGTTTTGTCCATCGGAAACAGCGGCTCCTTGCAGTACCGCGCGCTGCCGATGAGGCCGCGTTCTTCGGCCGTAAAGGCGATGAACACGATCCGCCGCGACGGCTTCTTTTCGCGCGACGAGAGGATTCGGGCAATTTCCAACAGCGCCGTAATTCCCGAAGCGTTATCGTCGGCGCCGTTGTGGATTTCACGGAGCGACGGCACGAACGACCCCTCGCCGCCGAAGCCGAGATGGTCGTAGTGAGCGCCGACGACGATCGTTTCATCGGCGTGCGGGCCATCTCCTTCGAGCACGCCGACGACGTTTTTCACCTCGGCTTCCGTGCGAATAACGTCAACTTCCCCGACGACGCGCCAACCGTCGAGCGGGAAACTATCGGGCGCGACGCGCTCGTCGATCTTCTTCTCGATGCTCACGAGCGACGGCTTACCCGCCTCGGCGAAGATGCGATCCCAGACGCTGCGACGCGCATGCATGGCGGGCAAACGGGCCGGATCGCCCGAGCCGCCGGCGGAGCGGAAATCGAGCAGCGCGTCCCGCTCCTCGTGCAGTTTCTTACCGTGATCGAGAATTTGCTGCGCGAGTTCTTCGACGTCTTCCTGATACTTCATTTGCTGCTCGGCCGACGGCTTCTTCAGCTTTTGAAACTTCTCGCGCGCTTCGGCGAGTTCGTCGACGGTCTCTTGCCATTGCTTGCGGCGCATTTCCAAACGATTGCGGGCGTCGTAATCGGAAGTGAGGAAGATCACCGCCGCCGCGCCGTGCTCGTAGGCATTGGCGAGCTTGCGCGTGAACGGAGCATGGGGCGAATTGGGAATGCCGGGCAGAATGCCGTGCGGATTGCCCTGCTGCGGCTGATGACGCAGCACGACGACGCACTTTCCTTTGACGTCGAGACCGGCGTAGTCGTCGTAGATCACTTTCTCTTCGAGCTTCGCCGGCGCGGCGTGCGGATCTTTTGCAGCAGCAGGAGCACCCGCCGGCGCAGGCTTTGCCTTCTCAGTCCCGGGCTTCTCCGCCGGCTTATCGCTCGCGGGCTTGGGCTCGGCGTTCTTCGCCGGCTCGCCCGTCGGCTTCTTCGGCGTCGGGGCGGCATGCGGATTGTGCGGATCGACGCCCCCGTGCGCCGCGTGCGGATCGCCCGGCTGGAGCGATTCCAGGGCCGTGATGCCGTAGCCGGCGAACACCAACGGCACGTCGATCTTGCCGCTGCCGCCGAGCGCAAGCGGCGTGTAGTCGACGCCGAGCTTGAGTTCATAGCGACGCGGCTTACCGTCGGGCCCCGGCGGTCCGACGACGGCAAGCTGGTTCTTCTTGCCGAGCTCGGCGCCGGTGTTCATCGTAAACTTTTGAAACGGCGCGCCTTCGTAGAGCGACGTCTTCAGCCCGAGCTTTTGAAACTCGCCGGCAATGTAGTCGGCGGCGAGGTCGATCCCCTTGGTGCCGGGCCCGCGCCCTTCAAACTGATCGGAAGCCAACAGCTTGATCGTCTCTTTCGCACGGACGACCGACGCCGAATCTTTCGCAGCCTCGGCCGCGGGGGCTGCTTCCGCCGATTTCGCCGGCGTCTTTTCTTCGGCCGCATAGGCCCAGGAAGGGGGCATGCGCTCGATGGCGGCGAGCCCGAGCAACAACGCCGAGGGGAAAAGAAGACGCCGTGAAAGCCGTTCGATCATCGCACGAGCCCGCCGTTTGCGAAGTTCCAGAGATTACCGCCGTGCGACAATCTTAAACTACGCCGGCGCGAGCGCAAACCCTGCGATTAAGCGTTACAAACCTCGGCACGCCTCGTGTGCGGCGGTGATCGTCGCGTCGATGTCGGCCTCGGTGTGGGCCGCCGAGACGAACAGCGCCTCGTATTGGCTGCAAGGCATGTATACGCCCCGTTCGATCAGGTTCCAAAAGTACTTCGCGAACCGGTCCGTGCGGCTCTTGCTCGCCGAGTCCCAATCAGTGACCGGGCCCGGATGGAAAAAGAGCGTGAGCATGCTGCCGGCGCGAGCCGTGCAATGCTCGACGCCCGCCGCGG
>CAZWDN010000150.1:0-12157 GCA_964633125.1 uncultured Pirellula sp. | reverse complement strand
CTGGCTTCGGCCTGCCGAAAGAATTATCCTATGGGGGTCTGCCGCTCGCCCTCCCTGCCCGCCCGTATTCGCCCACCTGAATCGTCCGACGTTCCGACGTCGGTCCCTCCGTCCTCCTACTGCGCGATTCTGCTTATGCGTAACCGTGACGCTCATCGTCGCTGCGTGGCCCCGTGCGCTCGGGTAACCGTCGGTTTTGCCGCCGTCGTGCTCTGCGCGTCGCTCGCATCGGCGAACAACAACGCTTCGTCGTCGGCCGCGCCGGCTCCGGCCGCCGCACTGGAGAAACTCCAACCGGCAGAGCGCCCCATCGCGGCCGTGGTCGATCACTACATCGACGCTCGTCTCGCCTCGGCCAAGGTGCAACCCGCCCCGGCCGCCGACGACGCCAACCTCGTTCGCCGCCTGACGCTCGACTTGGTCGGCCGGGTTCCCACGCCGCTCGAGGTGCAAGAATTTGTCGCATCGCGCGCGGCCGACAAGCGCGAGAAGCTCGTCGATCGCCTGATCGCCTCGGAAGCCTTCGCCGATCATCAAGTCAACGAATTCGATTGGTTGCTCATGCAAGGGCAAGGCAGCCTCCGCGGCTACCTCGCCGAAGCCTTCCGCGACAAGCGCACCTGGGACGTGATCTTCCGCGAACTGATCCTGGCCGACGGCGCCGACAAAGAAAGCAAAGCGGCCGTCGAGTTTCTCAAGCCGCGGATGAAAGATCACGACCGGCTCACCAACGACGTGAGCAGCTTGTTCTTCGGCGTGAACATCAGTTGCGCCCAGTGCCACGACCATCCGCTGGCGAAAGATTGGAAGCAGGACCATTTCTACGGTTTGAAATCGTTCCTGGCCCGCACCTATGAAAACGGCGGCTACATCGGCGAGCGCGAATACGGCTTGGTCAATTACCTCACGCCGGCCGGCGAGCAGCGTCAGGCCAAGCTGATGTTCCTCACCGGCCGCATCGTCGACGTGCCGCCCACACCGGAGCCGGACAACAAAGCCAAGAAGGCCGAACAAGAGGAGCTGAAGAAGCTCGCCGATAACAAACTTCCGCCGCCGGCGCCGAAGCAGAGCTTGCGTCGGCAACTCGTCGACACGGCTTTACGCGCGGATCAACGGGACGTCTTCGCCCGCGCGATCGTCAATCGCCTCTTCGCCCGCCTTTACGGTCAAGGGCTCGTAATGCCCGTCGACCAGATGCACAGCGGCAACCCGCCGAGCCATCCGGAACTTTTGGCTTGGCTCGCTCGCGACACGGCCGAGCACGGCTTCGACTTAGCCCGCCTCATGCGCGGCCTCGTCTTGAGCAAAGCCTACGGTCGCGACAGCCGCTGGCCGTCGGCGGAACGCCCGGCCGCCGAACTGTTCGCCGTCGCGCAAGTGCGGCCGATGAGCCCGCACCAATATGCGGCATCGCTTCGCGTCGCCACGGCCGATCCGGAGATGTGGAGCAAGCTCGCCGACGACAAGGCGCGTCTGCAGCGCGCCGCGAGCTTGGCGAAGTCGGCAAGCGGTTGGGCCGCGTCGTTCGCCCCGCTCTCCGATAATTTCCAAGTCGGCGTCACCGAGTCGCTGCTGTTGGCCAACGACGCTCGAATCTGGGGCGAGTTTCTCTCCGACGCGGGCGATCGCTTGGTCGGCCGGATGAAAACAATCAAGGAACCGCGCGGCCAAGCGGAGCTGGCCCTCACGACGGTGCTCGCCCGCCCCGCCGACGCCGAGGAAACGCAACTCCTGGCCGATTACTTGTCGGCCCGGAAAGATCGTCCGTTGGAAGCGTCTCGGCAAGTCGTTTGGTCGCTGCTCACGAGCAGCGAGTTTCGGTTCAACTACTAACTTCGATCCAACTCCTAGCGACGCGTGAAACGCCGTCGTCGCAAACCTACCGTGCTTAGCCCGCTCGTCCACGAGCGGGAAACTCACACGAGAATCCAGCATGAACAACCCTTCGCTCAATCGCCGCTCGTTCCTCGGCAAGAGTCTCGGCACGACGGCCGCCGTCGCCGGAGCCGCGGCCGCCGACATGACGCTGCTCAACACGCTCGCGCAGCCCACGGTGGCCGCCGAACTCAAGAAGCGGCAAAAGAGCGTCATCTTGCTCTGGCTCGCCGGCGGGGCCAGCCAATTGGAAACCTTCGACCCCAAGCCGGGCCGCGCCACGGGGGGACCGTATCGCGCGATTCCGACCTCGACGCCCGGCGTCCATATCTCGGAACTCATGCCGAAGATGGCCGCGAGGTTCGCGAAGAACACCGCCGTCATTCGCTCGCTCAATACGAAGATCGCCGACCACGGCGGCGGCGCGACGCTCATGTCGCTCGGCCGGCGCGATGAACCGAGCGTCCGCTATCCCGATCTCGGCGCGGTCGTCGCCCGCGAGCTCGCGCGGGCCGATGCCGCGGTGCCCGATTACGTATCCTTCTACGCGCAAACCGAAGGCCGCGGCAGCGCCGTGGGCCAAGCCGGCTTTCTCGGTGCGCGCTACCTGCCGATGTTCCTCACCGACAAATCGAAGCCGGACAACCTCGAGCGGCTCGAAGCCGTGAGCGATCTCGACCACAAGCAACGGGCCGACCTCCGCGACATGCTCAGCAAGCGCTTCGCTGCGGGGCGCGACAACGCCGCCGTGGGGAGCCACAACCAAGCCTATGCCCGCGTGCGCGGCCTGATGGCGAGCGATAAGCTGTTCGACGTCGAACAAGAGCCGCAGAAGATGCGCGACCGTTACGGCCCGACGCAATTCGGCCAGCAAGCGCTCGTCGCGCGTCGCTTGGTCGAAGCCGGCGTGCCGTTCGTCAAGGTCGGCCGCGGCTGGTGGGATAGCCACGGCGAGAACTTTGAAACGCACTTGGAACTTGTCCCCGAGCTCGACCATGTGATGTCGACGCTGCTCGACGACCTTGCCGAGCGCGGCCTGCTGGAAAACACGCTGGTCGTCACGCTGAGCGAATTCGGCCGGACGCCGCGAATCAACGCTTCGCTCGGCCGCGACCATTTCGCGAGCGCCTGGAGCACGAGCCTCAGCGGCTGCGGCATTCGCGGCGGCGCCGTGTACGGCAAAACCGACGACGACGGCCAAACGGTCGTCGACGGCGAAATCAGCGCGCCGGCCTTGTTCGCAACGATCTACGAAGCGCTCGGCATCGACGTCACGAAAGAGTACCACGTCGGTCCGCGCCCCGTGCCGATCGTCGACAACTTCGCCGGCCCGGTAACGGACGTTCTAGCCTAGCCCTTCGCGTGAGTAAGCCCATGTCCGACCCCACGAAACTCAAAGTCGCCAAAGACCTCGGCCGACAAGACATTCTCCTCGCGCTGGCGCGCCGCAAGGGCTCCGAGCGCGTGTTTGTCGGCGGGAGTGATTTTAAGCTCTACGACATCGACCTCGCCGCCGCCAAGCCGGAGCCCAAGCCGCTCGGCGAGCACGCGAGTTACGTCACCAGCGCGGCGCTGGCGGGAGACGACCTGCTCGTCTCCGGCAGCTACGATTGCCGACTGAATTGGTGGAACGTCGCGGCAGCCAAGCCGGTCCGGAGCATCGAAGCCCACGCCAAACGCATCCGCATGGTCGTCACCTCGCCCGACGGCAAGCTCGTCGCCAGCGTCGCCGACGATATGGCCTGCAAGCTGTGGGACGCCGGCACCGGCAAGCTCGTGCGCACGCTCGAAGGTCACGAAGCCCTGACGCCGACGCACTTCACGTCGATGCTCTACGCCGTCTGCTTCTCCGGCGACGGCCGCCTCGTAGCCACCGGCGACAAGACCGGCCGCGTCTGCGTCTGGAACGTCGCCGACGGCAAGCGCCTCGCGCAGCTCGACGCCTCGGGCATGTACACCTGGGACCCGAAGCAACGCCGCCACTCGATCGGCGGGATTCGCTCGCTCGCCTTCTCCCCGGACGGCGCGACGCTCTGCGTCGGCGGCACAGGGCAGATCGGCAACATCGACCACCTCGACGCTCCGGCCCGGCTCGAAGCCTTCGACTGGCAGGCCGGCAAATCGAAGTTGGTGCTTTCGACCGACTCCAAACACAAAGGCTTGATCGAGCAGCTCGTCTTCTCGCCCGACGGCAAGTGGGTCGTCGGCGCCGGCGGCGGCACGGCCGGCCTGATCGCCTTTTTCGACATCAAGGCGGGCAAGGTTCTCTTCCAAGACGCCGCCCCGATGCACGTGCACGCCCTGGCGATCAACGAAGCCGGCGACAAACTCTACGCCGCCGGCCACAACAAACTGCTGGTGTGGACGCTGTAGAATCGCGACGAACTCCTGCTACCAAGCATCGGTCCGGAACGGCACCGCCGGCAAGCCGGCTTGGTTGAACAGGTTGGCCCACGGCCGTCGGCCGGACCAGCCGTAGCGCACGCTTGCAGGCTTGGCGACTCTCGGGCTGCTCACGATGACCGAGTCGCCGTCGATCACGGCATCGGCCCAATAGAACTGCTTGTCGTAGCCGGCGATGACGAAGCCTTGCAGCGTGTCGCTGTGGCCGACCTTGAGACCTTTGCCCGTGTGCGTGAACTGAATCCGCACCTTGTCGCCTTCGACGACGTGCGACTTGTAGATCGGCCCGTAGTATTCGACCGCCTTGCCGTAGACCATGCCGTGCGCCAGCGCCGCGGCTCGGGCGCCGTAGCCTGATTTGTTCACCGGGTGAGTCATGCCGCCGAGGTCGGAGCTGATCACCATGCCGGTGTTCGGGTAGTTCATGATGCGCACATGGGTTTCGACCTTCGTGCCGTCGAGCGTCGGGCCGTCGACGGTCTTGGCGAGTTGAGCCGCGGTGAGTTGTTGAAACTTCTCGCCTTTGTTGGTCACCGGGTTGTTCAAGTCCCACGCCGTACCGCCGCCGCTCGGCTTTTGCACGTAGAGGAACGGGAAGTCGCCGCTTTGCCAGTCGGCCCGCCAACCGCGGATGAGCGCGCCCATCATGGTGTATTGGTCGACGCCGCCGACGGCCGTGCCGCTTTCCCCTTGGTCCCACAACACGCCGCGGATGCCGTAGCCGACCAGCGGACGAATGTGGACCTCGTACAAGTAGCCGGGATCTTTGCCGTTGATCGTGCCGGGCGGCGCCGGCGGCAGCGGTTTGCGACCGACTTCCTTCCCGGCGGCTTTCGCGGCCGCGGCGCCTTTCGTCCAGGCGGGCAAAATGCGGTTGTTGAAGTCGGCCAGTTGCTTGTCGAACGTCTTCGCATACTCGGCGACGAGCGCCTGACAAGCGGCGTCTTCATCGAACCGCTCGTTGCTGATCCATCCACCCGACGGCGTACCGCCGACCGCGCCGAGCATCATGCCGACCGGCACGTCGATCCCTTCCTGGAGCCGCACGGCGAAGGCGAACAGGATCGCGGAAAAGTTCGCGTTCGCGGCGGGCGACGATACGCTCCAACCAGTCTTCGCCGTGCAACCGCGAATGGTCGGGTACGCGGTCGCCGCGAGTTGCGCGAGCATCGGATCACCTCCGACGTACGTCCGCACCAAGCCGGCCATGTTCGATTGGCCCGAGCCGACCCACACTTCGCCGACGAGCACGTCGACGAGCTTCAGCGTGTTGGTACCGGTGATGGTCAGTTCGTCCGGTCCGCCGGCTTTGAGACCTTTCAGTTCGACGCGCCACCTGCCGGCCGCGTCGGCTTGGGTCTTCAACGTCTGATCGCGAAACCGCACCGTGACCTCTTCGCCCGGTGCGGCGGTACCCCAGATCGGCGCCTTCGTCTCGCGTTGCAGCACCATATGGTCGCTGAAAAACGGCGGCAGCGCCACCTCGGCTTGCGCGACGGAAGCGGAACCGACGAGCACGGCGAACAACGCGCACCGTGCGGCAAGGCGGGACAACATAGCGGGAGTCTCGTGAGAAGGTTCGGGGCGAAACGGCGCGTCGTCAGGCCCGCCTATTAACGCTCGCCGCGCGACGCAATGCAAGCGGCGGAACCTTCGCGCGGCGACGATTTCCCTTCGTCGCCGATCACCGCGACCGTACGTCCGCCGAACTGTCGACGCACGACGAACACCACCACCACGACGTACACGCCGCAGAGCACGACGAGCGGATAGAGCAACGCCGGAAAGCGGCGGAAGACGCCGTCGGAGAGAGCCGACTGCGCGAAACAGAGCGGGGCCATGCCGCAGGCCGTCGCCGCCATGACCTTCCGGGCCGACATCCCCGCGAAGCCCGCGGCATACGAAACCATGTCGGACGACGTGAGCGGATTGAGCCGGAGCCAAAAGACCCATCGGGCGCCGCGCCGGCGAATCGCCTCGTGCAACTGCTCGCGCGTATCGACGGCCAGCGCCCGCTCAAGCCGCGCCGCCCCCAAACGCTTGGCCAGCGTACAAGCCAGCCCGGCGCCGAGCGTGTTGCCCGCCAGCGCCAACGCGCCGCCGACGATCGGTCCGAACACCATGCCGCCGGGCGCGTACAGCATCAGTCCGGGAATCGGCGCCACGACCACTTCCACGGCGACGAATGCCGTATAGACGAGCGGAGCCCACACGCCGCACGCCCGAAAAAACTCCTGCAGCCGCACGATCTTCGCGGCCGCATCGAGATCGGTGCGGAGCAACTCATGCAGAATGCCGCCCGAGGCCCACGACCACGCGGCGGCGCCGAGCGCGACGCCGAGCACCGTCCACGGCCACGCGGCCCGCGCCATGCGTATCGGCAAAGCTTCGGCCGGCGCCGCGGCGGACGATGTTGCGGCGGACGGCGAGTTCGCGGAAGAGTTCACGGGACCGACGTTCGCAAGCTAAGTGACGGAGTTAGGGTCGGGCCGCAGTATACTCGACGGCGCCCGACATTCGGCCGAGGCTTTCTTCCACTTCGCGCACCGCCTCGCGGGCCGCTTCCAACCGCGCGTCTTTGGCCTTCGGCACCGTCGCCTTCCGCGCCAATTCGTGAAAAAACCCGTCGACCCGACTGAGGACCGGAACGGTGTCGACGTGCGAGTTCCACGTTTCCAGCGCCGCCTCGGCTTCTTTGGCCGACGTCTTCGCCAAGATACCGTCGTTCTCCTGTTGGATCAAACAGAGCCGGCCGGCCAAATCGCCGGCTTCCTGATCGCCGCACAGATACAGACCGACGTCGACCTTCGTAACGCCCGCACAGACAACCGACGTACCGAGCAGCGACTGCTTACTCGCGCGGGCCGAGCAGACGAAGGTGCACCAATCGGCGCGCCATTCGCGCGGCACGCTCGCCAAAAACGTAAACTCCTTCGCTCCTTCGAGCGACGCATCGTTCGAAGGGCGGAGCTTGTAAAACACGCCGTGACCGCGATTCATCGTGCCGCTGGCGAGCACCAGCGCCTTCGGCGCAATCTTTTGATACTGGTTCTGCTCGGTCTTGCGGTGCAAATGACTCTTCACGGCGTCGAGCGAGAAGATCGAATACGCCACGCGCGCTTCGGCGCTCGCCGCGTCGGTCGTTTCCGTGAAGTCGGCCACCTCGATCCGGTCGTCGGCGTAGCGGCTCTCCAGCGTCGTGTTCGGCAGATAGTCGAGAATCTTCAGTCGCATCTTCGGGCTACTGATCATGTACGTGAAGTCGACGATCGTTTCTTCGTTCCCTTCGAGGAAGCCGGCCGAGATGCGAAACTTCGCCTCGATGACTTTGCGCGTCGGATGCGCGGCCGCGCAAGCCGGCGGCGTCACGTCTTTACACTCGATCTTGTCCGGAATGTCGAACAGCACGCGCGGTTCGGCGGCGCGGGCGGCAGGCGACCACCACAGCGTCGCGACGACGAGCAGATACGCCGGCAACGCGAACTCTCGAACTCTCGGCAACATGACGGCGTCTCCGACGATTCGGGCAACGTGAAGCGCGAGCGAACCCGCGCCTGAAGGGGTCGCGATGGTAGCAAGTCGCCGGCGGCGATAGAAGCACGGTTTGCCGATGCCGGCAATGACGTCGAGCGCCCTTGCCGCGGTCGACTACTTGCCCGACTCCGCTACTTCCGTCCCTCCGCCGCAAGCGTCGGGCCGGCGTCGGCCGGCATGGCGCGATGCCAAGCCAGCACGAGCTGCGTCAAGCGCTCGACTTCCGCCGGCTCGCGCCCGGCGACGTTCGCCTGTTCGCCGGGGTCGCTCACAATGTGATACAGTTCGGCCCCGCTCCCATCGTAATTGCACAGCAGTTTCCAAGGGCCGGCGCGCACGGCCAAGTCGGGCTGGGGGCCCAGGCCTTGCGCGGGCCACGACTTGCGATCGGGCGGACGCCGCCAAAAGATCGGCGCGGTGCGCGAGTCGGCGCGTTTGCCGAGGAGCGTCGCGCTCAGATCTTCGCCGTCGAAGTCGACGTCCTCAGGGTGCGGCACGCCGGCAATCGCCAAGACCGACGGCACGAGGTCCATCGCCGCGAACACCGACTTCGCATCGTGCCGGCCGGCGACCTTCGGCCCCATGAGGCCTGGAGCCCACACGATGAGCGGCGACCGAACGCCCCCTTCGTAGAGCGTGGTCTTCGCGCCGCGCAGCGGCCCGGCCGAACCTGCGCCCGGCTCGTGCCCGTTGTCGGAGCAAAACAGAATGAGCGTGTTGTCGCGGAGCTTCGGCGACTTGCGCACGTGGTCGAACAACGCGCCGAGCTGCTCGTCCATCGTTTCCAACACGCCGTGATAGAGCGCGCGTTTCCCTTCGCCGCGGCGCGCTTCGGGCGGATAGTACGGCGAGTGGACGTCGTCGGGCCAGAGGTTCACGTAGCACGGTTTGCCGGCGGCCGCGGCCTGGTCGAGAAACGCCGTCGCCGCGCCGACGTAGCCGGCCGTGAGCTGCGCGCGGTCGTACCAGATGATCGGCCCGCGTCCTAATAAATCGGACCCGAGTGCATGACGCTTCGGCGGCTTGCCGTCGTGCGCATCTCCGAGGCCGAGCAAGCGTGGGCCGAGCCCTTCGAAATTGGTGAGCGATTCGTCGAAGCCGTATTCGGTGATGAGCGGCGCATCGCCGACGTCGCGCTGTCCGCCGAGGTGCCACTTGCCGAAATGCCCCGTCGTGTAACCGGCGCTTTGCAGCAACCGCGCGAGCGACGGCGCTCGGACGTCGAGCCAATCGGCCACGCCGCGCCGGCGGTTGACTTCGCGATTGTCGAGATACGACGAGATTTTCCAGCGCTGCGGATACTGGCCCGTCACCAGCGCGCAGCGCGACGGCGAGCAGATCGGCGCGGCGACGTAGAACTGCGAAAAGCGAATCCCTTCGGCGGCCAAGCGATCCAAGTGCGGCGTCGCGGCCGCGGTGTTGCCGAAGCAGGAAAGATCGCCCCAGCCCATATCGTCGACGAGGATGAGAACGACGTTCGGGCGCGGCGCGGCAGCGGCCGAGCTTGCCTCGAGCGCGAGGAGCAGCGTCGCGAAGACCAACCAGAACTTACGCATCACTTGGCCGCTCGCTTCTTCTTATTGGGCTTCTTCGCGCCGCCGGCCGTCGCTTTCTCTCCCGGCTTCACAGCCGGTTCGCCGTAGGCCGGTTTCCAAATCCAAGGGAGCACTTCGGCGCGCCGGGCCCACTCCTCCCACTGCCCGACCATCGCTTTCGTTCGCTCCGGCTTGGCGGTCGCCAGATCGTGCTGCTCCGTGCGGTCGGCTTCCATGTCGTACAGTTCCCAGGGACCGGCCGGACCTTTGGCGACGAGCTTCCAACGGCCGTCACGTACGGCGCGGTTTCCTTCGTGCTCGAAGAAGATCGGTTGCTTACGGCCTAGCGCGCCGTCGGCCAAGGCCGGTCGCAAGCTGACGCCTTCCAGCGGCGTGATCGTTTGTCCGGCGTGCGTCCGCGGATACTTGGCGCCGGCCACGTCGACGCACGTCGCCATGAGGTCGATGAGGTGCGCGGGCTCGCGATACAGGCGCCCCGCAGCTTCCGTCTTCGTTTCGATCGCCGTCATGCCGGCGGGCCAGTGCATGATGAGCGGCGTGCTGATGCCCCCTTCATGCTCCCAATGTTTATATTCGCGAAACGGCGTGTTGCTCACGTTGGCCCAAGCGCGGCCGTAGCCTGTGTAAGTGTCGGCGTCGCCCGGCAACACGCCGCGACCTTGCCGCACGGGGCGACCGTCGCGCGTTTGCTTCGGAATCATATCGGGCTGCAAAAAGTCGGCGGCCAGCGACGGCAGCCGCGGGGCATCGGCCGGAATCTTCGGCTCCACTTCGCGCCCCATTCCTTCGGCGCAGCCGCCGTTGTCTTGCAGGAAGAAGATCAGCGTGTTGTCGAGTTCGCCCTGCTTCTTGAGTTCGGCGACGATCCGGCCGATCCCTTGATCCAGGCAATCGATCATCGCCGCGTACACCTCCATGCAGCGCGTTTCGTACTCGCGATTCTTCACGTCGCTCCAAGCACCGCCGTCTTGCGCGGCGACTTGCCAACGAGAGTCGAGCAAGCCCAGGCGGCGGAGCTTTTCCACGCGGGCCGCGCGGACGGCGTCGTAACCGACGTCATAACGTCCGCGATACTTGGCAATGTCGGCCGGCTTGGCGTGCATCGGCCAGTGCGCGGCCGTGTAGGCCACGTACATGAAAAACGGCTTCTCCGCTCCCTCCTTCGCCTCAGCGTCGCGTTTGTGCTCGGCGATGAACCGCGCGGCTTGGTCGCTCAAGGCATCCGTGTAGTAAAACGAGCTCGGCTGGTATTCCGGATCGGCGTAGGCCGAAATCTCCGTGTTGTCGCGCGTCAGCGTGTTGGGGTCGAAGAAGCTGCCGGCACCGTGGATCGTGCCGTAGAACCGATCGAAGCCGCGCTGGAGCGGCCAATTGTGCTTATCGGCTTCGCTCTTCGGTTTGCCCGACTTCGTCACGTGCCACTTGCCGATCATGTAGTTCTTGTAGCCTGCCGGACGAAGCGCCTCGGCGATGGTGACGCAGCGCTTGTTGAGGTCGCCGCGGTAGCCGTCGAGGCCTTTGTCTTCCGTCATGTGGCCGATGCCGGCCTGATGCGAATAGAGACCTGTGAGCAAGGCCGCGCGGGTCGGGCAGCACCGGGCCGTATTATAAAACTGCGTGAACCGTACGCCCCCCTTGGCCAGGGCGTCGAGATTCGGCGTTTCGATTTCGCCGCCGTAGCAACCGAGATCGGAATAGCCCATGTCGTCGGACATGATCAGCACGATATTCGGCCGGCGCGGCGCGGAGTCGGCGCCGTACGCAGCCGACGAGAATACGAGCAAGATCAGCGCCGACGTCCAACCGTGGGTTCGCATCGAATTCCTCATTTCGCACTCGTGGGGGCGGGAGTTTGTTTTGCTTTTCGCTTCTTCGGCTTGGCGGGCTTCGCGCCGGCTTCGGCTTTCTGCTTCTTCAACGCGGCCGGACGCGCGTCGGCGTATTCGTCGAGCGTCGCCTGCAGCAACTGCGCAGCCGCGGCTTCGTCGCCGGAGAGTTCCTTCACTTGCCGCGGCCGCTTCTCATGCGAGTCGGCCGAGAGGTCGAAGAACCGCCCGTCCTTATACAGTTTATAACGCGTGCTCATGGCAAATTCCGCTTGCGTCGGACCGCCGTCGCGGGAGTACCAGCAATAGAGCGACGTCCGGGGCCGACCGGTTTCGCCCCGCAGTTGCGCGTAGAAGCTCGCGCCGTCGGTCGGTGACGAAAGTTTCACCCCCGCCGCTTCGCAGATCGTCGGCAGAAAATCGACGCTGCCGACCAAGTCGCCGCACACCTTGCCGCGGACCGCGTGCCCGGGCCAACTGACGATCAGCGGCACGTGCATTCCCGCGGCATTCGCCGTTCCCTTGCCGCCGCGATAATCGCCGCCGCGAAATTGCGACGTCACCGCGGGGCTGGTGCCGTTGTCGCCGACGAAGAGCAATAACGTGTTGTCGCGAATCTTCAGTTCGTCGAGCCGCGCCGTAAGCTTGCCGATCAGCTTATCCATGTACGTCGTCATCTCGCCGAAGTGCCGCACGTGCCGCTTCGCACTTTCCCCTTCCGTCTTCGGGTCCCAATCGGGGCTATCGGGCGTCGGCTGAAACGGATCGTGAGTCAGCATCATCGGGTAGTAGAGGAAGAACGGCGCATCTTTGTGCCGGGTGATGAAATCAAGTGCGAACTCATTCACCTTGGAGGGGCCGTAGCCGCCGTGCGGAAAGTCTTGTTCGACACTTCATCCTGGCAACTAACCCGAATGGGTAGATTGCACGCACACGCCCAGGCGAGCGGTGATGAAGAGATGG
>CAZWDN010000149.1:0-12168 GCA_964633125.1 uncultured Pirellula sp. | reverse complement strand
CAGGCCTGCTTATCGAGCTTGGCCAGTTGTTCGACCGTTTGCCCGACCGCCAGTTGTTGGCCGAGCGATTCCGCCGGTTCGGCCGCTTCTTCGGCGGGTTCGTTCTCGGCCAGATAATCGCGCGCGTGCTCTTCGCACAGGTGCAACTCTTTCGGCTTGCCGCCGGCGAGCTCGGTAATGTGAAACGTGGCGGTCTTATCGCACTTCTGGCATTTCATCGGCAACCATCCTGCGATACGACGACCAACGATCAACACACGAAAAACAGCGTAATTTCCAGCAGAATTCTAGCAGTGAGGCCCAGGGTGTCAATTCCGACCGAGGTCTGCCGTATCCGGCGCAACTCGAAATGCATGCGTGAGATACGTATCGCACCGGGTTGTCCGGTTCCCGGGCCGAAGTTAAGCTGCAACCTTCTTTCATCGAGGTAGCGCGTGAGTGCATGTAAGCCCGCCGTCGACCGCTTTCGCCGCTTGGCGGCAGGCGTGCATTTGGTACCCGTTTACCGCAGGCTCTTGAGCGATTCGCTTACGCCGGTCGGGGCGTTTCATCGACTGGATACGGGCCCTTGCGCGTGTTTGTTCGAAAGCGTGGTCGGCGGCGAAAAAGTCGGCCGATATAGCTTTCTTACCGCCGGGCCGTTCCGACTGCTCGAAGCGTTCGATCGCCACGTGCGCGAAACGGACTTCGCCGCCGACGGCAAGGCGACCGTTCGCGAGTTTGAAAGTGCGGACCCGCTCGACGAACTAAAGGTCCGCGTCGACGCGCTCCGTTCGGCCGTGTGCGAGGAGTTGCCGCCGTTTACGGGCGGGGCCATCGGTTACGCCGGCTACGATACGGTGCGCTACGTCGAAAACCTGCCCAACCCGCCGACGGACGATCGCAAGCTGCCCGACCTGAGCTTCGCATTCTTCGATCACATGGTCGTGTTCGACAACGTCGATAAGACGATGACCGTGATCGCGCTGGCGCGCGTCGACGAGCAAGGTCCGCACGCCGCCGACGGGCGCGTCGATCTCGACGCCGCCTATGCCGAAGCCGCGGCGCGGGTTGAGCGATTGGTCGCGCAGCTCTCGCAGCCGACGACCGACCTACGGCCGGCCGAAATTGAAACCGGCGGGCCGGTCGCCGTTCCCTACACGTCGAACTTCACCAAAGCCGGCTTCGAGTCGGCTGTCGCGAAGTGCCAGGAATACATTCGGGCCGGCGATATCTTTCAAGTCGTGCTCAGCCAGCGATTGCAAACGGAACTCACGGCGCCGCCGTTTGAGTTGTACCGCACGTTGCGGATCGTGAACCCGAGCCCGTTTATGTTCTATCTGCGGTTGCCGCAGGTGACGCTCGTCGGCAGTTCGCCGGAGATCATGGTGCGCGTCGTCGAAGGAAAGGTGACGGTACGGCCGCTGGCGGGTACGCGACCGCGCGGGCGCGATGAGGCCGAAGACCGGCGGCTGGCCGAGGAGCTGCTGGCCGACCCGAAGGAGCGGGCGGAGCACGTCATGCTCGTCGATCTGGGGCGCAACGACGTCGGCCGCGTGGCGAAGTACGGCTCGGTCGAACTGAGCGACGTCATGGTGATCGAACGCTATAGCCACGTGATGCACATCACTTCGAACGTCACCGGTCAATTGGCCGACGGCTGCGACGCCTTCGACGCCATGAAGGCCTGCTTGCCGGCCGGCACCGTAAGCGGCGCGCCGAAAGTGCGGGCCATGGAGATCATCGACGAGTTCGAACCGCATCGCCGCGGACCGTACGCCGGAGCGGTCGGCTACGTCGATTTCAACGGCAACATGGACACTTGCATCGCGCTGCGAACCTGCGTCGTGCAAAACGGGCAGGCCTATGTGCAGGCCGGCGCGGGAATCGTCGCCGATAGCGTCCCCTCCGAAGAGTATCAGGAGACGCTCAACAAGGCGCGCGGGATGCTCAAAGCGATCGAGATTACGGAGCGCCGCGCGGGAAAAACGGCGAAGTAGCGTTCCCAAACAGTGGGCACATAACCGTAGGGCGCAGATATTCAGCTGCGACTATATAGAGATTTGAGCGCGGTCGTCATCCGTCTTGTCCGGCGCGCGGCCCCTCCACTAGAATCATGGGTCCCCTTTTTTCCGTTACCTAACCTCTGAAAGTAAATCATGAAACGTATGTTCTCCGTCGCCGTCGTCGCCTTGTTGTTGAGCGGCTCGGCGTCGGCTCAAGAAGCCCCGGCGAGCACCGCTCCCGAATTGAAGGACCTGAAGTCGAAGGTCAGCTACCTGATCGGCATGAACATCGGTCGCCAGATGAAGAACGACGGCATGGACCTCGACCTGTCGATCTTCTCGGCGGGTATGAAAGACGCCATTGCCGGCGCCAAGCCCGCGCTGAGCGAAGCCGAAATGCAGGCCGTGATCGCGGAATTCGGCGCGCAACAAGAAGCGAAGCAACGTGAAATGGCCAATGCCGCCGCTAAGCAACAACTGGAAGGCAATGCGGACCTGAAGAAGCAGTACGAAAAGAACACGGCCGAAGCGACCGCATTTCTCGCCGCCAACGGCAAGAAGGAAGGGATCACCACGCTCCCCAGCGGCATCCAATATAAGGTGATCAAGAGCGGCAACGGCACCGGCGTATCGCCGAAGGTCACCGACACCGTGACGACCCACTACAAGGGAACGTTGCTCGACGGTAAGACCTTCGACAGCTCGTACGAGCGCGGCCAGCCGGCCAGCTTTCCGCTTAACGGCGTCATTCCGGGCTGGACCGAAGTGCTGCAAAAGATGAAGCCGGGTGACAAGTGGGAAGTCTACATTCCCGGTGAGCACGCCTACGGCCTCCGCGGCACGGGCGACGGCGACATCGGCCCGAACGCGCTGCTGACGTTCGAAATCGAACTGATCGCCGTCGAAGGGCAGGGGAACAACTAAGCGTTGTTCCGCCGCCTGTAGGGAACGCCGCAGAGAGCGTTCCGGGCAGGAGTTTTTGAAACTATGGACGTCGCACGGTTTGCCGTGCGACGTCCTTTTCTTTTCAGCCCCGCTCGGCGGCTTGCAATCGTGCGACCAATCGACGTAAATGAATGTTTGTCCCGCCTCGTTTCCTCGACTCACACGCTACGGAACCCCGCACCCGTGATCCATGTTATCGCCGTTATCGAATTGCAGCCCGGCAAACGGGCCGAGTTTTTGGCCGCGTTCCACGAACTGATGCCGGCCGTGCATGCCGAAGACGGCTGCATCGAATATGGCCCGACGGTCGATGCGAAAACCGCGATCGGAGCCCAGATTCCGCTACGCGAAAACGTCGTGACGATCGTCGAGAAATGGCGCGACCTACCGGCGCTCGAAGCGCACCTCGTCGCTCCGCACATGGGCCCGTACCGCGCGAAGGTCAAACCGATCGTCGTCGGTACACAATTGCAAATTCTCGAACCGGCTTAGAAATTGCAGAAGTCAAAACGCAAAAGTCAAAATGACGATTGCGGCGTTCGCGTCTTTCCGTTTTGAATTTTGCACTCGACATTGATCCATGCGTGAACTGCTTCCTCGCTTGCTGACGTCGCTCGCTTCCGGTCGTCCGGTGGCGTATTGTCGGCTCGTCGAGACGCGCGGAAGTACGCCGCAGAAGGCCGGCGCCGCGATGCTCGTGTTTGCCGACGGTAGTCAGGCCGGTACGCTGGGCGGCGGTTGCGTCGAGGCCGAAGTGAAGCGTCGCGCGCTCGACGTGCTCGCCGCAGGCGATGCCGAGATCGTGCCGTTTCAACTCAACAGCGATTACGGCTGGGACGACGGTCTCATCTGCGGCGGTCGGATGCAGGTGCTCGTCGATCCGCTCCGCGGGCCGGCCGATGCCCCCTACTTTCAAACGCTCGTCGATCGTTACGCCGCCGGCCAAGGTTGCTGCGAGACCATCGTCTTCGACGCGGAAAAGTCGGGCCTGCGACCGACGGCGACATATCTCCTCGACGAACATGGCGGCGTCTTGGCGTCGCGTCATACGCATGCCGCTTCGACAAGGGCTCCCGCGACGATCCTCGAAAACATGCCCGACTTGGCGGCGCGCCCCAGGCCGACGGCCGTGCAAGGAGTCGCCTACTTGCCGAACTTGCCGCGCTGTCGCTTGTTGATCGTCGGCGGCGGGCATGTCGGGCAGGCGGTCGGCAATCTCGCGGCCGAACTCGATTTCGACGTTTGGGTCGCCGACGATCGGGCCGAGTTTGTAACGCCCGAGCGGTTTCCGAAGGCGCAACGTCG
Organism: uncultured Pirellula sp.; assembly: GCA_964633125.1. Lineage (GTDB taxonomy): Bacteria > Planctomycetota > Planctomycetia > Pirellulales > PNKZ01 > PNKZ01. Next base: position 7,933 of record CAZWDN010000149.1, on the reverse strand, counting down.
GCTGACCGGCGACTTCGCGGAACTGCTCAAGCAGATCGAGATCACGCCCGACACGTATTGCCTCATCGTCACGCGCGGGCACAACCATGATGAGGAAGCGCTCTATCACTTGGCGGATCGCGGCGCGCGATACGTCGGCATGATCGGCAGCAAGCGGAAGATCAAACTCATCTTCGACGACTTGGAGAACGAAGGCGTTTCCCCCGAGGCGCTCGCGAAGGTGTATGCGCCGGTCGGTCTGGAAATTGGTTCGCAAACGGTGATGGAAATCGCCGTGAGCATCTTGGCGGAGCTGATCGCCCACCGAAACTGCGGCGGCTTGGTGCCGGGACGCGACGAGCCGGCGGCACAGGGTGCGCCTGCCGCGAACGCCGAGCCGCCGGAGGCGTTGTGAGCGCCGAAACGTCCGGTGCCGCGCGTCGGGCCTTTGCGATCTTGCCCGCCGCCGGTAGAAGCGTGCGGATGGGAACCCCCAAGCTGCTGCTGCCTTGGGGCGATGACGGCAAGACCGTGATCGAACACGTTCTTGATACGTGGCGCCGCAGCCGCGTCGACGCCGTGGTCTTAGTGGTGCATCCCGAAGACCAGATGCTCACGGAGTTGGGACGCCGCGCGGGTGCGGAAGTCGTCGTGGCGTCGGAGCCGCCGCCGGATATGAAGGCGTCGATCCGTCTGGGCTTGGCTTATGTCGCCGACCGGTATCGACCGCAGGTTGGTGATCTTTGGCTTACGGCGCCGGCCGATTTGCCGCTATTGCAAACGACGACGATCGACGGGCTGCTCGCAGCCGCCGAGGGCCGCCCGGGCGTTTGCTTGCGTCCTCGACACGCGGGGCGCTTCGGGCATCCGGTCGTTTGGCCTTGGAGTTTGCAACTGAATGTAGCCGGATTAGGGCCGAACGAAGGGCTCAACCGGCTTTTCCAGCAGGTCGAATGGCTGGCAGTCGATTCGCCGGCCGATTGCACGGCGGGCGACCTCGACACGCCCGACGACTATCGCAAGCTTCACCCCCCGCACGACCGCTACAAGGCGTAAGCTTCGTGCGATCGGCACGCGGATAGCGTTAAACATTCAAGGTTTTCCTATGCGCCACGCCGGAAGACCGCGCCTCACGAGCGCTCGCGAGCTAGCTTTCCAGTGGCGGAACTCTGCACGGACGGAGGCGGCTCGCGCACGGATTGCGCTCAACTTGGGATGCGCAATGCTTCGCGTTTCAGTCGACAGAATAGAACCCGGAATGGTCTTGGCGCGGCCGGTGCCGTTGCCTTCGGACCCGCACCGCTATTTGTTGCAACGCGATATGGAGATCGGGCCCGACGTCCGTCGTCGGCTCAAGCAGCTCGGCATCTACGAAGTGTGGGTTCGCTGCCGCGATCTCGAGTTTCTTGAAGGGGTGATCGACGAAGAACTTTGCGAACAACAGCGACAACTCTATGCGCAGGTTCGCAAAAACTTCGAGCAGGTGATGCGCAACGCGGTCGTCGAAATCGACATCGTGCATTTCCAGAACTCTATCAGCAGCCTGTTCGACTTTCTGAAGAACAGTTCGTTCGGACGCGTGATGCTGGAAAAGCTCGACGCGTTCGACAACTACTTGATGAGCCACTCGACCAACGTCTGTTACGTGGCGTTGCTCGTCGGCATGAAGCTCGAACGTTATTTGATCCAAGAACGCAGCCTGTTGAAGCCTCGTGACGCCAAAGACTTGCGTCACCTCGGGCTCGGCTGCTTGCTGCACGATATCGGCAAGATGCGCATTCCGCCGGAGGTCTTGAACAAGCCGGGCAAGTTGACGCCCGAGGAGTACGAGATCATGAAGCAGCATCCGTCGATCGGCTACGAGATGCTGCGCGGGCAATCGCCGCCGGCGGCGGCGCAGGTCGTGCTCCACCACCATCAACGTTGGGACGGCAAGGGCTACCCCCAGCGGCTGGATCAGCACGGCAAGCCGATGGAGCCGATGAGCGGTCGTCAGGTGCCGATTTTCTGCCGCATCGCGACGATGGCCGACATCTACGACGCCGCGACCAGCCAACGCGTCTATTGCCCGGCGAAGCCGTCAGTGCAAGTGCTTCACGAGATGCGCACGTGGTGCAAGGGAGCGTTCGACCCGATCGTCGAACAGGCCTTCTACGAAGTGATTCCGCCGTTCTCAATCGGCCAGACCGTGCGGCTCTCCAACGGCATCGAGGCCGTGGTGGTCGATTTCAACCCGCGGTTTCCGGTGAGCCCGAAGGTGCAATGTATTCGCACGCCGAGCGGCGAGCGGTTCGCCGATCCGTCGCAAGAAGAAATTGATCTGGCGCAGTACCCGGATATCGATATCGCGAGCGTCGACGGCGTGGACGTACGACCATTTCTCGATACGCAACGCTCACGACCGCTGCACACGCTCGACCCGGTGTTGACGTAATCGCCGCGCCGTCCGGGCGCCCCCGCTCGCCGACCGGTGGCCCTGCCTCTACACTGACGGTATGGGTAAGGGGCTCCGATACGCACTCGTCGCGACACTGGCGGCGGCAATAGCCGCCGTCTACTTGACATGGCTGCGCGAACCGGCGGCGCCGGCGCGAAAGCCCGGCGCCGATTCAGGCGTCGCCTCCGCCGCGGCTTCCCCTTCGTCGACCGAGACCAAAGAGCGCAAGCTGCCGCTCCATTTGCCGAGGGCCGTATCGCTGCCCGGCGCTTGGGGGCCGGGCTTGGTCTTCGTGAAGCCGGGGCATTGGTCGAGCCTGTGGGTGGAAGGGGAAGCCGATCAAGCCGACTACCGCGGCTTGCTCACCGCCGAACTAACGCCGGAACCTGACGTACCCGAGTCGCTGGCCGCGTGGGGGCGACTGACCAGCCGCCGGCCGGTGATCTTCCCGAAGCAGGAACTGCGCGTCGTAGAGCAATTGGTGTTCGCCCCCAATTCCTACGACGCGCCGCTGAAGCCGCACGCAATACAAGCGCAACCGTCGAGCGGGCGCACACATCGCATCGGCCCCGCCCCGCCGCCGCCCGACAGCCTCCTGCGCGGCGGGCAACTGCAACTGACGCTCGGCGAGGACTTGCTCGCCGATTTCGATACCCGAATACCGATCACAGCGCTTCGCGACCATCAGTCGCTCCTCGTCGTGCTGGCCGAAACGCCGAATGCGTATCGCTTTTGGTCGCGACTGCCGTTCGTCGCCGCGCCGCACGACGAACGTTCGCTCGCGCCCGACCAGCAGGCCCACTATCGCGTGGTGGCCGCCGACGATGCGGTGCGCGCCCCCTTGCCGGGCATGCTCGAAGGTTGGACCACGACGTCGGTCGTCGTGTGGGACCGGTACGATCCGGCACGGTTGAGCGATGCTCAGCGGCAGGCCTTGCTTGATTGGCTCCACTGGGGCGGCCGACTCATCGTTTCGGGTCCCGAATCGTTGCCGCTTCTCGCCGACAGTTTCCTCGCACCGTATCTTCCCGCCGAAACGAGCGGACCGACGGAACTGGGCGTTTCCGCGCTGGAGCCGCTCGATGCTTGGACGGTCGCCGGCTCGCCCCATGTCGCACGGCCGGCGCCTTGGCGCGGCACTCGATTGCAGCCGACGGACGACGCACAAACCTTGCTTGGCGAAGGCGTCGACCGTATGCCGTTGGTCGTCGAGCGTCGAGCGGGGCGCGGCCACGTCGTGGTGACCGCCTTTCGCCTGACCGAGCCGGCGCTCGTCGATTGGCCGTCGTACGATTCGTTTGTGCACGGCTGCCTGCTCGGGCGGCCGCCGCGCGTCTGGCGCTCGTCGGCCGATCCCGACGGCCCGATCACGCAAGGCGATTGGGCCGACGGCACCCCCTGGTTCGAACCGGCGCGGACCAGCGAACTTTGCTTCGCCTCGCGACAGTCGGGACGCGAGCTTCGAGCCCGGCAGGCGATAGACCCCGCCTCGCGGCAATCCGGCATTCAGGACCTCGCGCGCGGGACGGAGCCGGCGATCGGTCCCGGCGTCGCCGCCTGGCGCGATGACGACGACCTCTCGCAAGCGGCCCGCAACGTGCTCACCGCCGAAGCCGGCGTCGTCATTCCTTCCGTGCGGTTCGTCCTCGGCTTGGTCGCCGTGTACGTCGTATTGCTGGTGCCCGTCAACTGGTTCGTCTTCAGTCGCGCCGGCCGTGCGGAATGGGCCTGGTTCGCCGCGCCGTGGATTGCCGTCGCGTGCTCGGGTTACGTCGTCCACAGCACGGGGCTCGACGTCGGGTTCGTCCGCACCGTGAGCGAGGTGGCCGTCGTCGAAATGCAGCCGGGCTACGCTCGAGCGCACGTCACGCGCTACGGCGCCCTCTACAACTCGCTCGGTCACGACTACCGCTTTACCGGCGACGATGCTTCGCTCGTGGTGCTGCCGGTCGCCGAGGCCGGCGTCGCCGCGACGGATCGCAACTCCGCCATGCTCTACGAGCGCGACGATGCCGCGATTGGCGATGCCGCTTCGCGCGCGGCGCTGGCCGGGCTGCGCGTGGCTTCGAATACCACGATGTTCTACCGTGCGGAGCAACTGCTCGATTGCGGCGGCCGGGTCCGCTGCACGCTCGTCGCCCCAGGGCGTTGCCGCGTGGAAAACGGCACGCCGTGGACGCTCGTCGACGTACAAATCAGCGGTAGGTTCTTCGCGAAAGTTGCCAGAATAGGCCCCGGCGAAAGCGTCGATTTGGAAACGCGACAAGCGCCGTCAGGCGACTCCTCACCACGATCGACAAATCCGGCCGAGCGGCTTCGCGCGGCCGCCGCGCCGGACACGATCGGCGACGCCCTCCGCCTTACGGCTTGGGCCGACGACGTCGAACTCGACACCGCCCTCGAACCGCTCCCCGGGCAGGTGAGTCGCCGCACGCTGGTCGTCGCCCGATTGGAGTACCCCGTCGTCGCGCGCCGGCACGAACGCACTTTGCCCGCCGTGCTCGTGGATCGTTCTCGCCCTTAGTTCGTTTCGTCCGTTCGTACCGAGGCTCCCTTGATCGAACTTCAAAACTTCACGAAGCGTTACGGCGACTTCACCGCCGTCGAGAATCTGACGCTGCGCATCGAGCCGGGCGAACTCTTCGGGTTCATCGGACCCAACGGCGCCGGCAAGAGCACCACGATTCGCTTCCTCGTCACGCTTCTGCAAGCGACCTCGGGCCAAGGCTTCGTCGCCGGTTTCAACGTCGCGCGGCAGCCGATGGACGTGCGCCGCAGCATCGGCTACATGCCCGACGCTTTCGGCGTTTACGACGGCATGAAGGTCTGGGAGTTTCTCGATTTCTTCGCGGCCGCGTATCAGATTCCGCAAGCCCGCCGCCGCACGATTCTCAACGACGTCATGGAGCTGCTCGACATCGGCGGTAAGCGCGACGAGCAGGTCAGCAGCCTTTCGCGCGGGATGACCCAACGGCTCTGCCTCGCCAAAACGCTCGTGCACGATCCGCCGGTCTTGGTGCTCGACGAACCGACGAGCGGCCTCGACCCGCGGGCCCGACTTGAAATCAAAGCGCTCTTGCGCGAGTTGCGCAACATGGGGAAGACGATCCTCATCGCCAGCCACATCCTCACGGAACTGGCCGATTGTTGCACGTCGATCGGCATCCTCGAACGCGGCAAGCTGCTACTGCACGGGCCGATGGACGACGTCTATCGCCGCATTCAGAGCAATCGCCGCGTCGAGATTCGCTTCGTCGCGGAGCAGGAGCGCGGTATCGCCATCCTGCGTCGGCAACCGGGCTTCGTCGACTTGCAGATCGACGGCCCGAAAGTCACCGTGGAGATCGCGGCCGATGAAGCGGCGCTGGCGGCCGTGGTCGAGGAGTTTGCGCGCGAAGGGGTGCGGTTCCATTCGTTCGCCGATCTCGACCCGACGTTGGAAGACGTTTTTATGCTCGTGACGAAGGGGGCCGTGAACTAGCCGTGGCCAATCCCGTCCTGCAACGCGAACTCGTCGCCAACCTGCGGTCGCCGCGCGCCTTCGCGTTGCAGGCTGCGTTTCTGTTGTTGCTCGGCGGTTTGGTGGCGCTGGCTTGGCCGAGTTCGCAGCGGTTGTCGTTGTCGAACCCCGAGCCGGCCCGACGGTTGGTCGATTTGTTCTTCATCGGCCAATTTCTCTTGGCGTCGCTCACGGCGCCGGTGTTCGCCGCCGGAACGCTCACGGGAGAGAAGGAGCGCAAGACGTACGAACTTCTCTTGGCCTCCGCGCTCCGGCCGGCGCAGATCGTGTGGGGTAAGTGGGCCGCGGCGCTGTTGCCTTCGGTGCTCTTAATCGTGTCGACGTCGCCGATCGTCGTGCTCTGCCTGCCGCTCGGCGGGGTATCGCTCTACGAAGTGCTCGCCGCGTATGTCGCGCTCTTGGCGGCGCTCGCTTGCTTCTCGCTCTGGAGCTTGCTCTGCAGCGCATACTTCACTCGCACCACGGCGGCGCTCGTTACGTCGTACCTATGCATCTTGCCGCCGGCGCTCGTCGGCGTGTTTCTGTGGTACCTGCTCGGCACGGGAGGCGCGACCGTTCGCCTCGTGCTGTTTCTCGGCGCGGCGCCGATCGCTGCCGCGGCGCTCGGCACGCTGTTTTTCTCGCTCGCCGCGCGCCGGTTGTGGTATCCGCCCGACGTCGGCAGCGAAGGACGCGACGTCGTCGACGAGCAACAGGAACTGCGCGAAGCTGTCGGACTCGTCATTAGTCGCCACGAGTTTCCCGATCGCTTGTTTGCGCCCGCCAAGCGCTCCGACCTGCTGCCCGACGACGTCAATCCGGTGCTCGACAAAGAATTGCGGAGCGAACTCTTCAGTCAAGGCACGTTGATGCTGCGCGTCGTGATTCAGCTCAGCTTGTTGTTGGCCGTGCCCATGATGGGCGCCTGCTTGTATCTGAAGCCCGAATGGGCGCCCTGGTATCTGGCCTACGTCTTGCTCTTCAACATGCTCACGGCCCCGGTCTTTACCGCCGGCAGCGTCTCGGGCGAGCGCGAACGGCGGACGCTCGACCTGCTGCTCGTCACCACGCTCCGCCCCGGTACGATTCTCTGGGGCAAGCTCTTCAGCGGCTTGCGCGTGTCGAGCGTGCTGACCATGTTCCTCATGTGGCCGGTGCTGCTCGCTTGTTTACTCGTGCCCGAATACTACGCAAACCTGCCGACGTTCGCCGGGATGCTGGCCGTGGTCGCGGTGACGTGCGTGGTGAGTTCGGTCGTGTCGCTGTTTTGTTCGGTCGGCTTTCAGAAGTCGTACGTGAGCCTGACGGCCGCGTATCTCGCGCTCGGTTGTCTGTATCTGTTGCCGCCGGCGGCCGATCATTTTGCCCGCACCTATCTCGCGGAAACCGCGGCGGCGTCGGTCGTGCACGCGACCGCGGCGGCCAGTCCCGTCTCGGCGGTGTTCGCCTTGCCGTTGGAAGTCGACGAGACGGGCGGACCGGAAGCGCGCGCCCGCAAGACCAGTCGCCCGGCCGATTGGCCGTCGGTCGCCGGCTACTTCGCCGTGCAACTTGTGCTGCTGCTCCTACTCCTCACGCTGATCGCTCGCACCTTCCGCAACCGCTACGACGCCGCGGGGTAGGGCAGGGCCGACCCGCTCGGCGGCGCGGCGATCTAGCCGATGCAATCACTTCATCACGGCTTGCGTTCCCACCGCTTGCGCAGGTCGTCGAGGGAGGGGCCGGCGTCCGGCGGTAGTTTCGCCAGGCGCGGCGAGCGCTGGACGACGTCGGCGAACATTTGCGCGATCGCGTCGGCGATGAAAAGCAACGCCGTGCCGAAGCGGGCCTCTTCGGCCGCGGCGACCATTTCGCGGTAGTTCAGGCCCGAACGCTCTCGCAATTTCGGGTCGCACTGCGGTTCACCGCGGGCATCGGTCGTCAGACGCATCTCGGCCAACACGTCTTCCGCGTGATGCCGAACCCAGCGGCGATTCTCGCGTAGCACGGCATTCAATAAATCCTGCCGCTCGGGAATC
>CAZWDN010000148.1:7415-12212 GCA_964633125.1 uncultured Pirellula sp. | reverse complement strand
CGATCGGGGCGAAGCCGTTCATCGTGCCGGCCATGGGAAGCCACGGCGGCGGCACCGCCGAAGGGCAGATCGAAATCCTGCACGGCTACGGCATCACCGAAGAGTATTGCGGCTGCCCGATTCGCGCGAGCATGGAAACGATCATCGTTTGCCAAACGCGCGAAGGGTTTCCGGTACACTTCGACAAACATGCGTCGCAAGCCGACCATGTACTGGTCGTCGGCCGCGTGAAACCGCACACCGGCTTCGTCGGCGACATTGAAAGCGGCCTGATGAAGATGATGCTCATCGGTCTCGGCAAGCACGCCGGCGCACTGGTGTACCATCGCGCGATTCAAGATTACAGCTTCCCGCAGATCGTGCGCAGCGTCGCGGCGGAGGTCATCTCTAAATGTCGCATCGTCGCCGGCCTCGGCATTGTGGAGAACGAAGCGGAGGAGACGGCCAAGCTGGCCGCCGTGTTGCCGGAAGAACTCGAAGCGCGCGAAAAGGAACTGCTCGTGCTGGCCAAGCAATGGATTCCGCGGCTGCCGTTCGATCGGGCCCACCTGCTATTGATCGACCAGGTCGGCAAGAACATCAGCGGCACCGGCATGGACACCAACGTCATCGGCCGAAAATACAACGACCACAAGGCCGTGGAAGACGAGTTCCCAAAGGTGAAGGTGATCGTCGTGCGGTCGCTCACCGAGGAAACGCACGGCAACGCCACGGGCCTGGGCATGGCGGAATTTTGCCGTTCGCGCGTGCTCCAGCAGATCGACGTGCGGAAGACGCGCATTAACTGCCTAACCGGCGGCCACGTGGCGGCGGGAATGATTCCGTTCGACTACCCGACCGACCGCGAGATTCTCGACACGGCGCTGCCGACGATCGGCTTGGCTGATCCGCCGCACGCCAAGCTGCTCTGGATTCACAACACGCTCGACGTCCGCGAGGTGGAATGCAGCGAGGCGTATCTCGGCGAAGCGCGCGAGAAGTCGAATCTGGAAATACTCACGGAGCCGCGCGAGTTGCCCTTTGACGCCCAAGGCAACCTGCCCGACTCCGTGAAGGGGTGGCGTTAAGCGGCGCGTTTAGCCGTGTTTCTCCCCGTGACAATTGCCGCAGCATCCCGCCTTCGCGGGCTTGGCCGCGAGGGCCTGGCGCGGCAGCTTCTCCAGAAAGCCGGCCCAATGCGCCAACAGCGCTTGGTGTTGATGCTTTAGTTGGTCGTGCGCTTCTCGCAGTCGAGCTTGCGCCTCGCGTTCATCTTCGTGCGTACGGGGCGCCGCGGGATAGGGAGGCGCGTTGCCGGGTTGTTCCGCGGCGGCGATCGCGTGCTCGTGCTGCCCGAAGTCTTGCTGATAAAGGCGAATCGACCCGGCGTGGACCGCCAACGTCGCTTCGTGATGACGCAGCGCGGTTTCGATGCCGTGCAAGTCTTTCACCATTCCGGCGGCTTCGGCCTGCCAGCAGGCGACTTCATCGCGCCAGAAGTCGTTTTCGGCTCTCCAGCGGAGATGCTCTTGATGCATTTGTTGGTTGGCGACATGTGTCATGGCTTGAGTTCCTTCGCGGGGACGTGTGTTCGTCGGCGAAAGAAGGCACAATTCGTGCCGGTTCGCACAAACTCCTCGAACAGGCCGGATTCTTGCCGTACGACACCGACAACGTCGCCGGCGTGCGGCCGCCGAAAGCGCGCAGGCGCGCCGAAGAGGCTCGTTGGTGTGCGGCGCGGCACGATTGTAGAATGTGCGCCGCCCGCAATTGTTCGCTTCCCTTTGCTTCCGCGCTGAAATTCCATGCCGCCGCTGCCCGATGAAACATCTCCGCTGCGCGGCGCGCTCTATGTGAACGCCGCCTTCGATTGGGGGGACGAAATCGATCTGCGGCACGCGGCACTGCTAGCCCCGGCGCAGGAGCAAGATTTGGATCGTCGTCCGCGGACGCCGACGTCAATCGGCTATCGACCGGCGCCGCTCCGGTTTCCGCTGCCGGACCTCGTCATCGAACTGCCGGGCCGCGCCAACGTGCAGGCCCGCGCCGAAGCGGCCGTGTTTGATTTCGGCGGCGTGAATCTGCGCATCGAGATCGAGCTCGATCACACGCGTGCCGAGCTGCGCGCTTTGGCCGGCGACCAAGCTTGGCTGCAAACCGCTCTACGTGCGGCTCGCAGCGCGGCCGAACCGTTGCATCAACGGTTGCTTCCCGCTCTCAAGTCGCCCGCCTGGAGCGAGCTCGTCGAAGAGTATTTGGTGTTTCGCCTGGAACCAGAGGGTTGGGCCGACGTCGAGCGCTTGCCGACGGACGAAGGGGCATGGCTGGCCGGCTTGCTGCGTTTGGAGGCCGGTCCTTTAGCGGCGGAGCAAATTGCCGACGCGCTCGGTCGCCGGATCTCGTATTCGCCCGGCGACTTGGTCCTGGTCGATTGGGGCGCCGCGGTCGTGGTCGATCGCGATTGCGTCGAGACGTTGCGTACGTTGGAGTTCGCCAACTTGCAGTTGCTGGAATTTCGCTTGATCGATCGCCGGCTGGACGACGCGCTGGGGCAAGCCTATGGATTGATCCATTCGCTCGCCAAACGCCGGTTGCTCTTCTTCGGCAGTTCGCAAGATCGGCCGCTGCGCGTGCTGGGCGACATCAAGCTGGAGACCGAGGCGCTCTTCGAGCGCACGGCCGGAGCATTGAAGTTGGTGGGCGATCAATATCTGGCCCGCGTCTATCACCTAGCCTCGACGCGATTCCATCTCGACCAATGGTCGTCGAGCATCAAAGGTTCGCTCGAATCGGCGCAGGACGTGTATCAGATTCTTTCCGACCAAGCTTCGGCCGGCCGGATCGAGCTGATGGAAATGATCGTAATCCTGCTGATAGCGGTGGAGATTGTTCTGACGCTGCTAGGGCACTAGGGGCCCTCCTTGTCAGGGAAGCGTCGGTGCCGGAAGGCCGCTGACGTGACGGGGTTACGCCGAATCGCCCGGTAGTTGCCACGTGATTTTCTCCCTCTGCCGGGGGCGCGGGGCATTCACGGAAGCGGCCGCGATCAGGCACCGCCGGCCTGTCAGACCCATTGTATAGAATTGTCTTGTGTTCGCTTGTTGGTGCCGATAGAGTAGGATGCGGTATTACAGTACCGACACGGCGCACGTAAGTGTGTCGTGCCCCTGCCTGCTGGGTTCCCAAGACTCGGCTACCCTATTCTCCCGATCGAACGAACGGCGCGAGGTACCTCGCACGATTCGGCGCGGTGCGGAAAGAATGGTGGACCGGCGCTGTCCATTGGAGTCGGTTTCGAGGCCTCTCGGATCCCGGCTTGCTGACGTGAAGTTGGCGGACGCGCACGACCTGGATCGCGGCAAGCTCTTTCTTGCCCGCGCGGGTTAACGTGTCTCTCCGGCGTCACGTCCGGCAGCGTTGAGCGACGGTTGCTTGAGCTATTTCCCTACGCAAGGTTCCTCGAGCGGGGCTGCGCGGTCGGGAAAGCTTTAGGCGCCGTCGTTCCCGGCGATCACGAGCGGTCTCTTCGTAGACGATACGAGGATTTCGCGCTCATGCTCAGTTGCTCCATTCTCCGCGGTAACCTTTGGAACGTTCGACGCACGCTGACGGCGTTTGCCGGATTGGCATTCGCCTCGACGATGTCCGCCGCGCTCCCCGTGACGCTGCGCGCCGCGGATGCGCCGGCCGCCAAGGTCAGCTTCCATAAGCAAGTGCGCCCCATCTTGCAGGGCCAGTGCCAAGGCTGCCATCAGCCGGCGAAGCAAGCCGGCGACTACGAGATGACGAACTTCGCGCGCCTGCTCAAAGGAGGCGAAAGCGGTTCCGCGGCGATCGTCGCCGGCAAGCCGGAAGCGAGCTATCTCGTCGAGCTGATCACGCCGGAGAAGGGCAAGGCCGAAATGCCGAAGGGGAAAGAACCCCTCTCGGCCACGGACATCGACCTCATTAAGCAGTGGATCGCCCAAGGGGCCGTCGACGACACGCCGGCCGCCACGGTCGAAAAATACGACGCCGCCCACCCGCCCGTGTACACTCGCGCCCCGGTGGTTCCCTCGCTCGACTATTCTCCCGACGGCAAACTCTTGGCCGTAGCCGGCTATCATGAAGTCCTCGTCGTCAAGGCCGACGGCTCGGGCATCGTGTCCCGCTTGGTCGGCATGGCCGAACGGATCGAATCGGTGAAATTTTCGCCCGACGGTAAGCAACTCGCCGTCGCCGGCGGCCTGCCTGCGCGGCTCGGCGAAGTGCAGATCTGGGACGTCGCGTCTAAGAAGCTGCTACTTTCGCACTCAGTGACCTACGACACCCTGTACGGCGCCGCTTGGTCGCCCGACGGGAAGTTCGTTTCCTTCGGCTGCGGCGACAACAGCGTCCGCGTGATCGAAGCGGCCACGGGCAAGCAAACCTTGTTCATGGGCGGTCACAACGATTGGGCTCTCGACACGGTATTTAGCGCCGACGGCACCCATCTGATCAGCGTCAGCCGCGACCGTTCGGCAAAACTCACGGAAGTGGACACGCAACGCTTCGTCGACAACATCACCTCGATCACGCCCGGCGCGCTCAAGGGGGGGCTGCAAAGCGTGGCTCGCCATCCGACGCGCGATGAAATCGTGTTCGGCGGAGCCGACGGCGTACCGAAGATCTATCGCATCCACCGCATCACGAAGCGCGTGATCGGCGACGACGCCAACCTCATCAGCGTGCTCCCGGCCCTGCAAGGGCGCATCTTCGGCGTCGACGTCAGCGCCGACGGCCAGCTGATCGCCGCCGTCAGCAGCAGCGACGGCATCGGCGAAATCGGCATCTATCAAT
>CAZWDN010000148.1:0-7315 GCA_964633125.1 uncultured Pirellula sp. | reverse complement strand
CTGATCGCCGCCGTCAGCAGCAGCGACGGCATCGGCGAAATCGGCATCTATCAATACGGCGACGACAAAGGTCTGCCGGACGCCCTGAAGAAGATTCTCGAGAAGCGCATCCAAGAACGAACGGAAGCCGAAGCGAAGCAGATCGACGAGTTCACGAAGAAGTCGGTCAAGCAATTGGCCAAGACGACCGTGAAGGAATGCGGCTTGTTCGCCGTGGCCTTCGCGCCCGACTCGAAGACCGTCGCAGTGGCCGGGGCCGACGGCGTCATCCGCATCGTCAACACGGCCGACGGCGCGATCGCCAAACAATTCACGGCCGCGCCGATCACGAAGCCCGCCGCCGCGCAAGTCGCCCAGGCCGCGCCCGCCGTGTTTCCCGCCGCGAAGATGGAAACCGAACAATTGCCGGCCGGCGCCAAGATTGAGTCGCTGTCGGTCATTCCGTCGACGGTGCAACTCGTCGGCAAAACCGATTACAACCAATTAATCGTCTCCGCCAAGCTCGCCGGCGGCGCCACGCTCGACGTCACGCGCATCGCCAAGATCGCCGCCTCGACGAAGAACGTCGAACTGCTCCCCGGCGGTGTCGTCGTCGCCCGGACCGACGGTCCGGCCGCGCTCGAAATCACGCTCGGCGACAAGTCGGTCTCCGTCCCCTGCGAAGTGAAGGGAGCCTCCGGAGCGCTCGCCGTCGACTACATTCGCGACGTCAATCCGGTGCTCGGCCGCATGGGCTGCAACCAAGGCACTTGCCACGGCGCGAAAGACGGCAAGAACGGGTTCAAGCTTTCGCTCCGCGGCTACGATCCGATCTACGACCTCCGGGCCTTCGCCGACGACCACGCCTCGCGACGCGTGAACGTCGCCGCACCGGACAACTCGCTCATGTTGCTCAAAGCGACCGGGGCCGTGCCACACGTCGGCGGCCAACTCACCAAGCCCAACGAAGTCTACTATCAGGTCGTCCGCCAATGGGTCGCCGACGGCGCCAGGGTCAACTTCAAAACGCCGCGCGTCGTGAGCATCGAAGTCTTGCCGCAAGGAGCCGTGATCGATCGGCCCGGCCAACGTCAGCAGATGCGGGTCGTCGCTCGCTACGCCGACGGCAAGCTCCGCGACGTCACGCGCGAGGCCTTTATCGAAAGCGGCAACCTGGAAGTAATCAGCGCCGCATCCGGCGGCTTGCTCACGGCCCTGCGCCGCGGCGAAGCCCCCGTGTTGGCCCGTTACGAAGGCTCATACGCCGCCTCGACGATCACCGTGATGGGCAACCGCGAAGGCTTCCAATGGGTCGAACCGCCGAAGAACAACCATATCGACGACCTCACGGCCGCGAAGTGGAAGCAGATGAAAATTCTGCCGAGCGACCTTTGCACCGACGCCGATTTTATTCGCCGCGTATCGATCGATCTGACCGGTCTGCCGCCGACGCCCGAAGACGTGGAAGCGTTCCTGGCCGACAAGCGTGAAACGCGCGTGAAGCGCGATGCTTTGGTCGACAAGCTCATCGGCAGCGAACCGTTCATCGATCACTGGACGAACAAGTGGGCCGACCTGTTGCAGGTGAACCCGAAATTCCTCGGTCCGGAAGGGGCCAAGCTGCTCCGCGAATGGATTCGCAAGGAGGTGGCCGCCAATACGCCGTACGATCAGTTCGCGCGCAAGGTGCTCACCGCCGGCGGCTCGAACAAAGACAACCCCGCCGCCTCGTACTACAAGATTCTCCGCGATCCGGCCAACACGATGGAGAACACCACGCACCTGTTCCTCGCCGTGCGTTTCAACTGCAACAAGTGCCACGACCATCCGTTCGAACGTTGGACCCAAGATCAGTATTACGAAACGGCCGCGTACTTCGCGCAAGTCGGTTTGAAAGCCGACCCGAACGCCAAGGGCGCCGCGATCGGGGGCACGGCGGTCGAAGGGGGCAAACCGCTCTATGAGGTCGTCTTCGATCAACCGACCGGAGATATCAAGCACGACCGCACCGGCCAAGTGACCGCGCCGAAGTTCCCGTTCCCCGCCGAGTATGCGACCAGCGAAAAGGCCACGCGCCGTGAGCAACTCGCCGCCTGGATGACGTCGCCCGACAACCAGTACTTCGCCAAGAGTTACGTCAATCGCGTTTGGGGCTATCTGTTCGGCATCGGCATCATGGAGCCGATCGACGACATTCGCGCCGGCAACCCGCCGACGAATCCCGAACTCATCGAGTATCTCACCGAGCAGTTCGTGAAAAACGGCTTCAATGCCCGCGCGCTGATGCGCGAGATCTGCACGTCGCGCACGTACCAGTTGTCGGTGAAGTCGAACAAGTGGAACGCCGACGACAAGCAGAACTACTCGCACGCCGTGGCCCGCCGCTTGCCGGCCGAAGTGCTGTACGACGCGATCCATCGCGCGACGGGCACCGTTTCGAAGTTCCCCGGCTATCCCGACGGCACGCGCGCCGCGCAACTCGCCGACACCGGCACGGCCATGGGGGGCGGCTTCCTGCAAACCTTCGGACGCCCGCCGCGCGAAAGCGCCTGCGAATGCGAACGAACCGGCGGCATGGCGCTCGGCCCGGTCATGGCGATGATTTCCGGCCCGACGCTTTCGGACGCCATCGTTAATCCGCAGAACGCGCTCTCCAAACTCGCCGCGACCGAGAAGGACGACGCCAAGCTGATTGACGGCCTTTTCGTACGCGTGCTCAGTCGGCACGCGACGCCGCAAGAAATTGAGTTGGCCCGCAAGACGATCGGCGAGATCGACGGCGACCACGCCGCGCTGGCCAAGGTCTTGGCCGAGCGCGAAGCGTACTGGAAGCCGATCGGCGAAAAGCTGGAAGCGGAGCGCGTCGCCGCGATCGCCGCCGCCAAAAAGACGCTGGCCGATTACGAAAAGGCCCAAGCGCCGAAGGTCGCCGCCGCCGAAAAGGCTCGGCTCGACAATATCGCCAAGCAGGAACTGGCGCTCAAAACGGTCGAACGTCGTCTGCCGCGCTCGCAGGAAGCCTGGGAGAAGAGCTTGGCCGTGAAGTCCGACACCGTGCTCTGGCATCCGCTGAAAATCACGGAAGCGACCGCCAAGGCTTCGAGCCCCGTGAAGCTGACGATCGAAAACGAAGGCGCGACGGTCTTCACGGTCGACGGCAACGCGCAGCCGACCTATAGCCTGACGGGCGTAACGTCCCTCGCCAACGTCACGGGCATCATGCTCGAGGTCTTGCCGGACGAGCGCCTGCCGGCGTTCGGCCCCGGCTTGAGCAGCCGCAACTTCGTGTTGAGCGAGTTCGTCTTGGCCGATGCCGCGAGCCGGGCAAAGAAGGCCCGCAAGGCTCCGGTCGCGCAGAAGTTCAGCGACGCGATTGCCGACTACGAGCAAGAAAACTTCGGCGTCAAAACGGCCATCGACGGCAAGCGGGATCAAGGGGGACAAAACGGCTGGGCGATCGGCGGGAAGCCGGGCGCGCATCGGGCCGTCTTCCAACTAGCGACGCCCGTCGCCGACAAGGAAGGAGTCGAACTAAAGCTCGACCTCGTCCACGTGTTCCGCCAAGGTTTCAGCATCGGTAAGTTCCGTATTTGGGTCACCGATGCCGCGAAGCCGCTCAGCTACGGCCTGCCGGCCGACGTCGCCGCGGTGATCAACACGCCCGCCGAGAAGCGGACGCTCGCCCAGTGGGACGCACTCGACGCTTATCAACGCTTCACGAGCCCCGACTACGACAAGCAACTGACGGCCCTCTGGACCGCCAAACTGCCGCTGCCCGTCGACCAACAACTCGTCGCTTTGAAGACCGCGCTGGCCACGGCCGAACTGCCGATCACGATCGATCGCACGCTCTTGCAGCTCCGCAACGATTTCGAGCAGAGCAAGCTGCAAGTCGCCGATAAACGATTGACGGTCGTCCAAGATTTGGCTTGGGCCCTGATGAATAGCCCCGCGTTCCTTTTCAATCACTAACGTAACGACCCCGCTTAGCCCGCTCGGCTGCGAGCGGAATGTACGCCGCATAGCTGCGGCGGCTAAGCAATCGAATCACTTAACACACTCGCGTACTCTCACGTTCGTCCTCAGGAGGATCTCTCATGCTCGTCGTACCCGGCCGTGAAGGCAAAGACTTGTGCGATTCGCACCTCGGCATGACCCGTCGGGCCGTCCTCCGCGTCGGCGGCAGCGGCTTGTTCGGCATGACGCTCGGCTCGATGTTTCGCCTGCAAGCGGCCAACGCCGCGGCCGGCAAGCACGGCGGCGCCGGTTGGGGCAAGGCCAAGAGCGTCGTGATGGTGTATCTCCAAGGGGGCCCGAGCCATATCGACCTGTGGGACCCGAAAGAAAACGTGCCGGACAAGGTCCGCAGCGCGTTCAAAAGCATCCCGACGAAGATCCCCGGCGTGCAGTTTACCGAAATCCTGCCGAAGCTCGCGCAGGTGAACGACAAGTTCACGATGATCCGCTCGATGGGCTACACGCCGGTCGGTCTCTTCAATCACACGGCCGCCATCTATCAGATGATGACCGGCTACACGACCGACAAGGTCAGCCCTTCCGGCCAGCTCGAACCGCCGACGCCGAAAGACTTCCCCAACTTCGGCTCGAACATCATTCGCTTGAAGCCGAGCGAAGTGCCGATGCTGCCCTTCGTCATGCTGCCTCGGCCGTTGCAAGAGAGCAACGTCGTCGGCAAGGCCGGCACGGCGGGCTTCCTCGGTCGCGACTACGATCCGTACACGCTCTATCCAGACGGCGACGACATGGATATGGCGAAGATGGAAAAGATTCGCGTCGACGACTTGAAGCTTCGTCCGGAAGTGTTCGCCTCGCGCCTCGAACGCCGTGCCAAGCTTCGCGAAATGATCGACGCCGGCATGCCCGACATCGACAGCGCCGTCGCCGATTACAAGCTCGATGAATACTACGATCGGGCTCTGAACCTCGTGATCTCCGGTCGGGCGCGCGAAGCGTTCGACATCGGTCGCGAAGATGCGAAGACCCGCGATCGCTACGGCCGCAACACGTTCGGCCAGAGCTTGCTCTTGGCGCGCCGCTTGGTCGAAGCCGGCACGCGCGTCGTGGAAGTCATTTGGCCCAAGGTCGCCAACTCCGACAATCACTCCTGGGATCATCACGTCGGCCTGACCGATCGGATGAAGACCCGCAGCGGCCCGATGCTCGACGGCGGTCTTTCGGCCTTCATCGCCGACCTGGATGAACGCGGCTTGTTGGATGAGACGCTCGTCGTCGTGGTGGGCGAATTCGGCCGCAGCCCGCAAAAGGGCGTGAGCACGAGCGGCAACGGCAACAGCGCCGACGGCCGCGATCACTGGCCGTACTGCTTTACCTCGATCGTGGCCGGCGCCGGCGTGAAGCGCGGCTACGTGCACGGCAAGAGCGATAAGACCGCCAGCGCGCCGCTGGAAGACGCCGTGCATCCGGGCGAATTGCTCGCTTCGATCTACCACGGCGTGGGAATCGACCCGGAAACGATCGTTTACAACCACTTGAATCAACCGCGCGAATTGGTGAAGGCGCAAGCCGTCACGAAGCTGTTCGCGTAGTTGAGTCGTCAAATCGTTTAGCCGCGGTCCTTGCGACCGCGCTGATTGCCCCCGGCGAAAGCGCCGGGGGCTCAACAAGAAAACCGTTTGCTCGTCCGATAAAGTTAGCTCCCGCCCGCTCGCCCGACGCGCGCTCTTCCCCCCCGAGCCGCGTTCCCGCCTTTCGTCAAAGGATGATTAACATGATCGATTTCGCCATGGCCGAACAACGCGTCGAGTCCGCCTCGTTTCAACGCGAATCGCTCGAAGGTTGGGCCGAAATGTTCGGCCTGATGGCCGACCGCACGCGCCTCCGCATTCTGTTTCATCTTTCGCGCAACGACGAATTGCACGTCGGCGCCTTGTGCGAAAAGCTCGGCCAAAGCCAGCCGGCGGTGAGCCATCACCTTTCGCGCTTGCGCGAAGCCGGCGTCCTGACGGCGCGCCGCGACGGCAAACAGCGCTTCTACCGGCTCATGCCGCAACGCTGCCGCGACGTACTGGAAGCCGCCTTCCAAGGCCTGGAAGACGCGAAGAACTAAGTTCGAAGTACGAACGCAAAATGCAAAACGGGGGAAATCCGCCAAAGATCTCCGGCGCTTTGCGTTTTGACTTTTGCGTTCTGACCTTTCCTACACTTTCTTGCTCAACCGCTCCGCCAGGCGTCCGAGCGCTTGGCTCTTGTCGGTAACAGAAAGGTGCGCTTGGATCAGGCTCACCGTCGGGTCGGTCCAGGCCTTCTGGAGCGCCGCGTCGAACTCGCCTTCCGTGCGCACCTCATAACCCTTGCCGCCGCCGTAAACCTCCGGCAGTTTGTGGTACTGCCACGGATTGATTTCGTTGAAGTCGCCGGGATGTAGAAATCGTTCCGTGCCGTAGCCTTTGTTGTCGAGCACGATGCAGATGTGGTGGAACTTGTGACGAATCAGCGTCGAGAGTTCCTGGCCGGTCATTTGAAACGCGCCGTCGCCGACCACCGCCACGGTCCGCTCCTGCGGTCGGGCCACGGCCGCCCCGAGGCTCGCCGGCACGGCAAAGCCCATCGACGTGTAATACGCCGGCCCGATGTATTCCGTCTTGCCGTGCATCGTAAGTTCGGTCGTCGAAAAGAGCGAATCGCCGACGTCGCTGAGGACGATCGTCTCCGAATCGAGCGCGTCGTCGAGCCGCGCGATAAGCCGCGCGATCGTCAGCGGCGCATCCGGTTTCAGCACAAACGGCCCGGCGGCGATCTTGGGCTTCTTCAGCACCGGCCGCACGACGGTTTGCGGCTTCGCCGCGGTGAGATCGCGTAAAAAGTCGCCGAGCAGCACGTCGTGAAAGTGATGGTGCCGAATGCGCAGTTGTTCGCTCGTCGCGTAAATGCATTTGCCGGGATCGAGATTGGCCGTGTTGATGCCGAGGTTGATGTCGGTCATAAACGCGCCGAGCAAGAGCGTGCAGTCGCTTTCCTCGACGTATTTCGTCACTTCGTCGAGCCCCATCGCCCCTTCGTAAAGCCCCACGTAGAGCGGATGCTTCTCCGACACGACGCTCTTGCCGAGAATCGTCGCGGCGATCGGTATCCGCGTCGCTTCGGCCAACGCGAGCAATTGATCGTGGAGCCCGAAGCGATGGATTTCCACTCCGGCGATGATGATCGGTCGTTTGGCTTCGGCCAGAAGGCGTTTCGCCTCGGCGACCGCCTCCGCCAAGGCGTCGGCGTTGCTCGCAGGCTCGTGTTGACGATAGGCGGGCGCATGCGGCGGGATGACCTTCACCATATCGCGCGGCAGTTCGATATAGACCGG
>CAZWDN010000147.1:0-12215 GCA_964633125.1 uncultured Pirellula sp. | reverse complement strand
TGAGCATCCAGACGCCGGGCGAACGCACGCGGGCCTGAATGTTCTGCATCGCGATATCGTCGGTTTTCCAATCGAGCGGCCGCCCGACTGCGTTCTCGATCAGTTGCGAGTAGCCCTTGTGCAGCGCCGAAATATCGAAGTCCATGAACTCCGCATGGACCGCCTGGGCCACTTCGCGAGCGGCCGTGCGCGTGACGTCGCCGCTGTTCTCCGTCCCTTGATAGACGCAAACCAACATCCGCGCAAGGATTTCCTCGGGAGTCTTGCAGGTTTGAACTTGCTTGTAGTACGCGAGCTTGGCGAGGAAGCCGGCGAGGCCGAGCTCTTTCACGCCCCACTCGACCAAGAGCGAAATCAAGCACGCGATGGCCGAGCTATCGGCGCCGCCGCTCAGCGACAGGACGAAGCCGTTGGAGCGGCTCTTGCGCATGTAGTCGAAGAGCGCTAGGCTGACGGCTCGGGCGAACTCTTCTTCTTTGACGTGCGGGCCTTGTTCCCAAGCGGCCTGCATGACGACGTTTCGCTCCGGCAAAAAATCCGGGTACGAGAAGTCGGCTTCCACGCATGAATCGCTCTCGCGCAAGTCCGGACGGAAGCTGCCGGTGCGCGATTGCCTCATCCGCGTGGCGTCGACATCCACGAGCGCCGAAGTGACGCGCACGTCGGCAAAGGTGAACCTCGGGCCGGCGGCGACCATTTCGCCGGCCGAAGCGATGAGCGCCCCGCCGTCGTAGATCGAGCGTCCGGCTTCGTTGCCGACCAGGTTCGAATAGACGTAGCTCACGTTGAAGGCCCGGGAGCCTTCGAGCACGAACCGTTCGCGAACCTTGAACTTGCCGAAGGCGAAGTGGCTCGCGCTCGGGTTGAGAATGATATCGACTCCGCGCAGCGCAAGTTCGCTGCCGGGGCGGTCGGCGACCCATGCATCTTCGCAGATTTCAAAACCGATCTTCACATCGCCGACGTCGTAGTAGACATCGCCGAGCGGATAGTCGACGCCGGCAAGTTCCACATTGACGCGCTCTCCTTTCGGCCAGGGCTTGAACCAGCGCGGCTCGTAGTGAAGCCCGTCGCCTGCGAGAAACTGCTTAGCCGTGAAACCGAGAATCTTGCCGTCGCACGCCAGGCAGGCGGTATTGAAGAGCCCTTGATGGAAGAGCAACGGCAGGCCGAGCGAGACGATCATCCCCTTCGTTGCGGGAAGAATCTCTTGCAGCACTTCGAGCGCCGTGTCTTGCAAGGCCGGCGAATGAAACGCGTCTTCGCAGCCGTAGCCGGTGATGCAGAGCTCGGGCAGGCAGAGGATCGACGCCTTCTCGGCTCGCGCGGCTTCGATGGCCGACAAAATGCGGGCCTTGTTCCCCTCCCAATCGAGAGGCGTTTGATTCAAAACGGCGGAGGCGACCCGAATTAACTTCATACTGGATTCTTGGCAGCGACTCCCGGACTTACAAGAGGCCCGACCCTTTGAACCACGCCGGCCGCGGCGGGCGAAACGGCGGAATCGGCCGACTGTAACGATTCCGGCGACTCGACGGCCGCGTTGCCGCCGACGGGAGTGGGTTGCCACTCGACGCCGAGCATCACGACGTTAATGCCGGAACCGATGCCGAGAAAGGCCGTGCGGTCGCCGGCTTGCAGATGGCCGCGCTCGGCACCGAGCGCGGCGGTAATGGGGAGCGCAGCCGAACCGGTGTTGCCGAGGAACTCAAACGTGCTGAAGTCCATCGCCGGGTCGAGCCCGAGCTTTTGGAAGATCAGCTTCTTGTGGGCCGTGCCGACTTGATGGCAAACGGTTTTTTGCAAGTCACCGGTGGCCCAATCCATCGTCGCGAGGAAACGCCCGTAGGCGGCCGAAGCCGCCGCGACGCCGCCTTGCAGCAGGGCTTCGCTATCGGTCGACATGAGCGGACGCACGCCGTCGGCGCGGGCTTCGTCGCGGCCGCTGCGGCAGAGTTCGTGGTGCGCGGTGTCGGCCCAAACGGCGCCGCCGAGCAGACGGTTTTGCGTCTTACTGATCTCGCGTCTGGTGAGCAACACCGCGGCGCTCGCGGCGCCGATCGTCAGCGAGGCGATCGAGAGCTTGATGTCGTCGCGCGTAAGCGTCGTCGCGGCGTTAAGATTCTCGACCGTATTCTCGACGAGGTGTCGGCCGTTTTCCGTGCCGACGACGAGCGCCGCATCGATGCGTCCCAGTTCGATCAAGTCGGCCGCTTGGAGAATGCCGTTGAGCAAGCCGAGGCAGGCGTTGGATACGTCGTAGATCACGCACTCGTGCGGCAGGCCGAGTTCGCGATGCACGCCGCAGGCCGTGGCCGGTTCGAGAAAGTCACGACAAACGCTACCGTGAATCAGTGCGCCGATCTGCGAACGATCGATGCCCACGGCCGCGATCGCGCGCTCGCCGCTGCGAATGCTCGCGGCGCTCGGCGGCATATCGCCGGGAAAAAACCGGCGCTCGCGAATGCCGGTCATCAGTTCCAGACGGCCCGTCGGCAAGCGCAACCGCCGGTACAGCGGCTCCAGGCGGCGTTCAAGTTCGTCGGTAGTGACGATTTCGTCCGGCAAATCGTAGCCGAATGCTTCGAGGCAGACGTTTTCGTAACGGACACGCATGGCACACTCGTCGTTCACCCCGATGCTGCCGCGTCGAAGACCCGGCAAACCACTGAAATTAGCGGCTTTTTCGCGGATCGTCCAGCCGGCAACCCATGCCGGCATGCCGGCGCTAGCACCAAACCGTGTGCAAGCACTCACGAAAACCGCAAGATAGGCGAATTCCTTGTAAATGATCTGGACACGTCTATAACTCGACGCATCGCCCGTGCGAGCCTTCCCCGAGGACATTTGTCCGAGGTTCGCAAGTGCGAGGTCAATCGATAGGGATATCGTTCCGGCGGCTCGCTGCGGCAAGCAATCGGATGAGGCGTCGGTCGTCAGGCTCGGGATGAGCCGTAAGCGATCGACGCGGCGTTAGGGACGACGCATATGATGAATTATTCGCGCCTTCGACGTAGCAGCCGGCTGCCGAGCCGGCCCTCGCTGCGTCGCTCTTGTCGGCTCTCCGACGTCGGCGCGAATGGTCGGCTGGTCTTCCCCGTTCGCTTCGGAATTTCTTCCGGCTTCTCCGCTTGGTTCCCGCAGCGCAGCTGCACGGTCCGGCCTCGTACTCCAAGGCGTGTTTCTGCGGTCGCGCATTCTGCTCGATCGCCCCAGACACAGGATGTGTCGCCCACAGGAGTGTGAAGATGAACCGTAAGCCCCTCATCGGAATCAACATGGACTATCGCGCGGCTCGTAAAGACGGCCCGGCGATGAGCTACCTCTGCGCCGGCTATCACGATGCGATCGTGAAGGCGGGCGGCGTGCCCGTGATTATTCCGATTCTCGAGAACGACGAAGACATGGCTCGCGTGCTCGATTTGCTCGACGGCGTGATGATGGTCGGCGGAGCCGATCTTGATCCGCGCCGCGACGGCTTCATGCTCCATCCGTCGGTGCGTCCGATGGAAGCGCGCCGCGAAACGTTCGATCGCCGGCTCGTTCGCATGGTCGCCGATCGTCGCTTGCCGTTCTACGGCGTGGGCGTCGGCATGCAATTGCTCAACGTCTCGCAAGGCGGCAACCTGTTCCTACACATTCCCGAAGACATGCCGAAGAGCCTGCCGCACAAAGATCCACTCGACGTGAACCACCGCCATGCGTTGGAAGTGATCAAAGGCACCATCATGGAACGCGTTTACGGCGAAGGAGAAATCCGCGTCAACAGCATGCATCACATGGCGTGCGACGAAATCGCGCCGGGCTTCACCGTTTCGGCTCGCTGCCCGGACGGCGTCGTGGAAGCGATCGAAAGCATCCGTCCCGATTGGTTCGCCTTCGGCACGCAGTTCCATCCGGAAGCCGACAGCGCCACGGCCCTCGACCTGCGCATCGTCGAAGAATTCATCTGGGGCATCACCGGCGAAGCCCCGGCCATCGAAGACGACGAACCGGCCGTGATTCCGATGTCGAGTCGCAAAACGGTCGCCATGGCGGCTTAATACCGTTGCTAGTTTCTAGCGGCTGGTAGCTCGTTGAAAGACATAACGCCCAGGGACAGCCGTCCCTGGGCGTTTTTCTGCGCCGTGCGACGCCGCTCAAATACGTACCGCGGGCGACACACGTTTGTGCCAAGCTGACAATCGTCGTCGCCGCGGCCGACAACGGCGTTGACGATCGAAAAAGCGGGCATTACGTTGCGAAAAGAAATGGTCGATCAAACACTTTTAGAGCGTTCATCGACACGAACGTTTTCCGCTCGCCCTCCCGCCTTGTCCCTCGCCTACCACGCCCCCCTCCGCCGGAGTCGTCTCCATGAAACGCCACCTAGCGGCGCTCACTGTCGCTTTGACGATCGCAAGCCTGTGCTGGGAAACCATCGGTAGCGAACCGGCGCCGAAGGACGAAAAGGATGTTTGCACGGCCGACACGAAAGTGGACGTTCCTTCAGCCGACCCGCGCCGACAAACCGCCGAGCTGCTGCACGAATCGTTCGAAGCGACGCTCCACGCCGTGCATCATTACTACTATCGCGAAGACGAGTCGCTCACGATCCCGGGCGTCGCCATGAAGGACGTCTTTCGCGAACTGGCCGATCGGCGGGGGGTCAACATCCGCTGGCTGGCCGTCAACGGGCAGGCGATGAACGTAGCCCATCTGCCGCAAAACGATTTCGAGCGCAACGCCGTGAAGGCGATCGCCGACGGACAAGAAACCTACGACGAAACGAAGGACGACGTCTATCAGTACGCCGGCATGATCTGCCTGACGAACGAATGCCTCAAATGCCACGTGCCGAATCGCAAGAGCACGGAAAACCGCGCTGCGGGCATCGTGATTACGATTCCGATGAAGAAGTAGTCCGTGACGCAAGCCATGAGACCAAGACACGTCGGCCTGACGGCTCGACGCTCGCCTTAGAGTTAGATCCCGACCGGCGTGCCGAGCACCTTGAGGAACTCGCGAATCCAAGCCGGATGGGCCGGCCAGGCGGCGGCGGTGACCAAGTTGCCGTCGACCGTGGCGTCGTCGAGCCCTGAAGACGGCTCCGCCCAACGGCAGCCGCATAGCCCTAGTTCCGGTTTTAGCGCCGGATAGGCCTGCGCCGTGCGATCGCGGAGCACTCCCGCCGCGGTGAGAATCTGCGGGCCGTGGCAGATCGCGGCGATCGGCTTGCGCGCGTTGGCAAAGTGTCGCACAATTTCGATCACGCGCGGATTCAGCCGCAAATACTCCGGAGCCCGACCGCCGGGGATCACCAGTCCGTCGTAATCGCTTTCTTTGACGTTCGCGAAATCAAACGTCAGCCGGAAGTTGTGGCCGCGCTTTTCGCTATAGGTCTGCGCGCCGTCAAAATCGTGAATGGCCGTGGCAACGGTATCGCCGGCTTTCTTGTCGGGACATACCGCGTCGACCCGATGGCCGACCATCGTGAGCATTTGGAACGGCACCATTGCTTCGTAGTCTTCGACGTAGTCGCCGACGAGCATCAAGAGTCGTTTGGAAATCATAGTGGCGAGTGATGAGGGATGAGTAATTGCGTTTAGCCGTGGATTTCGACTCCGCACGAAAGCACATCGTCGTTACATCCGCTTCAAAGTTTACCAGCGACGGCGTGCGAAGAAAAACTTGTCGCGTAAGCCGGCAAAGCTGCGAAGTTCGCGGCGAGTCTGCCGATAGCTAATTGTGGTGAATAGTTGATTGTTGTAGCGACGCTCGATGGAGCAACTCAACGAGGGTCCGATTGTAACGGACGTTCGTGGGTACCGCGCTTTCCTGCCCGTCATCCCACCTCTCGCGCACTTAGAAAGTAACCGAAACAGATTATGATTTCCCCCCAACCGCACTTCTTCCTGCGCTGCGAAGCGAGGGAAGAAGAAGACCGGGGCGAATGGAAATTCGCTCTGACTGCGGCCGATGGATCGGCGGAACTCACGGCAACGGACGAAGAAGCAGGCCTGCACGGCGAACGGCTCGAGCTGTTGGCCGTCGTGCGAGCCTTGGAAGCGTTGGATCAACCTTCGCTGGTGACGCTGGTCGCCGGCGCGCGCTCCGTCCGACGCGTGCTCAACGAAGGACTCGACGAATGGCGACGCCACGGCTGGATGTGGGAGTCGTACGGCGAAATGGTACCGATCAAAAACCGCGACCTTTGGATGCGGCTCGATCGGGCGCTGGCCTTCCACAAGCTGGAAACGCGCCGCGTGTTCCGTTTTGACAACGCGCATCCCCTCGGCGGCGGTGCCGACGCACAGACGCCTGACACTGCGGCGACCGCGTCGGAGCACGACGATGCCGCCGCTCAAGCGACGCAGCGTTGGAAGAACTCCTGGCATCGGATGCGCCGCAGGTTGCGCGATCGTGCCGACGGGTTGGCGCTGTCGTGCGGTTCGATCGGCTCACCGATCGGCGGCTCCGGATGGGTGAATTGAGAATCGAACGACATCTGTCGGGAACGCCCTCTATAGCGTTCCCGACAGGCACGTGTGGTTCCGCACAGAGGCGTTATGCCAAGGGTTTGGCTATAGCCGTCGGCGGGAAACCGTCGAAATCGAGTAACTTCCTGCGATCCGATACAGCCGGTATTGGGACGTAAAAGGTCACGCTCGGGCGGCTTATTACCCGAAAAGAGCGTAGAAACCCCGCCTGCCTCCTAGACGCCCCCAGTTACCACAAGCACAATCAGCATCAGCAAGCCGAAGGACCGCGCGTGCGTACTCAGACCTCGTTGGAAACGATTGGACGCCTCGTCGAAGGACGACTCGAAGACCCCCGCAGACTGCTGGGCCCGCACATCGTCGAACACGATGGACGCAAGGCCGTGGCCGTTCGGGCGTTTTTGCCCCAATCGCAACGGGCCTGGGTGCTCGACGACGTGCAAGGTGAATCGCACGCCATGCGACGCATTCACCCCTCCGGTTTGTATGAGGCGATCTGCCCGCTCGACTCGTCGGGCAAGGCTCCCGCCTATCGCTTGCAAATGGCATCTGAACGAGGTGAGCGGACAACCATGCACGACCCCTATGCGTTTTCTTCCTTGCTGAGCGATTACGATCTTTACCTGCTCGGGGAAGGCACCCATTGGCAGAGCTACGAAAAGCTCGGGGCCCAGGTGCGCACGGTCGACGGCGTTCGCGGCGTGAACTTCGCACTGTGGGCGCCCAACGCGTCAAGCGTCAGCGTGATCGGCGACTTCAACAATTGGGACGATCGCCGACACCCGATGCGGAAGCACATTCCCAGCGGCTTCTGGGAACTCTTCGTGCCCGGCCTCTCCGACGGCACGCTCTACAAATACAAAGTCAAGAACGGCGGGTTCACCTCCGAGAAAATCGACCCGTACGGCTTCGGCTCGGAATGCCCGCCGAAGACGGCGTCGAAAGTGGTCGACCTCACGAAGTATCAATGGAACGACGGCAACTGGCTCGGCGCGCGCATCAAGCGCAACGGCCTCGACGCGCCGATGTCGTTCTACGAAGTGCACCTCGGCAGTTGGAAACGCCCCGGCGACAACCCGCAACGCTGGCTAACCTATCGCGAACTCGCGCACGATTTAGTCGCCTACGTGAAAGAGATGGGTTATACGCACATCGAACTCATGCCGGTGAGCGAGCATCCGTTCTCGGGAAGTTGGGGCTATCAGCAAGTCGGCTACTACGCCCCGACCGCGCGCTACGGCTCTCCCGAAGATTTCATGTACTTCGTGGATCACGCGCACCAAAATGGCATCGGCGTGGTGCTCGACTGGGTGCCGGCCCACTTTCCGAAAGACGGGCACGGCCTAGCCTATTTCGACGGCACGAACCTTTACGAACACGCCGACGCGCGTAAGGGCGAGCATCGCGACTGGGGTACGCTCATCTTCAACTACGGCCGACACGAAGTACGCAACTTCCTTGTGTCGAACGCCCTGTTCTGGATGGACAAGTACCACATCGACGGACTACGCGTCGACGCCGTGGCGTCAATGATTTATCTCGATTACAGCCGCGAAGCGGGCGATTGGGAACCCAATTGCTTCGGCGGCCGGGAAAACCTGGAAGCGCTCGACTTCCTCCGTGAACTCAACGTTCAGACCCATACGCAGTTCCCGGGCACGCTTACGATCGCCGAAGAATCGACGGCGTGGCCGAACGTTTCGCGGCCCACGTACATCGGCGGCCTAGGGTTCAGCCTGAAGTGGAACATGGGTTGGATGAACGACACCCGCAGCTACATGCGGCACGAGCCGATCCATCGCAAGTATCACCACGACGAACTCACATTCAGCCTGATCTACGCCTTCACCGAAAACTTCGTGCTGCCCCTCTCACACGATGAAGTGGTGCACGGCAAAGGTTCGCTGATGGACCAGGTGCCGGGCGACCTGTGGCAGAAGTTCGCCAACATGCGGCTGCTCTTCGGCTACATGTGGACGCACCCCGGCAAGAAGCTCACCTTCATGGGGAGCGAGTTCGGCCAATGGAACGAGTGGAACTACGACGCCAGCCTGCAATGGCATCTGCTGGAGTGGGATTCGCACCAAGGGCTGCAACGCTACGTGGCCGACCTAAACAAGCTGCTATGCGCCGAACCGTCGCTGCACGAACTCGATTTCGACCACCACGGCTTCGAGTGGGTGGATTGCCACAACTGGGAAGAAAGCGTGTTGGCCTTCCTCCGCAAAGCGAAGAAGTCGGACGACTTCCTGCTGACGGCGTGCAACTTCACGCCGGTGCCGCGGACGAAGCACCGCATCGGCGTCTCGCGCCCCGGCTTCTACCGCGAGGTGCTCAACAGCGACTCGGAATACTACGGCGGCTCCAACGTCGGCAACGGCGCGGGCGTGCAAGCCGAGAACATCCCGTGGCACGGGCGGCCGTATTCGATTGAAGTCGTACTGCCGCCGCTGGGCCTGTGCGTCTTCAAGCCGGAAGCGAAGTAGCGACGCAACGCGAGCGGCAAGGTTGATTCCCCGCCGACTCCAACGCGCCGACCAAACGCAGACGGCGGGGATCGCCCCCGCCGCTCGCCGGAACGCCGCTCTTCGAGTTCGATTACTGATCGAAGAGCGACGGAGCCTTGGCTTCGCGAATCCAGTGCAGGCCCGCATCGGAGATCAACGCTTCGGTCGCCTCCTCACTGAGGCGGCGAGCGTCGGCGGCGCCGAACTGCATGTAGGTCTCGAAGTGATCGACTTCGAAATCACGCAATAGCTTCTGCCGCGACGGGTCCATCGTTACCACGTGGATCACGTAGCAGATATTCTCCGGGTTGTTCATCGCCGTGCCGACTTGCCCGACGTCGAGACCGAACACCGTCTGCATAAAGTCCGGGCCCGCATCTTCGACGTTGTCAACCTTGCTGAGCCGGGTCGGCTGTTCGCGCCCGAAGCCCCCGGAGAGGTCGGTTTCATACCACATGAAAGCATTGGTTCGTTTCACTTCACGATCCGGAAACACTTGCGACAGGGGCTTCGGCGTCTCGCGCGCCTTCTTCGCCAGAGCGGCGGCTTCTTCACGGACGAGCTTCCGCGCCTTCTCGGTCTGCCAGGCGAACTTCACTGCGGCTTCGATCGACGCGAGTTCCGGCGTGTGGGCTTCTTCGTTCTTCGTCTTCCAATAGAGATAGTGCACCGTCTTTTCGCCCGAAGCGGCCGTGTCGACGCCGGTGGCGGTCGGGATTTCCAAGGCCTCGTTCGGCATGTAGGTGCTGTTGTTCGAATACTCGCGACTAGCGAATAGGTCGCCGTTGATCGTGGCATGGAACAGGCCCGGCTCATCGCTCGAGGCGACGGCCTGAATGCGATCGACAAGCCCCGTCGACTTGGCTTCCAGCCCCGGATACGGCTTGGCGAGGGCCGTCCATTCGGCGTCGGTGTAAAGTGCGGCGTTCTTTTGGTCGCTGGTGATGAGCGACATGGACTTATCGTTCAGTTGCGTGCGCAGCTTGTCGAAAATCGACTTGATTTCGTCGCGGGCCGCGGCATCGGCCAATTCCTTACGAATCTTGTCTTCGACGCGCCAGAGCGGATCGAATTGCGGCTCGCGGCCCGTGCGGACGTCTTCCGGCAACATGACGTCTTCACTCGGCAGCGGCGACGGAGGCAACACGGGAGCCGCGGCGGCCGACGCTGCGGCAGTGCCCGCGGGTGACGGGGCTGCCGTAGCCGAAGGGGTTGCCGTGGCGGAGGGAGCCGGCGCTGCTGCGGCCGTGGCCGAAGGCGCAGAGCTCGGCGCGGCGGCGGGTTTCACGGCCGAGCCGGTTGCGGTCGGCTTGGCGGCGGCTTCTTGGCAATCGCTCGTCGCATCGTCGTTGTCGAAGCTGACGACGTCGGTTACCGACGTTTCGCCACAGCCGGAATCTTTCGGTTCTGATTCCTTTGCGTCGTCGGCCTTCTTGTCGGCATCCGGCGTTACTGCCGGTTTTTTCTCGTCGGCCGGCTTCTTATCGTCCGGCTTCTTATCGTCCGGTTTCTTTTCCGCTTGCGGCTTCGCCGGTTCTTTCTTTTCTGGTTCTTTCTTTTCCGCGGCAGGCTTCGTTGCCGCCGGTGCGGCTTCCGGTTTCGGCTCGGGCTTCGCTTCCGGCTTGGCCTCGGGTTTCATCTCCGGCTTGGTCGCCGGCGGCGTTACTGCCGCGGGCGTTGCCGCGGCGGGAGCGGTCGTCGCAGCCGGTTCGGAAAAGTCTTGCGGCGTGTACGGGTAGCGAGCCTTATTCGCCTCGTAATGGGCCGCGATGGCTTCGGTCGTAATTTTCTCCGGTGCGTAAAACTTCGCTTCGTCGGCCACGAAGTATTGGAACGAGGCCTTTTGCGGAACCTTGAATCCCGGCACGGGCGAGCCCGGCACCGGTTCGAGGAATTTGTATTTTTCGTAAAACGCGGTCAGTTCCGATTTCGTCGGCTCCGCGACCTTGCCGGCCTTGATCAGGTCGGCCGTACGAATCGGCAAAACCTCGACCGAGGCGCGGAGGTTCTTGCGGAGGAAATAGTTCCAGCGGTCGATCGGCGTCGAAGTCGATGCGGAGTTGCGAGCCAGCACGCTGCGGACGCTATCGGCCATGAGTTCCCGGCGAAAGGCGTCGTACATCGCGTCCAACGAGAGCCGCGGCTGCTTCTTGAGAATGTCGACGAACATCTCCTTCGTCATGCCGGGCACCAGGCTGTAGATAAAGCCCTCCACACGTTCGTTGGAGACGCGTACGCCCAGCCGGCGCGCCGTATCGGCAAGCGTAATCGATTCCACAACCGAAGTTTCGTCGGCCGAACCGATGAAATTGACGACGTCAGCGTGCGTCTGCTGCACGACCTGCGCTTGCATCCGCCCGAGCTGCTCTTGGAGGAATTCGGGGGGCAGTCCTTGGAACTGCTGCTGGAAGCGATTCAATTCGTTCTTGAGGCGGAGTTCCGACGCGGCTTTCGTCAGAATTTGGTGCACCAGCAATCGATCACCGATGGCGCGGTCGATATCCGACTCTTTCAGGTCGAAATATTTCGACTCGACGACGACGGGATCTTGCCCGGCTCCGCCCCCCGCGCCACGGCCGGAAAAATCAATGGCGTCCGACAGCACGAAGGCGACCATCGCCAGGAGAACCAGCGCCGCCATCATGACTTTTTGGTTTTTACGAAACAGCGAAAAGGGGCTGGCCATCGTGAACCGAAATCCTTACCGGTTGAAAAACGGGCGGTCGAAACTTCGCGCACGGCGCGCTCGCCGCGACGAATGAACCCTTGACAGCGGGGGGAACCCAAGGGTAACAGTGAGCGTGAACGGTTGTCCCCGCGACGGCCGTGATTTTAGGTGTCGTCGTCGTAAATGCAATCCCAAACAGGGTTCCCGACGACGCCGCGCGCCCCGGATTCAGCCTCTTTCGCATAAGTTCCTCATGGCCAAGAAAGCCGCTAAAGCATCGTCGAAGAAGCCCTCGGGCTCCGGCAAGTCGCTCGTCATCGTCGAGTCGCCGGCCAAGGCGCGGACGATCGGCAAGTTTCTCGGCAGCGACTTCATCATCGAAGCGAGCATCGGGCACGTCCGCGATCTGCCCCAAGGGGCGAAGCAAATTCCGGCAGCGTTTAAAGGTCAAAAATGGGCCAACCTCGGCGTGAACGTCGAGGAAGAATTCCAACCGATTTATGTGATTCCGCCCGATAAGGCGGAGCATGTCCGTAAGCTGAAGGGTTTGGTCAAAGGAGC
>CAZWDN010000146.1:0-12235 GCA_964633125.1 uncultured Pirellula sp. | reverse complement strand
TGCTCGTGCCGTAATCGACGTCGAGCATTTCTTCGAGCCGGAGGTCGACGATCTTCTTGATCATGTCGAGAATGACGTACTTGCAGTTCACGCCGTCGAGCAATTGCTGACGGAAGCCGTAAACGCGTTTCCGCTGCTCGTCCATCACTTCGTCGTATTCGAGCAAATTCTTGCGGACGTCGAAGTTGCGCTCTTCCACTTTCTTTTGCGCCCCTTCGATGCGGCGCGACACCATGCGGCTTTCGATCGCCTCGCCGTCTTGCATGCCGAGCCGAGTCAGGACGTTCTTCACCCATTCGCCGGCGAACACGCGCATCAGGTCGTCTTCCAGCGAGAGGAAGAATCGCGACGAACCGGGATCGCCTTGGCGACCGCAACGACCGCGGAGCTGCAAATCGATGCGGCGCGCCTCGTGCCGCTCCGTGCCGATCACGTGCAGGCCGCCGAGCGAACGAACCAACTCCCCTTCCGGCTTCATCTTTTCGCGGGCTTCGATCTCCGCGACGAGCGCGGTCCACTCATCTTGCGGCACGTCGAGACGCGTTTCGTACTTGGTTTGCAGAATGGCCCAAGCCATCGTTTCCGGATTGCCGCCGAGGATGATGTCGGTGCCGCGGCCCGCCATGTTCGTGGCGATGGTCACGGCGTTGAAGCGTCCGGCTTGCGAGATGATTTCCGCTTCGCGCTGGTGATGCTTGGCGTTGAGCACTTCATGCTTCACGCCGCGGCGCGAGAGCATGCCGCTGAGGCGCTCGCTCTTCTCGATACTCACCGTGCCGACGAGAATCGGCCGCCCCTTGCGCCGCAAGTTCTTCACCTTCGCGGCCGGGAACGTCTCCTTTTCCTTCGCCTCTTGCTGTTGGAACACGACGTCGCCGTTGGGCTCCTCGCGCACGATCGTGCCGAGCAGTTGCTTATCGTCGGCCAGCGTGAGTTGGTCCCAGCGATGAAGAGCTTCGATTTCGTCGCAAATCGCGTCGAACTTTTCCTTCTCGGTCCGGTAGATGACGTCGGGATGGTTGATCCGCTGCGCCTGACGATTCGTGGGAATCGCCACCACGTCGAGCTTGTAGATCTTCCAAAGCTCCGTGGCTTCGGTCA
This sequence comes from uncultured Pirellula sp., assembly GCA_964633125.1. Taxonomy (GTDB): domain Bacteria; phylum Planctomycetota; class Planctomycetia; order Pirellulales; family PNKZ01; genus PNKZ01. Next base: position 11,134 of record CAZWDN010000146.1, on the reverse strand, counting down.
TCGCGGTGCCGGTCATACCGCTAATTTTCTTGTACATCTTGAAGAAGTTTTGCAGCGTCACGGTCGCGTACGTCTGCGTTTCCTTCTTCACCTTCACCCCTTCCTTGGCTTCGACGGCCTGATGCAAACCGTCGCTCCATTGACGGCCTTGCATCAAGCGGCCGGTGAACTCGTCGACGATGATCACCTCGCCGTCTTGCACGACGTAGTTCACGTCGCGTTTGTAGAGGTGATACGCCTTCAGCGAGTTGTCGATCAGGTGCGGCCAGTCCATATTGCCGGCCGTGTAGAAGCTCTCCACTCCGGCCAGCTTCTCGGCTTCACGAATCCCTTCTTCCGTAAGGTGGGCGGAGTGCTCCTTCTCCTTCACCTCGAAGTGAACGTCGCGCTGCAACTGCTTGGCGATCTTGTCCGCCTTCGTATAGCGCTCGACGTCGTCGTGCGCGGGACCGGAAATAATGAGCGGGGTCCGGGCTTCGTCGACGAGGATGTTATCCACTTCGTCAATAATTGCGTAATGGAGCGGACGCTGGACTTGCTGCTCATTCGGCGGAAAGCGTTTGTCGCCGTGGGCGGCCGGCTTCATGTTGTCGCGCAGGTAGTCGAAGCCGAATTCATTGTTCGTGCCGTAGGTAATGTCGCAGACGTAGGCGCGCTGGCGCTCGAGCGGGTCCATGTCGCTGTAGATCGCGCCGACCGTAAGCCCCAGGCCCATGTAGACCGGGCCCATCCATTCCATGTCGCGGCGGGCGAGATAGCTGTTCACCGTAACGACGTGGCAGCCTTTGCCTTCGAGCGCATTGAGATATGCCGGCAACGTCGCGACGAGCGTTTTTCCTTCACCGGTCGCCATCTCGGCGATGGCGCCGCTGTGCAAGACCATGCCGCCGATGAGCTGTACGTCGTAATGGCGCAAGCCGATAAATCGCCGGCTGGCCTCGCGGCAGACCGCAAAAGCTTCCGCCATTATGTCGTCGACCGTTTGGCCGGCGGCGAGCCGTTCGCGGAAGCGCACCGTCTGCTGGCGCAGCTCTTCGTCGGTCATTCCCTGGTACTTCGATTCCAGGGCGTTAATGGCCGCGACTTTCGGCTGTAACTTCTTGATATATCGAGCGTTCGACGATCCGAACAAGGCCGTCAGCGAGCGTTCGAGGGAACGGCCGAAACCGCCAAAAACAGTGCCTGCAATGTCGCCGACCGCGTTGAGAACCTGTTGCATGGGACGATTCAAACCGAGGACTAAAGAATGCACCGGACTCGGGGTGCGAGATGCGGACGCCGGCAGAGCTTGGGAGGTTTGGCCTAAGACCAAACGGGGCTCGCCTCGTCGGACCCTTCCGTGTGCGCAAGATTTTCCGTGGCTTTAATTTATAGCGTTCTGCGCGAGGGGTCAATAACGGTTCGACGGCGGGCTTCCGACGTTAAGCCTTGTCGACGTCGGGAGTTAGCACGATACTAGCCCCGCTGCGAAGGTGACGACGTAAACTTCATCCTGCAGGACAAACGCAGCATATCCGAAGGCAATTCACGAAGGATCGCATGCCTCTCACGCCGCTTAGCAATCCGACGGATTTGCAAGGAAAGCTCGTATTTCTCGGCACCGGCACCAGCGTGGGCGTGCCGACGATCGGCTGCGGGTGCGACGTCTGCCAAAGTCCCAACCCGCGCAACAACCGCACGCGCTGCAGCTTGGCGATCGGCCTACCGGAAGGGACGTTGCTCGTCGATACCACGCCCGACGTGCGATTTCAGTTGTTGCGCGAGCGGATCGGTCTCGTCCATGCCGTGCTCTATACACACGAACATGCCGATCATCTGTTCGGGCTCGACGACCTCCGGGTGTTTCCTTACTACCTCGGCCGTCGGCTGCCGCTCTATTGCGAACCGGCCGTCGAGCAGCGCATTCGCACTTCGTTCGACTACGCGTTTCATCCCGACGCGGAGAACGCGCAAACGTCGATCCCGCAACTCACGCTGCAGTCGATCGATCTTTCGCCGTTTTCCGTCCTTGGCGCGCGCGTGATTCCGATGCGGCTCCATCACGGCCGTTTCCGCGTGCTGGGGTTTCGCTTCGGCAACATCGCCTATTGCACGGACGTGAACGGCATCCCCGACGAAACCTGGCCGCTGCTCGAGGGCCTCGACGTGCTCATCCTCGACGCGCTGCGGCACAAGTTTCACCCGACGCATTTCAACCTGAACCAAGCCGTGGAAACGGCCAAGCGCATCGGCGCCAAGCAAACGTACTTCACCCATATTGCCCACGAAATCGAACACGAAGCGGTGGATGCTTCGCTACCGCCCGGCATGCAGCTGGCCTACGACGGTCTGCGATTGGACCTGAGCTGAGAAACGTCGAACGCAGACTGCCGAATGCTGAACGGCAGACTTACCTGCGTCTCCTGTTCAGCATTCAGCACTGTGCATTCTGAACTTTCGATCCATTTTGGCGGATGCCGCGATTTATGAATCCCACCGATTTAATCGAACTCGTCGAGCGTTACGGCCAGCGACACTTGCTCGCCCATTGGACCAAGCTGAGCGCCGCCGAGCGGGAATCGCTCGAAGAGCAAATCCGCGCGGTCGATTTTGATCAGCTCGCGAAACTCCGCACGGGCGAGTCGAAGGCCGTCGATTGGTCGCAAGCGGCGGCGCGGGCCAAGTCGCCGCCGGCCGTGCGACTGCACGAAGCGGCCCAATACGCGAAAGAGGCGATCGCCGCCGGAGAACGGGCGCTCGCGGCCGGACAAGTCGGCGCGGTGCTTGTGGCCGGAGGACAGGGGACGCGTCTCGGCTTCGACCATCCGAAAGGAATGTTTCCGATCGGGCCGGTATCCAACTGCCCGCTGTTTCAAATTCTGTTCGAAAAGCTGATCGCGGTCGGCCGGCGCTACGGCGTGCGCATTCCGCTGTTTCTCATGACCAGTCCCGCGACGCACGACGAGACCGTCGAGTTTCTCGCGCGGCACGCTCGCTTCGGCCTGCCGGCGGAAGACCTCGTCGTGTTTTGCCAGGGAACGATGCCGGCCGTCGATCGGGCGACCGGCAAACTACTGCTGGCCGAGCCGGGCGCGTTGGCGCTCAGTCCCGACGGTCACGGCGGCCTGCCCGCCGCGCTCGCGCGCAGCCCGGCCGCCGCAATCATTCGCGAGCGCGGGCTGAAGCACCTCTTCTACTTCCAGGTCGACAATCCGCTCGTGACGATGTGCGACCCGGCGTTTCTCGGCCACCACATTCTCTCGGGGAGCGAAGCGTCGACGCAGGTCGTGGCGAAGCAAGATCCGGCCGAGCGCGTGGGCGTGCTCGCGGAGATCGACGGCAAAACGCAGATCATCGAATACAGCGACTTGCCGGCCGCCGATGCGGCGCGACGTTCGGCCGACGGTTCGCTGGAATTATGGGCCGGCAACATCGCCGTGCATGTCTTCGACGCCGACTTTCTGCTGCGAATGACGGCCGAAGCCGGCGGCCTGCCGTTTCATATCGCGCAAAAGAAAGTACCGTATGTCGACGAGGCCGAAAATTTCGTCGAGCCGAACGAGCCGAACGCGTTGAAGTTCGAGAAGTTCATCTTCGATCTCTTGCCGGCGGCGCGCAAGACGCTGGTCGTCGAGGTCGATCCGGCGGAAGCCTTCGCACCGGTGAAGAACGCCCCCGGCGCGAAGACCGACAGCCCGGAAACGGTACGCGCGGCCATTCTCGCACAGCACGCGCGGCTGCTCCGGGAGGCCGGGGTCGCGGTTGCAAACGGAGTCGAAGTCGAGATTAGTCCGCTCTTCGCCGGCGGCGCCGCGGAGTTGAAGCAGAAGCTTGGGCCGCAGGTCCGTTTCGAGAAAGCAACCTACCTGCGATAGGTTCCGCCGCTTGCAATCACCGTCGCCCCGGGCCGGCACGCGGCGACGACCAACGCCGGGATCGCGTTTATGCATTTAAGCAAAGCGCGTTTTGGAGTATGAATGAGGGACCGCGCGTCGCGCGACGCGCGCCCCTACATCACCCGATCGAACGGCAATGCTCCACGCTCTGATTATGGCCGGCGGATCCGGCACTCGATTCTGGCCCGCCAGTCGCCGCGCTCTGCCCAAGCAACTCCTTGCGCTGTGCGACGACCGCACGATGCTCCGCGGCACGGTCGACCGCATCGCCGGGCTGATTCCGACCGAACGCACCTGGCTGGCGGTCGGCACGAGTTTGATGCCCGCCGTGCAAACGGAGCTTCCGGAAATCGCCGCGAGCAATTACGTGGCGGAGCCTTGCCAACGCAACACGGCTCCGGCCATCGGCCTGGCCGCGCTGCGCATGTTGGCCGACGATCGCGACGCGGTCATGGTCGTGCTGCCGAGCGACCACGCGATCCGCGACACCTCGGCCTTTCATCGCGCCGTGAGCCTCGCGGAAAAGCTGGCCGCCCGGCCCCGCAATCAGATCGTCACGTTCGGCATTCGGCCGACGTATCCGTCGACGGGCTTCGGCTACATCGAATACGGCGAAACGATCTCGCCGCCGCAGGGCGCGTTCAAAGCGCTCACGGCCGAACTCGACGCCTACCAAGTCACCCGGTTCCGCGAGAAGCCGAAGTTGGAGCAGGCCCGGGAGTTTCTCACCGCCGGCAATTACTTCTGGAATTCCGGCATGTTCGTCTGGCGGGCCGACATCATCATCGACGCCCTGCGCGCTCACCAGCCGGATTTGCTGAAGCACCTCGAGCAGATCGCCACCGCTTACGGTAGTTCCGAGTATGACGAAGTGCTCGACCGCGAGTTTCGCGCCGCGCCGAACATCTCCATCGACTACGCCGTGATGGAGCACGCCAAGAGCGTCGTCGTGATCGAGGCGCCGTTCGATTGGGACGACGCCGGCAGTTGGCAGGCGTTGGCCCGACTGCGCGGCTCCGATGAAAACGGCAATACGATCGTCGGGCCGCATGTGGGCCTGAACACTTCCGATACGATCGTCCGCACGGAAGACGGCCACCTCGTCGTCACGCTCGGCTTGAAAAACTGCCTGATCGTCCACACGCCCGACGCCACGCTCGTGGCCGACAAAGCCGACGAGGAAGCGGTCCGGAACGTGGTGAAAATCCTGGCCGAACGGGGCTACGAGGGCCTGCTCTAAGTCGACGAATGCGACTGCCGGCGACGTCGCGGCCTGACGCCGGTATAATTCAATTGATTCGCCCCTCCAATTCTCGGCGGGAGTTTGTCGAGGCATGGTACGCCGTTATCTTTCGACCGGCATCGCGATTGTTTCGTTGCTCTTGGTCCGGCACACGCAGGCGGAAAGTCCCGCCGCGTCCGAAGGTGCGCCGATCAATTGGCAACTGCCGACGCTCGGCGGTCTGCAATACTGGGCCGACGAACACCTCTGCGGAACGTACCGCATTCAGCGCAACGTCTCGACCGGCCACTATCGGCTGCTCGACGCCGGCGACGAACGTCTTGCCTGGGGCACCTATGCCCAATGCCATGCGAAGCTCTCCGAACTGTGCCGTGAAAACCCTCCGAAAGCTTATACGAAGCGGGTGGTGCTCGTGCTTCACGGCATGGCCCGTACGCGACACTCGATGGACGACGTCGCGGCGTATCTCCGCAAGCACGGCACGGACGACGTTCTGCAAATCGGCTATCCGAGCACGCGTGAATCGGTTCCGACGCACGCTCGCTCCCTGGATCGCGTCATTCGACGCTTGGAGGGGGTCGAGGAAATTGACGTGGTCGCCTATAGCATGGGGAATCTCGTAACGCGTTACTGGCTGGGCGAACTCGCCGCCTCGCCCACTCCAGCGTCTGCCGGCGGCAACGGCGACGGCGGCGCTGCGGCCGATGCTCCGGCATCCCAGCTTCCGCGGTTGCGGCGCTACGTCATGCTCGGCCCGCCCAATCAAGGCGCGCAGCGCGCCAACCTCTGGGCCGAATCGACGATCGGACGCGAGTTGTTCAATCTCGCCGTCGGCGACGCCGGCCAACAACTCGGTCCGCGCTTTCATGAAATCAAAGACAAACTCGCCACGCCTGCTTGCGAGTTCGGCGTCATCGCCGGGGGCAAGGGAGACGGCCGAGGCTGGCACGACGGCATCCCCGGCGACGACGACGGCACGGTCGGCGTCGAAGAAGCGAAGCTCGCCGGCGCAGGCGACTTCGTCGTCGTGCCGGTACGTCATATGGCGTTGCTGTCCGACGAACGATGCCTCGCGATGACGGCGACGTTTCTCAAGAACGGCTACTTTTCCAGCGAAGCGGCCCGCACGCGACTTAACCGACCATGAGCGCGCAACCTCCGGGCCGCTTAGCGGCGATCGACTACGGCACCGTGCGCATCGGCGTGGCGGTGAGCAACGCGAGCCAAACGCTGGCCAGCCCGTATGAGATCTACACGCGTCGAGCCTTGGACGTCGATGCAGGCTACTTCCGGCGGCTCGTGAGCACCGAAAGCATCACGCGTTTCGTCGTCGGGTTGCCGGTGCATACCGACGGGCGCGAAAGTCAGAAGTCGATCGAAGCCGAAGCATTCGGAAAATGGCTCGGCGAAATTACGGGCATTCCCGTCGACTATTTTGACGAACGTTTCACCACCGCCGCCGCCGAAGAAATCTTGTGTGCTCAAGGACTCACGAAACAGCGGCGCAAAGAACGGCTCGACAAGCTGGCAGCGCAGATTTTGCTCACCGCCTACCTGGAATCGCCGCTGCGAGGCGACGCTAAGCCCGGGGCACTCGACGACTGAGCGACCGCGACACGATGTCGCGGCAAAATAAATCGATCGTCATTTCGGCGATCGGGGGCTAGACTGTAATCACCCCTCCGTTTATCCCTCCCCGCCGCGGCGTGTGTTTGTCAAGCGCGCCCGTCGCTTGGTACTTTCGTGCACTCCGCGTTTCACGATGCCCGCTCAGCCAACGTCGAACTCCGCGTCACAGCATTCCGCATCCGTCGTCGGTCGGAAGCGTGACGTGGCCGAACTGTTAAGCAGCATCGTCCCCTCCTCGGGCAAGCCGCGCAGTTGGTTGGTCGCCCGAGCAGGCCTCGACCTGCCCGCCACGCCCTGGCGCCGGTATGGAATCGCCGTCGTCGCCTTGGTGACGGCGCTCGCCATGCGCTGGGCGTTCGATCCGATTATGCAAGGACGCGGCTCGTACGGTTTCTTTCTCATCGCCACGGCATTCGTCGCCTGGCGCTGCGGCACTGCGCCGGCGTTACTTACGACGATCGGCGGAGTGCTGCTCGGCACTTGGCTCTTCGAAGACCCGCGCGGCTCAATGACCTGGCCGCTCGGCGGCGGCCATATCGCGCTCCTGGTGAGTTTAGCCATCGGCATCGCGACGGCCGTGTTCTGCGGTTCGCTGCGACAAACCGCGATGGAAAACGCGCGGCTTTATCGCCACGCGCGCGAAGCCGACGCCCGCAAGGACGAGTTCCTCGCCATGCTGGCGCACGAGTTGCGCAATCCGCTCACGCCGCTGCGCAATGCGCTCTACCTGCTCGACGCATGCGGTCCCCACGAATCGCAAGTCGACGAGCTTCACCGCATGATGGGCGGACAACTTGAGCACCTGGTCCGGCTCGTCGACGACCTCCTCGACGTGTCGCGCATTACGACGGGCAAGATCGAACTGAAATGGGAACGCGTGGAAACCGGCAAGCTCGCCGAAGACGTGCTCAATAACGTGCGCCCGCTCATCCTCGAACGGGGACACGATCTGCGCGTGACGCTCCCGACCGAAAAGACCTACCTGCGCGGAGATCGCGTGCGCCTCACGCAGGTTCTGGTCAATCTGCTCACGAACGCCGCCAAATACACGCCCCCGTCCGGTCGCATTTGGTTTACCGTCGAGGCGGAACCAAACCTGCTCGTGTTTCGCATTCGCGATACGGGCATCGGCCTTGATCCGCCCGACCTTGAGCGCATTTTCAACCTCTTCGAGCAGGCGGGCCACGCGCAAGATACGGCCAAAGGCGGGCTCGGCATCGGGCTCACGCTCGTACGCCGACTGGTCGAGCTGCAAGGGGGCAGCGTCACCGCGCGTAGCGCCGGGGCGGGGCTCGGGAGCGAATTCACCGTGAGCCTGCCGCGCGCCGCGGCGCCGGAAGAACACCCCCCACTCGCGCCGGAGTTGCAGTCGCCGCCGAAGCGAATCTCTCCCACGTCGCTACGAATCGTGGTGGTGGAAGACGTCGCGGCGACCGCCAAAAGCATGTCGACCATTTTGGGCCTCTGGCAACACGAGACGAGAATCTGCGGCGACGGCTTCTCCGCCCTCGAGACCATCCGGCATTTTCGCCCCGACGTCGTGCTCGCCGATCTCGGCCTGCCGCAAATGTCGGGCTACCAACTCGCCGAAGAAATCCGCAAACTGCCGGGCATGGACGACATCGTGCTCATCGCCATCAGCGGCTACGGACAACCGGCCGACAAAGAGCGTTCGCAGGCCGCGGGCTTTAGGCACCACTTAGTCAAACCGATCGACCCCAGCGAACTTGAGCACATCCTCGACGACCTCCGCCCGGTATACGCCAAGGCGGCCGCGCGCGATGCGTAAACGATGAAACTCCTCTTCGGCTGCGGATACTTGGGTTCCCGCGTCGCCAAGCTCTGGCGCGCTTCCGGCGACGAGGTCCTCGTCGTCACGCGCGACGAAGCCAAAGCGGCGCGGTTACGGAGCGAAGGCTATCAAACGCTCACGGCCGACGTCTGCGAACCCGCCGCCTTGCGATCTCTGCCGGCTGCCGAAACCGTGCTCTTCGCCGTCGGCTACGATCGGCGTTCCGCGACGCCTCGTTCGATCGGCGAAGTGTATGCCGGCGGCGTGCGCAACGTGCTCGAAGCGCTGGCCGCCGCGGCGTCGGCATCGCCCGGCTCCGCGACGCCGCTCTTCGTCTACATCAGTTCCACCGGCGTCTACGGCGACGCCGTCGGCGATTGGGTCGATGAAGATACGCCGTGCCGGCCGCTGCGCGACGGCGGCAAAGCCTGCCTCGCCGCCGAAGAAGCGCTCGCGGCGCATCCGCTGGGCGCCGACTCCGTCGTTTTGCGGCTCGCCGGCATCTACGGGCCGGGCCGCATCCCGCGCGCAGACGCCTTGCGCCGCGGCGAACCAATCGACGCTCCGGCCGACGGATACCTGAACCTCATTCACGTCGACGACGCGGCCCGCACGGTCCTGGCCGTCGAACAGGCCGTCGCTCCGCCGCGCACCTATTGCGTCGCCGACGGCCGGCCGCCGCTGCGGCGCGACTACTACGCCGAACTCGCGCGTTTGCTCGGCGCGCCCGCTCCGATCTTCGTTCCACCGACGCCCGATTCTCCCGCAGCCGCGCGCGCCGCCGCCGACAAGCGAATCAGCAATGCCCGACTCGTGCGCGAAATCGGCGTCGAGTTTCAGTATCCGAGCTACCGTGAAGGACTGGCCGCGATCGTTCGCGCGTCGTAGCACGGGCGCAAGCCGGTCGCTCGATGCGTTACGGCTTCGCATGCTCTTGGAAGAACTTCACGATCACCTTCTCGGCTCCGTTTGGGAAGCCGTGTGCGCCGGGATGGATATACGTGACGACCGGCGCACCGATCTTCGAGGGGTACAGCGTGCAGTACTCGCCCCACGGCTCCCCTTCGCCGCATTGATTGAGCTCGCGCAGCTTGGCGATGATCGCTTCTTGCCAAACGAATTTCACGAGCGGGTCGTTCTCGCCCGCCAAATGCAACGCGGGCTTCGGCTTCCACTTGTCGGCGATTTCTCGCGGCGCGGCGGCTGCGGTCGGCGCCACGGCGGCGAACACGTCCCCCCGCTCGGCCCAGAGCAAATACGTGTAGCCGCCGCCGTTGGAGTGGCCGGTCGAATAGATTCGTTTGTCGTCGACCTTGTAGTCTTTCTTCAAGTCGGCCAGCATCGCATCGAAGAATTTCAGATCGCGATCTTCCATGTGCCCGGCGCTGTGCTGCCAGCCCGGCTTCTTCCCTTCCGGGTCGGTGAGCCGGCCCGGCGTATTCAAACCTTGCGGATAGACTACGATCGCCTCCGGCCAAAGCCGCTGCAATTGATAGCGCCGGAGCATCGCGTTCATGGTGCCGCCGTGCCCGTGGAACACGAACACCAGCGGCGACGGCTTTTCCCGAGCCTCGTCGGGCGCGCACACAAGAGCCTCGCGCGCGGCGCCGTCGATCGCCCACTCCCGCCGCTCAGGCTCGGCGGCCGTTACCAAATCGACGATCAGCGCGATCGAACACGCCAGGAGCACACAAAATAAACCGCGATTCGACATGACTTGTTTTCCAACTGGCATGGTCCCCTCGCCCCGACGAAAGGTAATTCGATCAGCGACGACCCAAATTCGGGGAGTGGGATTAGGGTAACAGGCAAGAACGACGCCTTCATTCATCCGCCGATCATTCTAGGCCGGCCAAAAGTTTCCTTGAACCTCCGGGCGAAATTGCTAACTTGCGGAGTACTTTGTCGGTCGTTCCGTTTCGCGAACCGCGCGACCGATAACGGACCATTACGTCGACGTAAGTCGCGTCCGCGATGCGGTACTTACGTCGACGATTATGTACGCACTGCGTACATAACCGTGTCTAAGTACGCACAACCCCAAAACCCACAAGGGGTGCGTACATAACGCGACTTATGTACGCACCCCGCACGTTCGAATCGACATAAACCGCTACCGAGTTTTTGCACTTACGTCGCTTCGGAAGCCGAGCCGAAGGAGACCGCCGAGCGTCTTGCCGCCGCTTTTCAAACCGCGTCAGGTAGGCGATAATCGTCGTTTCGCAAAAATCCAAGCCGCCGCCCTGGGGAGATGCCCGCGATGTCCGGTCCGACCAAGACGCAATTGAACAAATTCAGCAGCCGCATCACGCAACCGAAGAGCCAAGGCGCGTCGCAAGCCATGCTCTACGGCACCGGACTCTCCAGCGAAGATCTGCAAAAGGCGCAAGTCGGCATCACCGCCATGTGGTACGACGGTAACCCCTGCAACATGCACCTGAACGACTTGGCCGCCAAGGTCAAGGAAGGGGTGCAAGCGGCGGGCTTGGTCGGCATGCGGTTCAACACCATCGGCGTGAGCGACGGCATCTCGATGGGCACCGAGGGGATGAGCTACTCGCTGCAATCGCGCGACCTCATCGCCGACTCGATCGA
>CAZWDN010000145.1:0-12249 GCA_964633125.1 uncultured Pirellula sp. | reverse complement strand
GTGCCACGGATTTAAGAGTTATGCGTCATCGTAGAAAAGGTCGTGTTTTAGGCCGTAGCCCCAGCCACCAGCGGGCGTTGTTGCGCAATCTGGCCAGCGCGCTGTTCCTCACGGAACGCGACGAGGACTCTTACCTGGACCCGGCGCAAGCGCCGAAGGTCAAGGGGCGCATCGTCACGACGCTGGAAAAGGCGAAGGAAGTGCGTCCGCTGGTCGAACGTTGCATCACGCTCGCCCGTCGCTCCAACGAACAACGCCGCGCCGCGGAAGAGTTCGGCACCAAGGCCGCTCGCAACAGCGAAGAGTGGAAGGCCTGGCGCAAGAGCGATCGCTACAAGCAATGGGTGAAGAGCGTCGGTCCGTCGGTCGTGCTTCGTCGTCGACTCAACGTGATGTTGGGCGATAAGAATGCCGTGGCCGTGTTGATCGATTCCGTCGCTTCGCGTTTCGACGGCCGCCCCGGCGGCTACACGCGGATCATGCGTTTGGCCAAACCGCGCCTCGGCGATTCGGGCACGCGGGCCGTGTTGGAATTCGTCGGCGTCCGCGATCGCACCGAAAAGGCGGCTCCCGCCCCGGCGTTTGAAGGCGGCGACGACGCGGCCAAGAAATAGTATTTTCGGCGGTGTTCGGCGAAGCGAGTCTTCGCCCGTGCCGGATGAACTTGATTCTCGTGAAGGGCGGACGTTTACGACGTCCGCCCTTTTTCGTATCTTCGCGACATGGAGTCGGTGCGGGGAGTTGGTACGGCGACCAAGGCAAGGATGCGTGCGGCATGTCCATTCGACGCCCGAAGATCGGATCGCAAACGCCTCGCAACGCGCCGGCCGCGGGCATCAATCTTACCGACCGCGTCCACGCGCTTTGCGTTCACCTCAGCGCGACCCACGCGGATTTCCGGCATATCGACATGGCGCGCACCGCGGTGCGCATCTGCCAAACGCGTCGCCGCGGACCGTACGGCGTGCAGGCCACGATGACGCCGCTGCGGTTTCCGGGCGGCTCGACGACGACGCTCCGTCGCGGTCGTAAATGGGCCATTTGTCCGATGCCGCGCGACGAGCTGGGGCGCGACTATCTCTATCTTTTCAGTTTGTACGTGCCGAGGTTCTTAGACCTGAGTCACGCCGAAAAACTCGCAGTCGTATTCCACGAGCTCTGGCACATGTCGCCGGAGTTCGACGGCGATCTACGCCGCTTTCCCGGCCGCTATCATGCTCATGGCGCCAGCTGCGAGAAATTCCATCTCGACATGCGACGCAAGGCCGCCGAATGGCTCGCCGGCGGACCGGACCCGGGGTTGCATGATTTCTTAAACGGCGATTTCGACGAACTTCGGGCCCGTTTCGGCCGCGTTTACGGGCGGCGCATCGCGACGCCCCGGCTTCGTCGTCTTGATAGTTTAGGGCATGGCGGACTAGGCGGCGCGGCGTGCGACGCCTAACGCCGGTTTTCCTTCGCGCCTGCGGTGCCGGCATGGCGAGGACGTCGAAACGACGGCATTTCGCGTCGCGTTGACCGCGTAGGGGGAGAAAGGTATCGTACCGCCCCTTCGCCGCGGTCGGCGGCGACGTCGACCTTTGCCCCTCGAACATTCATTGCCGCAACTATTTTGACACACGCGCGTCTCGGTATATTCGCGGCGACCGTTCTCGGCTTGCTCCTGTGCGGCTGCACGCCGATGGAGCCCGTTCGCAATTTGCCGCTGACGATGCCGACGTTGGCCAAAGATTCCGTCACGCTTGACGTGCTCTTCGTGCGATATCCGGCCGACGACAAGGAATTCAACGGTCCCGTTTGGGACGAGATCGACGAGTTGCATTTTTCCCAAGAGGCGCGGCTTCGTTTGACCGGCAACGGCATTCGGGCCGGTATTCTCAGCGGCCCGCTGCCGACGGCGATCGAGAAGCAGATTCGGCTGGCGGAGAAGCCGACGGAAAGCGACGGCGCGGCGCCGGAATCCGTCGAGCTCGATAAGCAACCGAAAATGAAGCGTCGCTTGCTACGGCTGCAGGCCGGACGTCGCTCAAACATTCTGACGATGGGCGAAACCGAGCGCGTGCCGGAGATGTCGCTGCTCATGTTAGGCGTCGACGGCCAACCGAAAGGCCGAACCTATCGCGACGTGCTGGGACTCTTCGCAACTCGAGCCTTTCTCAACGGCGACGGCGGGGCGCGAATTGAACTGATACCGGAACTGGAGCACGGCGTCGCGCAGAAGCGATTTGTGCCGGGCGAAGGAATGTTCAAAGTCGAGTTCGGCCCGCCGCACGAAGTGTTCGCCGACCTACGAATCGCCGCGGATCTTACCCAGGGGCAGTTCCTCGTGGTGGGCGCCGTGCCGAGCAGACCCGGCAGTCTTGGTCACCGATTCTTCACGGAAGAAAAGGGAGACGTGCCGATGCACAAACTCCTGCTCATTCGTCTCGCGCAATCCGAATTGGATGATCGCTTCTCGGAAGTAGACGCGGGGGACGGTTCGAAAGAACGACTCAAAACGCTCGACGTCTCCGTGAACACGCACGAGAACTCGCCCGCGAAAAGCCGGTAGTCGCTGCGATGTTTGCGACGGCCAAGGAAACAAGAACGCCGCGGCTTCGTCCGGTGACGAAGCCGCGGCGCGAGTTACTCCGCAATCTTACGCCTGCCGGGCCGAGCAGCAGCCGGCCTTTGTCGGAGTCGCCGGAACGGCTTCCGACTTCGCACAGCCGCACGCGCCGCACTTGCAGATCTCGCAAGTGCAGAACTCACCGTTGCAATTGGGGCAACGGCACTCCGTGCAACCGCAAGCCGAGGCGCCGGCCTTAGGTGCAGCTTGATGTTGAGCCGCAAAAGCTCCGGCCAAGGCGAGCAACGGTAGGGCAAACATCGACGCCATAAACGCGAAACGTTTCATAACTAGATTCCTTAAGTCAGTGACAAGCGAAAAAATCAAACTCGAAAAAAACGCAGTCGTTGCGATCGAGATTGATTAATTCCGCCACACGCAATAAAGAATCGAGAGCGTCGGGTGCGAAGAATATGCGAGTTCGGCGGGCGAGCCGAATCGCAAGGCCGACAGGCGAGAGTTATCCGAACAGCTTTCCGCTAAGTTCGGTACGTACGCGAACCAGTGAGCCGTCGGTGACTCTAGCGTCGCGGCAAAACTCGGCGGCGTCGCCGATTCGGGGGCCTTCGTCACGCAACAGCATTCGCCGAGCGCGTGAACAGAATTCTTCAGCGAACACGCACCGAAATGAACGCGGTGAAGATCATCGACGCGTTTCGTAGCCGTCGCGACTCCCTCGTGTCGTTGCGCACAGCAACTGCGGACCTCCGCTGCCCCGCTACCGGCGACGGCTTCTCGCGAAGTTGCGGACTGTGCGGTCGCGTGGGCTCGAACGTTCGCAGCGTCGTCGGGCGCGCGGCAAACGCACGGCTTCGCAAAGACGACCATCGGCTGCAAAGCCAAGGTCGCAACGGCTACGATCACCGGGAGTTTACCGAGGAGCCGCATGCTAGTTGCCGTAAATCCGAAAACTGCAGACCACTAAAAGCTCACCTAAGGCGACAGTTGGTGTCGCCCACAGTACAGCCGACGCAATGGCTCACCTGCCCGGCATGCGTCGTCCACATTACTCATTCTACGGGCGGCACCGTAAAAAGTTCTATGTCGACGTGATGTGGCTTGTGGGATGTGCCGTAAGGTGTCTGTGCGAAAGGACTTGTGATGGTCCGTGCGGTCGACTGTGAGCGGTCTGTTGCGGCCGAATGGGAGCGCGACGCGGGACACAATCACCCGGCGCGGCGTCGGTCGGGGGCTCGTTCCCCTGATTTGACCTTTGCCGCCGGGCGGAATTGTTTACCATAGAATCAATCGGTTCCTCCACCTCGCATCGCCCTGGGAGGAACCCGCGATTGACGTAGGCACGGAAGCCGTAGCAAGTTACGACGAGCATCGCGGAACGCCACGGACGGCCGAGCCTCGGAAAAACGTTGCGGGTGTCCGGAAGTTTCGGCGCATCCTGACGGAGGCTTTGTTCGAAAGGGCCCGGCGCCAACAATCGCGTCGGACGAGGGGTTGGTTGGTTTGGGTTCGGCAGAGTCGTTTTGGTGAGGCGGTTTAGGCTCACCGAAGTGAACGATCCGCCGGCCACCCTCGTAGTATTTTAGCGTTCACAACGGCGCCGCCGGCGACAATGCTCCGAGCATTGGGCCTGCGACACGGTTGAGATTGGTTCGTTGTCCGACGTGTTCCTTCCCATTTGTTTCCCCCCAAGGGCGTTTCGTTTCCAGACGAGAGTAAATCATGGACCTCGCCAACTTCCGTAACATCGGCATTTCGGCCCACATCGACTCGGGTAAGACCACCTTGAGCGAGCGGATCCTTTTCTATGCCGGCCGCATTCACAAAATCAACGAAGTGAAGGGGGACGGCGACGGCGCGACCATGGACTACATGGATCTCGAGCGCGAACGCGGCATCACCATCACCAGCGCCGCGACCACGGTCGAATGGGAACATGAAGAGCTCGGCATCGCGCCGCACAAAATCAACCTGATCGATACTCCGGGACACGTGGACTTCACGGTCGAAGTCGAACGCTCGCTCCGCGTGCTCGACGGCGCCGTGCTCGTGCTCTGCTCCGTCGGCGGCGTGCAAAGCCAGTCGATGACGGTCGACCGCCAAATGAAGCGCTATCGCGTGCCGCGCTTGGCGTTCATCAACAAGATGGACCGCACTGGGGCGAACTACGCTCGCGTCGTCACGCAGCTTCGCGAAAAGCTCGATACCAACGCCGTGTTGATGCAGTTGCCCATCGGCAAGGAAGATAAGTTCGAAGGCGTAATCGACCTGATCCGCCAAAAGGCCTTGTTCTTCGACGGCGCCAAGGGTGAAAACGTCCGCGAAGCGGAAATCCCCGAAGCCATGAAGGCCGAAGTCGCCGAAGCCCGCCAAAACACGCTTGAAGCATTGGCGATGTTCAGCGACGAGATGATGGAATTGCTGCTCGGCGAAGAAGAAGTGCCGCTCGACCTGATCTACAAGACGATCCGGACCGCGACGCACGCGCAAGAACTCACGCCGGTGTTCATGGGCTCGGCCTTTAAGAACAAGGGCGTGCAGCCGTTGCTCGACGCCATCGTGCGCTTCCTGCCGTCGCCGCTCGATCGCGAAGTGAAGGCCAAGCAATGGGATAACCCGACGGAAGCCTTCCCGCTCGAACCCGATGCCAAGAAGCCGCTGGTCGCCATGGCGTTCAAGATCGTGGAAGATCCGTACGGTCAGCTCACGTTCATGCGTATTTACCAAGGCACGATGACCAAGGGCGAAACGTACGTGAACCAACGTACGACGAAGAAGGAACGCTTCAGCCGCATCGTCCGCATGCACGCCGACAAGCGTGAGGAAATCGATTCGGCCGGGCCGGGCGACATCGTCGCGGTCATGGGCGTCGACTGCGCGAGCGGCGATACGTTCGCCGCCGATCAGAAGTACTGCTCGTTGGAAAATATGTTCGTGCCGGAACCGGTCATCAAGATGTCCGTGGCCCCGGCCAGCCGCGACGGCGGCGACAAGCTCACGAAGGCGCTCCAGCGCTTCATGAAGGAAGACCCCACGTTCCGCGTTTCCAGCGATGAAGAAACCTCCGAAACGCTCATCGCGGGCATGGGTGAGTTGCACCTCGATATTTACGTCGAACGCATCAAGCGCGAATACAAGGTAGACGTGGTCGTCGGCGCGCCGAAGGTCAGCTACCGCGAAGCCCCGACTCAAAACGTCGACTTCGATCACAAGCGCAAGAAGCAAACCGGCGGTTCCGGCCAATACGGCCATATCAAGGGGACGCTGGAAGTGTTGCCGGAAGACGCCACGGAAACCTACATCTTCGTCGATGAGGTCGTCCAAGGTCGTATTCCGCGCGAATACATCCCGTCGGTCGAGAAGGGCTTCAAGGCCTGCATGAATAAAGGCCCGGTCGCCGGCTTCCCGCTCGTCGGGTTGCAGGTCGTCCTGAAAGACGGTTCGTACCACGACGTCGACTCGTCCGACATGGCGTTCCAACTCACCGCGCAAGAGTGCTTCCGCGAGTACTTCATGAAGATGAAGCCCGTGTTGCTCGAACCGGTGATGAAGCTCGAAGTCGAAGTGCCGACGAATTTCCAAGGTACCGTGGCCGGCGAACTCACGAGCCGGCGCGGCTTGATCATCGGCACGGAAATGAACGCCACGACCTCGGTGATCGAAGCCGAAGTGCCGCTGGCGGAACTGTTCGGCTACTCGACCGACCTGCGCAGCATGACGCAAGGCCAAGGCACTTTCTCGATGGAATTCAGCAAGTACCGCCGCGTACCTGCGAGCATTCAAGAAGAAGTCGTGGCCGCAAAGAAGAAGGCCGACCTGGTCGGGGCGAAGTAGTCGATGTAGACCGCGAGCCGGGAGCGTAAGCGACCGGAGTCGTCGAAGTTTGGGTTTGACGTTCAGAGAGCGGGAGTCGAATCGATCGGCTCCCGCTCTTTTTTGTTGCGCGCGTGGTCCACAAATCGCTTTAGAATGTCGGCATGAGCGAACATGCCGAAGATTCCGTACCCGACGAACTGACGCAGTTCCTGCTCCGGCCCGAGTCGTATTCCGATGCGACGTCGCGCGTGGAACTCGTTGAGACTCATATCTCACGCGTGTTTCTCACCGACCGGTTTGTGTACAAGCTGAAGAAGCCGGTCCGTTTCGAGTTCCTTGATTTCTCCACGCTCGCGGCCCGCAAGCAAGCGTGCGACGACGAAGTCCGCCTCAATCGCCGCATGGCGGCGACCGCGTATCTCGGCGTCGTGCCGATCGTTCGCGGCGCCGACGGTCGCCTGCGTTGGGAAGGCGACGGCGAACCGATCGAATGGGTCGTCAAGATGCGTCGACTCGATGCGAGCCGAATGCTCGATCGGCTGATACGCGAAGATCGTCTTAACGACGAAGATATCGCGCGGCTCGCCGATCATTTGGCGACGTATTACGCTTCGGCCCCCGCTCTCCGGGTAAGCGCCGACGATTATCATCGATCGATCGTCCGGCACGTGCGGGCCAATCGCGACGACTTGCTCGCATCGAGCCCGGAAGACTTGCAGGCATTAGTGCGCCGAATCCATGCCGCGCAGCTTGAGCAGCTCTTCTGCAATCGCGAAATGTTCGACGAGCGCGTCGCCGAGGGAAAGATTATCGAAGGGCACGGCGACCTTCGGCCGGAACATATCTGCTTGGAAACGCCTCCCGTCGTGTACGACTGCGTGGAGTTCAGCGCCGACTTCCGTCGCATCGATATCGCCGACGAACTGTGTTTCCTGCAGATGGAATGCGAGCTTCTCGGCCATGCGGACGTCGGTCGGGCCGTACTCGACGCCTACGGACGACGCGCGGGCGATTACATTC
Source organism: uncultured Pirellula sp. (assembly GCA_964633125.1). Classification (GTDB taxonomy): domain Bacteria; phylum Planctomycetota; class Planctomycetia; order Pirellulales; family PNKZ01; genus PNKZ01. Next base: position 4,847 of record CAZWDN010000145.1, on the reverse strand, counting down.
CCGACGACTTGCAAGAATTCTACAAGAGCTATCGGGCGTGCGTGCGCGGCAAGGTCGCCGCGCTTCGCGCACGGCAACAGTCGGGCGAATTGCAGGCGACGAGCCAATCGGAACTGCGAAAGTATCTGCACTTCGCCGGGCGCGGGATTCCGATTGTTTGGACGGCGTGGACTCTCTATGTGATGCGCGGTCTGATGGGATCTGGAAAGTCGACGCTTGCCGCGGCGCTGGCCTTGGAAACGGCGAGCGAGAGAATTCGCACGGACGACGTGCGGCGCGAATTGTTCGATAGTCTCCCATCTGAAACGTCCTTCGGCGGCGGCAAGTACGGGCCGGAGCAAAAGCGTCGCGTCTATGAGGAAGTGTTGCGTCGCTGCGAGCGGCGGCTTTGCGACGGCGAGTCCGTCATTGCCGACGGCACGTTTCTCGACGACGAATCTCTGCGGCAAGCGGCGGAAGTCGCGTCGACGGCCGGCGCTCGGATCGTCGTGGTCGAGTGCCGCTGCTCGGCGGCACTTGCCAAGCAACGCATCGCCGCAAGGCTAGGCGAGGCCGTCGACAGTTCCGAGGCGCGGCCCGAACTGTACGACATTCAAGCCGCGTCCGTGTGCGCAGTTCCGGCGATGCTGCGCTGCATAACGATTGATACGGAGCTGCCCGTCGAGGAGCAACTCGCGCTCTTCTGGAACGGATTGCTACGTCCGACGGAGTCGTAGTCGGCCGGTTACTTTACGGCGGCGCTCAGCGGCAGCGATTGGAGCATCTCGAGCATCGAGAGGTCCAGGCTTGTCGAGCCGAGCAGTTCTTGCGCGGCTACTTCCCGGCCGTCGCTGCCGGCCTTCAAGTGCTGCTTGATGTAGTCGACCGTCTCGTCGACGCAGTCGGCTTGCAACAGCAGCAGGTCGCCGGGGCGCGCCTTACGCAGCGCGAGTTGCAACGAGGCGAGCGCCCCTTGTACTTCGTGCACTTCCTCGGCCCGGGGAGCGTTCGTCAACCCTTGGCGGAACAGGCCCATGATTTCGCCCGGCTGCCGACCGCGGAGGTAATGGTCTTCGTACACGATTACGGTATCAAACGCCTCGCCGAGCAGTTGCCCCTGGCGAATCATGTCGCAATCGCGGCGATCCCCCGCCGTCGAGTAGACGGCGATACGGCGATCGTGCGGGAACTGCTCGAGAGCTTCGATCAAGGCGACGAGCGCCGAAGGATTGTGACCGTAGTCGACGACGACGGTCGCCCCGCCGATTTCCAACAGGTTGAAGCGGCCCGGCGAGTGCTTCAAGTCGGCGGCGAAGGTGCTCAAACCCCGGCGGACCGCTTCGACCGCGATGCCGAGCCCCCAAGCGCCGGCCGTGGCGGCGAGCGAGTTTTCGATTTGGAATCCGATCCGTCCGCCGTGCGTGAGCGGTACTTGATTCAGCGAGATCACGAGGGTCTCGTTGGTTCCTTCCGCGGCGACGATCACGCCGTGGCGGACAAACACGGCCCGCTTGCCTTGCTTCAGATGTTCGGCGACTACGGGATCGGTTTCGCTCACGGCGAAGTAGATCACGCCGCCGGGGCACTTCTCGGCCATGGCGACGCAGAGCGGGTCGCCGGCGTTGAGCACGGCGTAGCCCGAAGGCTGTACGACGTCGACGATCGTGCGCTTGACTTTCGCGACTTGCTCCGGCGTGTCGATGCCCGCCGAGCCGAGATGATCTCCCTCGGCGATGTTGGTCACGACGGCGACGTCGCATTTGTCGAAGCCGAGACCTTCGCGGAGGATGCCGCCGCGCGCCGTTTCCAGCACGGCTGCTTCAACCGACGGATTGGCCAAAACGTTGCGGGCGCTCTTCGGGCCGCTGCAATCGCCGGTGTCGATACGTCGCCCGCCGATGTAGATGCCGTCGGTGCAGGTCATGCCGAGGTTCAGGCCCGAGCCGGCGATGATATGGCCGAGCAAGCGCGTGGTGGTCGTCTTACCGTTGGTGCCGGAAATCGCGGCGACCGGAATGCGGCCGATTTGACCTTCCGGAAACATCATTTCGACGATTGCGTCGCCGACTTGCCGCGGCTTGCCGGCCGACGGCTCGATATGCATTCGCAGTCCCGGCGCGGCGTTCACTTCGACGATGACTCCCCCCTGCTCTTCCAGCGGGCGGCCGATATCGCGCGCCACGACGTCGATGCCGGCGATGTCGAGCCCGATCACGCGGGCCGCTTCGATGGCTCGGGCGGTCACTTCCGGGTGGACGAAGTCGGTGACGTCTTCGGCCGTGCCGCCGGTGCTGAGGTTCGCATTGCGGCGAATGATCACGACTTCGCCGGCCGCCGGTACGGTGTCGGGCGTGTAGCCGTGTTCGGTCAGGACGTTCAGCGCCACGGCGTCGAGCTTGATTTTGCTGAGCGGCAGCGCGTGATCGTCGCCGCGGCGCGGGTCGCGGTTCACTTCGTCGACGAGCTGCGAGATGGTCGAAACGCCGTCGCCGCGTACCTGAGCGGGAATGCGGTGCGACGCGGCGGCCAACTTACCGCCGACGATCAGCAGGCGATAGTCGCCGCCGGGAGCGAACTTTTCGACCACGATATGCCGGCTTTCGTCGCGCGCGGCGACGTACGCGGCCACGACTTGCTCGCGCGTCGTCAGGTTCACGGCGACGCCGCGCCCTTGATTACCAAATTGCGGCTTCACGACGACCGGGCCGCCGATGTCTTCGGCGGCTTCCCACGCATCGTCGGCGTCGGTCACGGGGCGACCTTCCGGCACCGGCACGCCCGCCGCGGCCAAGAACTCGCGCGTCAACTCTTTGTCTTGAGCAATCTCTTCGGCGACCGCGGCCGTGCGATCGGTCTGCGCGGCAATGATGCGACGCTGCTTGGCCCCCTGCCCTAGTTGAATCAGGCTTCCTTCGTTCAGCCGGCGCCAGGGAATATCGCGAGCCACGGCGGCCCGCACGATCGACTTCGTGCTCGGGCCGAGGCAATGCTTTTGATAGATCGCGCGGAGTTTGGCGACTTCGGCGTGGACGTCGAAATCGCGCCCCTCGACGGCGGCCATGCAAAGTTCGCGGCCCGTGACGAACGCAGCCCGAGCCAATTCTTCGACTTCGTATTCGATCGCCACCTTGTAGTAGCCTTCGCCGAGCGACTCCCGCGCGCGGCCGAAGCCGACTTCACAGCCGGAGAGCGTTTGCAGTTCGAGCGTGACGTGCTCCAGGATGTGAGCCAAATACGTGCCGCGACGGAGGCGTTCGAAGAAGCCGCCCCGTTCGCCGACGCTGCAGCGATGTTCGATCATCGACGGCAGCCAGCCCATGAGCCGTTCGTTAAAGCCGGGCATGGAGTCCGACGGAGAGTCTTTGAGCGCTCCCAGATCGACCCAGGCTTCCAGTACCGGAAAATTGGCCCAGATATTCGGACCGCGCAGCGCAAGAACTTTACGGAATTCCATGGTGGTCGTGACCCGACGCGAATTGAAGATGAGATGAGAGAGGTGTACTGAGAGTTCGTTCGAGATGTCGGAAAGTTACGAGTTTTTTCCGTCAGGCTTTGATTTCATGACGCATCGGTAAACCGAAGCCATGCCAACGGGGGAGCGATTCAAAATACACTTCCGACGCTAGGGCAAGGTGGATTCACTGACGAGCGTTTGCCGCGAGCATGTCGGTAAGAAATCGCTGAAGAAGTGAACGGTCATAAGCATGGTACGCATACGAATCTTGAAAGTTCTCATCGTCCAACGCGTAGCGCCGATTGATGAATTGCAGACGCCACGTTTTCTTCGATAGGAGCGGACTTTCGGACTTCGTAGAAGGCGCAAGTACGCAGTCGATGAATTGCCGCAGCGCAACGCCTGGCGTTTCGCGCGACGAGAAGAATGAGTAACCGGCCATGCGCCGAACGGCGCTCGGATAGACGAGGAATTCACGGTCGATGCGACACGTGAATCGGTCTACGAGGTATAATCAAAATTTCCGCCGGCACAAGGTTGGCCGATGGATTCGACGGACGGATAAGTCGTCGCCGTTGGATTCGCAAACAACCAACTAACAATTCGTACATCATAAGCGGCACTGATTTCACGATGTCGAATCAACGGACAAGCGAGCTGCAATGCGTCGCGGCGACGCTTCCCGAACCTTGGCGCGGGTACGGGCCGCCGCTCGATGCTTATGAACGTGTGTTCGCGACTGCGGAAATCGACCTCGCGGAAGATCTGCGATTCGAGCGGCGACTGCTGCTACTGACCGATCGCGCTCTATGGACGTCGCCTCCGGCGGCGTCGCCTGACGGCGATTGGGAGCCTCTGCCGACGGCGGATCAAGCAACGCTTGCTACGCAGGAACACGGCGGCATCGGAATCGTTCGATGCGTTCGGAAATCCGCAGGCCATCGACAATGGCGCTTTACGACCGCGCGGGCCGCGGAAATCCGGCGGCTCGTGGAGGCGGCGGAGCGGCAACGCGCAGGCGATGCGGCGGGTTCGGAAGCATTCGAGGTCGCCTGTCCGAGTTGCGGCGCGCCGTTGCCTGCGGTGGGAGCGACGTGCGCCGCTTGCGCACCGAAAGACGACGACTCCGCCGCGCCGTCGACCTTGTGGCGATTGCGTCACTTCGCGCAGCCGTACGTCGGACACGTGGCCTTGGCGTTCGTGCTGACCGTGGCGACGACGCTTGCCGCTTTGATTCCGCCGTATCTCACGATGCCGCTGATGGACCGGGTGCTCGTGCCGATGCAGGAAGGACGCGCCGCCGACTTCGGCCTTGTAAAGTGGTATCTCTCCGGACTAGCGCTGGCCGCCGTCGCCGCCATGTTGCTCGGCTGGGCGCGGACCTACGTCGTCGCTTGGGTGAGCGAGCGCATCA
>CAZWDN010000144.1:1669-12259 GCA_964633125.1 uncultured Pirellula sp. | reverse complement strand
TCGGGATGATGTTTTCCGCCACGGCGTCGGCGACGGCCTTGGCGACCGCGGCTTGCGCGGGGCCGAACATCTGCACGGCCTGCTTGGCGCCCTTGATCGTGACCTTCGTGATCATCACGGTCGCAGGCTTCACGGCGACGTTCGGCGTGAGTACGGCCAACAAGTTCGAATGGCCTTCGCTTTGGCGAGCCAGAGCGTTGGCAAAAGCAACGCCGACAGGGCCTTGCTTGTCGCCGATGAGCAGATCAATGTGAGCGATTTCGTTGCCGTCGCCGGCCAGGGCTTCGCCGATGTACATCGACATAATGCGTGCTTCTCCGCGTAATCGTTGAGGTGTGGTGCGCCGTGAGTTCGTTGCGTGCGCAATGGTTCCGTCGCGCAGTAATTTGCGAAGGAAAACCTACCAAAACATCTGACGATTTCAAGGAGTCACCCCCACATTGGCGCGTTAAAGTTTGCCCCCCCTGCCCGCCCCCTTGCGGCATGCTCGTTTCTAGATCACTCTATCTGACCATCGGTCACGGTATGACCGGTCGCGAGTCGGTGCGGTTGCTCGGCAACCGGCAAGGCTCGTAGTTGTGGAGAGACAGCTTACGGAGGTGGAAATGTTGAAGCAGCTCATGTTGTTCTTGGTCGTCGGGTTGACGGCAATCGCCGCAAATGAATTGCGCGCGGAAGAAGCCCAAGCGGAACAAAAGCCTGAGGAACAGGCCGAATTCCAACTGACCGAGACAGAACAAACTGTGCTGGAAATGGCGAATAAGGAGCGTACGAGCCGCGGTTTGAAGCCGCTCGTGGTCGATCCTTCGCTCGTCGAATCCGCTCGCGAACATGCCAACTGGATGGCCTCGAATCGCATCATGCAACACACGTGGAAGCCGGTCGGCGAGAATATCGCCATGGGCCAGAACACTTGCACGTCGGTGATGAACACCTGGATGAATTCGTCCGGACACCGCGCCAACATCCTCGGCGGTTGGAACCGGATCGGCGCTGCGGCGTACACGACGCCGTCGGGTCGCATCTACTGGTGCCTGCAATTCTTGCGCTAAACCTCGCTTGCGCAAGCTGCGGCTTGCGCAAGTGAATCGGTTACCGCATATCGGTTACACTGTCGACCGCCGCGAAGGACGATTCCTTCGCGGCGGTTTTTTTATGGATGGTGATTGAGCCGCACAATGCCCCGCGAGCCGCTCCTGCTGATCGGTGCGAGTGTTCGAGCCGCAGCCGAGTCGGCGGCCGCCGCAGGGTTCGACGTCGGCGCGATCGACCTCTTCGGCGACGTTGACCTGTGCCGCGCGGCCGCGACGGTCCGGCAGAGCATCCGCTTTCCCAGCGACGCACTCCGGCTAGCCGACGACTTCCCGCCCGGCCCTTGGCTCTATACCGGCGGCCTGGAGAACCATCCCCGGTTCGTAGCCCGCTTGGCCGGGCGACGGCCGCTCTTAGGAAACGGTGCCGAAGTATTGCGCCGCGTGCGCGACCCTCGGCGGCTCGCGGCGTTCGTCGAGCAATCGGGCTTGGAGATCGCCATGCCGCCGATGTGCGACGGGACATCCGCGATGCCGCAGCCTTCGGCGGAGGCGGGCCTTTGGCTCGTGAAGCAGCGCCGCGGTTCCGGCGGACTCGCCGTCCGCCCGGCGACGGCCGTCGACTTCGCGGGACCGCGGTCGCCGACGACGGACGGGCGGTATCTGCAACGCCTCATCGTAGGTACATCTTACGGCGCCTCGTACCTTGCCGCCGGCGGCAAGGCATGCCTCCTCGGATTGGCGGAGCAACTCAGTGCGCCGGCCGCCGACGGCTCGGCACCCTATCGCTACGGCGGCTCGATCACGACGCCGATCGGCGCGGACGATCGCAATCTCTTGGAAGAACTCGGCGCGCGGCTCGCCGGCGAGTTTGCATTGTGCGGGCTCTTCGGCATCGATTTCATTCGCGATGCCGTCGGACGTTGGTATTTGCTGGAAGTGAATCCGCGCCCTACCGCGAGCATGGACCTGTGGGAATCGCCGGCCGCGCCGCCGCTCATCGCACGGCATGTCGCCGCATGCCGCTCGGGGAGGTTACCGAGCCCGCCGCCGCCGGCACCCGACGTGCCGCGGCGAGCGCGCCAGGTCGTCTACTCCGGCACGTTGCGCGGGCGCGTGCCTCAAGAGCTCACGGAATCGCTGCTTCCGTCGTCGCGTGCGACCGAGCGGCGGACGGTCGCCGATATTCCGCGGCCGGGCGCCGTCATTGTGCCAGACCAACCCTTGGTGACGCTCTACGCGACCGGCGCCACGCGCGCAGAGTTGACCGCGGCGTTGGCCGAGGCCGAACAAAGCGTACTTGGATTGTTCGCCGAGTCGCTTGTTGAGTAGCCCTTGGTTTCGATACTCTGACGTTGCGGATGCGGCGCGCTTGTGCCGGCGTCGCACCGTTTCCCAGTGCCGCAGGTGAGATTCTCGGATGTTGCTCGGCGTCGTCAGCGATACGCATGGTCAGACCGATTACACGCTCGACGCCGTGCGGATGCTGGAATCGCTCGAGGTCGACAAGGTTCTGCATTGCGGCGATGTCGGCTCGGCCGACGTCGTGCGACTTTTCAAGCGTTGGCCGACGCATTTCGTTCTGGGAAACGTCGACGATGCGGCGACGATTCGCCGAGCCGTGGCCGACGCCGGACAAACGTTTCACGAGCGCTACGGCGAACTGGAGCTGGCCGGCGTGCGCATCGCGCTGCTTCACGGCGACGATAGTCGGAAGTTCGACGAGGTCGTGGCGTCGGGCACGTTCGATCTCGTGTGCTACGGCCATACGCACATCGCCAAACAGCAGCAACGCGGCAAGACGCTGGTGCTCAATCCCGGCGCGCTCTATCGCGCCACGCCGCATACGATCGCGGTCGTCCGTTTGCCGGAATTGGCCGTCGAGAGCATTCGCGTTTAGCGTGCTCGAATGATGTGATTGCATGGTCTTTCGAGACATGCGGATGATTGAAACGGGGGGATATTGCGTTCCCGCCGGTTGCGTTTTTGTGAAGTTCCTAAAAATGCGAACGAGCAGTCTGGAACCGCGCTGGGCAGGAATTAGAATTCAGCCCGCGCGAGGGGCGTGCGAATCGGCCCTCCCCCTGTGCGATGGTCTGCCGACACCCGACGTATTTTGCTTCCAAGGAGAGTTCGATGAACGTGCGAATAGCTTGTTTGCGCTGGACGGCTGCTTTGTTGCTGCCTGCTCTGACCTTGGCAGGGACGCCAAAGCTACGTGCCGCCGAAGAGAAAGCCGCAGCGAAGGCGGAAGCCAAGCCGGCCGCGAACGTAGCGGCGGCCGAAGGATCGAAGAAGCTCGCCGATCGGCGCGGCCCGCTGCCGTTCTACTACGGCAAAGTGGTGGCGCCGGACCAGAAAGAAAAAATCTACGACGTTCAAGACAAGTACGCCGCGGAAATTGCGCCGCTTGCGGCCAAGATCAAAGAATTGCAAACCGAGCGTGATAAGGCGATCGACGCCCTGCTCTCGGCCGACCAATTGGCAAAGATCAAAGAACTGAAGGCGGAAGCCGCTGCGAAGGCCGCCGCCGGACGCAAGCCCGCGGCGAAGAAGCCGGCCGCGGAACCGAAAGTCGAGAAGGCGGCGACGGGTAACTAGCTCGCATCCGCACCCATCGCAAACAGCACACGACCTCGGCTGCACGCCGGGGTCGTGTCGTTTCTAGAGCGTGCGACTTAGAACACGTTGGTTGACGTCGTCGCCGTGATCTGGGTTTGCTGCGCCTGGCTGACCGCCGTGGCCGTGGCGACTGCGCTGCCCCGCTCCCGCGCAATGCCGACGACGCGGTACGTTTGCGCTTCGCCGGGGCGTAGTTCCGCCAACGGGTTGAAGCGAATCGTCCGGTTGTCGACGCTGAATTGCGTCGGGCCGGCATGGCCGCTGCCGGGCGTCATCTGCGTCGGCAGCGCGACGGTTACTGCCACATTGCGGTCGGAAACGTTCGCTAAGTTTCGCACCGTCACTTCGTAAATCACTTCATTGCCGACCGGCGCCGGATCGGTGAGATCGCGCACGTCGATGGTCAGCGTGTTTTGTTGCCCGGCGATGGCGAGACACGCCTCGGTGTCGGCCCGCACCCCCTCGCGGCAGGTGATCGTCGCGCGGTTGCAGGCTCGAGCCGCCGGAGCTTGGCAGCGGCATTCGATCTGATAGCCGAGCACTTGTCCGGGCGCGAGCGACGGCAAGGTCCAGAACAAATCGTTCCCCGCGGCCTGCCAACCGCTCGTGGCTTGCGTCGGCGTGAGACTGATATCGTAGTTGTCCGCGAGTCGCACGTTGGTCGCGGCGACCTGCCCGCGGTTTTCGATTTCGATGTTGAAGAGGACCGTGTCGCCGACGCCGGCCTGCGCCTTGGCCGCCGTTTTGCGAATCAGCAACACCGGCGCTGCGCCCGTCGTCGACGGTGTCGACGGCGGCGGCGTCACCACGGCCGGCGGCGCCGCGGGCATGGTGGCGGCGATCGCCGTGAGGCAAGCTTGGGCCGAACCGCGGATGCCGCCGTCGCCCGACAGTTCCATGTTGTTGCACCAGCGACCTTCTTGTACGACGCGGAGTCGCACGTTCACCTTGCGCGATTCGCCGGGCTGCAAGCTGCCGAGTTCGCGATTTTCGATCGGGCTCGCGGCAAACTCATGCTTCAAGCCCGCGTCGAAGCGGTCGACGAGCACCAGGCCGTTGGCCGTCGTGCTGCCGCGGTTCGTCACCGTGGTAATGAACGTCACGTCTTCGCCGACGGCGGCCTGCGGCGGGCCGACCATCGTGATTTCGATCGAGGGATTCGTGACCGTCGTCGCGGCGCAGTCTTGCGCTTGGGCGCCGTCGGCGGATTGCACTGTCGCACAGTTGTTGACGATGCCCGGCTGCATGGCGCGGAAGCTCACTTCGATCGAACGAGCCTGACCGGCGGCCAAGTCGCCGAGCGCCCAACTGAGCGATGTCGGGCCGGCTGTGGCGGGCGGGTTGCTGCCGAGCAATGTCAGGCCGGCCGGCACGGCGTCGGTCACCGTAACGCCGCGGGCCGTGAGGTCGCTCGGGTTCCGCACGTCGATGCGGTAAGTGATCGTGCCGCCGACGGCCACTTCCTTCGGTCCGCTCTTGTCGATATTCAGGCCGGTCGTCGAGGTGGTCCAAGTTTTTTGCGTGCTGCCGCTGCCGACGACGAGTTGCGTTCCGTCGCCGTTGGGCCAATCGGCCGGGCGAATGACTTGAATGTTGATTTGGTTGGTGCCGGCCGCGGGCGTCTGTTGGAAGATTTCGACGGGGGCTTGGCCGAGCGCATTGCTCGTCACTTCCACGACCTGCGAGCCGCTCGGCGCGAAGCCGGCCGCCGGACCGCCGGCGATTTCGTAACGGACGCGGTAGCCGGCGAGCGGGCACTTATTGGAATGCTTTACCAAGAGCGTGGTGAACACGTGTCGCGAGCCGGCCGGATTGATCGCCGGCGGCGGAAACGTCCATTGGCAATCGACCCAATACACCGTGGCGGTTTGCTTACGCGAATCCCAAGAGCGCACCGTCGGCGCCACGGCCGAGACGAACGACGTCCCTTCCACCGGCGAAGACATCGTCACCCAGGCCTGCCCGCGCATGATCGGCACGTCGTCGCCGGAGTTCGGCGTGCCGCGATTGAGCATGATGAACTTCGACGAGGTTGCGCTCACGGCAAACGAGTTATCGACCTTTTTCGTCGAATAGCCGATGTGGTGCATCCAATCGTGCGGCCCGGTCTCACCGGCCTGCACGAAGTAGCCGACCGAACTCGGCGCGATCGACCATTCGACCTTCTCGCCGGCCATCAGCGTCTTGTCAGGACCGCACACCGCGGCTTGCACGATCACTTCGCTGCCTACCGGAGCGATGATCTTGGCCGGCGACACCATCACGCCGGTTCGTTCCGGATTGTGCGAGCTGACCGGGCCCGGGCGTTGTTCGTACGGCGTATCGTACGTGAAGACGCGCTGGCCGGAGGGATCGATCTTCGGCAGGTGCGAGCAGCCCGTTGCCGCGGCGACGAAGCCGATCAAGAGCGCCGCACTAAGACCGAGTCCGGTCCTTTGCAGCAAGCTCCGTCGAATTGTCCGCGACACGTCCATCGTTGCCGGTGCCCGACGCTTCGGGCTTAATCTCGGCACGCATCCATTCGGCCTCATCCTTTGCTGCGCGAGCTTCCTATCGGACCGTTCCGACCGCGCAGAATTCTCTCAAGGAAACTTAGCACGCGTTTCGGCAACATGGTGAAAAACGGCAACAAGTAGCGATGCAAAGTGAATACAGCGCCGCGCCAAAGCTTACATTCCATACAATCGCGCGCCGGAGTCGGATTGCCGTCGCGATGCTTCCTTGACTCCCTACACCGTACTGGTAGTTTGACCGATCCATTCGTCACATTCTCCCCTCGCCCCTTGCGGGAGAGGGGCCGGGGGTGAGGGGGGCGATCCGCCTTTCTCCACTCATTACACCTCGTTGTTTTCATCGATAAGAAAGCCCGACACGAATCATGGCTCTGACGCAAGCGCATCTGGATCAGCTCGCTAAGTACGACACTCCGACCATCTGCAACATGATCGAGCTCTTCGACGTGTTGCCGCGCAATCGCGGGTATATGGACGGCCGGATCAAGTGCAACTTCCCCGAGTTGCCGCCGATGGTCGGTTACGCCTGTACGGCGGGCTTTCGCAGCGACGCTCCTCCGGTCGGCGGCGACGCCTACGGCTCGCTCGATAAGCAACTCACCCAGTTTGAAGCGCTTCCCGGCCCCGCCGTCGTCGTGTTTCAAGATCTCGACGATCCGGCCGTCGCCGCCACGTTCGGCGAAGTCATGTGCTCGACCTACCAAGGTTACGGATCGACGGGGCTCATTACCTCCGGCGCCGGTCGCGACCTCGACCAAGTGCGGGCCATTAAATATCCAGTGTTCACCAACGGCACGATCTGTGCGCACGGTTATTGCCACATGCTGCACCTCGGCCTGCCGGTGCGCGTCGGCGGCATGACGATTCATCAAGGGGATTTGCTGCACGGCGACACCAACGGCGTGACGCGCATTCCGGTCGAAATCGTGCCGGCCATGCTCGACATCGCCGACGAATTCGTGGCGTCGGAGAAGATCGTGCTGGATTATGTTCGCAGCGGCAGTTCGAAGACCGTCGCCGGCTTTGCGGCGGCCCGCAAGGAGTTTAGCGCGGTCGTGGCGAAGCTCACCGAGCGCGCCAAGAAATTGCGCTAGTTGCCGGCCATGCTTAGCCAACTGTTGATCGCCGTCGCGCTCGTTGCTCAAGCCCCCGTCGCCGGCGCGGCCGACGCGACGGCCGATCAGGTACGCGCGCTCGTGCGCGAGCTCGACGCTCCGCAACGGGCCGCGCGCGACGACGCCGAACGCCGCCTGCTGGAGTTGGGCCGCGCGGCGCTGCCGCATCTGGCGAATCTCCCCTCCGGCGCTTCGGCCGAAATGTTGCTGCGCGTCAACCGGGTGCGGGCGACCCTCTATCGCACCCAAGCGGCGGCGAGCCTCGGCGGCTCGCGCGTCACGCTCGACGTGAAAGATGCTCCGCTGCCGCAGGTGCTCGAGGCGTTCGAGAAGCAAACGGCGAACAAGTTGCACGACTTTCGCCGGCAGTTCGGTCAACAGGCCGGCGACATTCGCGTGACGCTGAAGCTCGACAACGCGCCGTTCTGGCAAGCGGTCGACGAACTCTGCGCCGCGACCGGTTTGGAAATCTACCACTTTGCCGGCCACGACGGTTTGGCGCTTGTTGCATCTACGGCGGTGCCGGCCCTTGATGCAGCCGTGAAGAAGCCCGTGGTCTATGCCGGCGCGTTTCGCCTGGAAGCGCGGCGGCTAGTCGCTTCGCGCGATGCGTCGGGCACGGCGCCGGGAGAATTGCAAATCGTGTGGGACACGGCCTGGGAACCGCGCTTGAAGCCGCTGTTCTTCACCGTGGGCGCCGCGCGGCTTTCCGCCGTCGACGATGTCGGTGTGACGCTGTCGGCTCGCAATCCGGAGTTGGTCGTCGAGTTGCCGCCGCAAGGTAAGGCGTGCCGCGTCGAAATGTCGGCCGCCTACAACTTGCCCCCGCTGCGTAAGGCTCAGAAGTTGGCCGAGCTCAAGGGGGAGATCGACGTGCTCCTGCCGGCCGAGTTGCACACCTTTCGGTTCCACGAACTCGACCGCGGCGACGTTCGCGAGGAGCGTGTCGGCGCCGTGAGCGTTACGCTCGAACGCGTGCGGTCGTCCGATGGAACCGTGGCGGTGCCCGTTCGTATTAAGTACGACAACGCCGCCAACGCCCTGGAATCGCATCGGGCCTGGTTTTACAAAAACCCCGCGTATTTGGAGGCCGCCGACGGCGCACGCACGGAGCCCGGCTCGATCGAATTATTGCGGCAATCGGAAAACGAGCTCACGCTGAACCTGATTTTCGCGCCCGAGGGAGATTGGCGGGGCCAGACCTTGGTTTATGCCACGCCGGCCGATATCGTGGTATTACCGCTCGCGTTTGCGTTTCGCGACTTGCCGCTGCCGTAGTCTCCCGCATTCAAGGACCCGCGCCGTGCCGCTTCGTCGCTTCGTTGCGCCGTTTTTCGCGCTGCTGTCGTGCGCGGCGTGCGCGTTGTCGCCGCTTGGAGCCGCCCGCTGTTCCGGGCAAGTGTTGCGGGGCGCCCAAGCTCCCGCCGCCGGCGAGTTGCCGGCCGACGACGCCGTCGTGGCGCGCGTGTCGGGAGTTGCGATTCGGTATCGGGATGTCAAGCAGCAACTCAGCGGCGTGTTGCAAGGGCGTGAAGTGCCCGCCAATGCGCTGCCCGCCTTGTTGGCGCAGGGCTTGGAACAAGTGATCGCGCGGGAATTAATCGCCGCGGAGATGCGGCTCAAGAACCTGAAGCCGACGCCGGAAGAGCTCAAGGCGGCGGAAGAAAACTTCACGAAGAACCTGGCCCGCCGCGGCGTCTCGCGCGAGGAGTATCTCCGGCAAAACTATCTGACCGAGGTCGATCTCGAAAAAGTGCGCTATTGGGAGATCTGCTGGAATCGCTATTCGAGCGACCTTCTGACGAACGACGATTTGCAAAAGTACTTCGCCGCGCATCACCGCGATTTTGACGGAACGGAACTGCGCGTCAGCCACATCTTGCTGCGCATCGAAGGTACGCAAGATCAAGGAACGCTCGCCGCGGCCGTGCAGAAGGCCCAGGCCCTTCGCGAGGAAATCGTCAACGGACGCTTGAACTTCGCCGATGCCGCGACCCGCTTTTCGGCCGGGCCGAGCCGCGAACATGGCGGCGATCTCGGCTTCATCCCGCGCCGTGAGCGGATGGTCGAGGAGTTCTCCGCCGCCGCGTTCCGATTGAAAGTCGGCGAAATCAGCCCGCCGACGGTCACCGTCTTCGGCGTGCATTTGATCAAGGTCACCGAAGAAAAGCCGGGCACGATCATCTGGCAAGACGTACGCGAGCAACTCGTGAGCGCCGCGCAGGTGCCGCTGTTCCGTCAACTCGCCGCCCACCTCCGCAAGACGGCGGAAGTGGAATACACGGGCCTGATTCCGCGACTCGATCCGGCGACCGGCAAACTGGTGCCGGCAAGTTAGTGCGACGCCCGCTCGAAGTAAAGTTACGGCGCGTCTTCCGGGGGCCTCGTCGACCATTTTTCGATGAGCATGGCCGCGCCGAGCGGGTCGGCGGCGTCCCACGAGGCCAGCTCGCGCGCCACGGCGACGGCCGTCTTCGGCTTCTTCAGTTCGCCGAGGCAATAGGCCAAGCCCTTGGCCGATTGCAGAAACGCCTTATTGGCCGGCAGCGTATACGAGAGTTTGCCGCCGACGCCGGCTGCTGGTAGCGCCGACCAGCCCAACTCGACCGCGTAACCGAAGTGCCCTCGGGCCAAGCGGAAGTCGAGGGCTTCGAAGGCGATTTCGCCCAAGAGGTAATGGGCTTCGATCGCATCGCGGCATTCCGAGACGAGCCAGCGCAATTCGTCGACGGCCACTTCCGTTTCGCCGGCGTTGATCATCTCCTGAGCCTCGGCGAGGTCGTCGGCCATCTCGAGCGCCATTTCGGGATGCACGAGTTCCCACAAGCCGTCGGGCCTGCGTCGCGACTTGACGCTCGAAGGGCGACGCTTGAAGATGGAGTCGCCCGCGGCGGGCGTGCTTCCGGCGGCAGGTATCGGTTTGCGTCGTTTGGTCAAGGTTTCGATTTCGCGAGTGTTCGCAGGAAGCGGCGGCGTGCCTCGAGCTCAACTCAAGTCTACTCGGCGCGCGAAAGCGTCGCCATCCCCGCGGCAGGCGCCGGCGGTGGAGATAATGCCCGACGGCCGTTGGACCGCCGCGTTTCGCCGGGCTTTGCGGACGTGGTTCGACGGGGCACGCCGCGACTTGCCCTGGCGCAGGAATCGCGATCCCTATCGCGTGTGGCTCAGCGAAATTATGCTGCAGCAGACGCAGGTAGCCGCGGTGATCGGCTACTTCGAGCGTTTCACCAAGGCGTTTCCCACGGTCGCCGACTTGGCCGCGGCGTCCGAGCACGACGTGCTCCGGCTTTGGGAAGGGCTCGGCTACTA
>CAZWDN010000144.1:0-1569 GCA_964633125.1 uncultured Pirellula sp. | reverse complement strand
GGGCAGCAACTGCTGTGGAAGTTCGCCGAACATTTGGTGCCCGCCGAAGAGCCGGGCCTCTTCAATCAGGCGCTCATGGAACTCGGCGCGCTCGTTTGCACGCCGCGTGCGCCGAAATGCGATGTGTGCCCGGCGGCCAAGCTTTGCCCGACGCGCCGGCTCGGGCTGCAAACGGAGATACCCCGGCCGAAAGCAAAAAAGACTTTCGAAGCGGTGCGCGAAGCGGCGGTATTGCTTGCACGGGCCGACGGAAGGTTTCTCATCGTACAAAGCGCCGCGGGAGAGCGCTGGGGCGGCCTTTGGGACTTTCCTCGCTATGCGGTCGACGCGGAACAGCCGGCAGGTGTTGTCGCGGAACTGCACGCGAAATTAAAAGCGACGCTTGGGCTCGATGTGGAACTCGGCAATCGGCAAACAACGCTCAAGCACGGCGTGACGCGGTTTCGCATCACGCTGGACGCTTACGAAGCGACGCTGCGCGGCGGCCGCCTTAAGGCGCAAGGGTTTGCCGAGGCTCGTTGGGTGCGGACGTCGGAATTCACGGACTTTCCGTTGAACGTGACGGCGCGCCAATTGGCGCAGCTCGTCACTTCGGCTTAGCGACGTCGTTGGGTCTTAACCGCGTCCCAATAGCGCGTCGACCGCGGCGCCGATGTCCGGTTGCCGCATCAGGCTTTCGCCGACGAGGATCGCTTCGACTCCGGCGGCTTCCAGCCGCTCGACGTCGGCCCGCGAGCGGATGCCGCTTTCGCTGACGAACACGCATTCTTGCGGAACTTGCGCGTGTAGGCGAATCGAGTGTTCCAAGTCGACTTCGAACGTGTGCAAGTTGCGATTATTGACGCCGATGAGCCGGGCGCCCGCTTCGAGCACGCGCGGCAAGTTCGTCGGCTCGTATAGCTCGACGAGCGGCGTCATGCCGAGTTCGAGAATCAAATTATGCAAACTGCGTAGGCCGCAATCGTCGAGACATTCGGCGATGAGCAGCACTGCGTCGGCTCCGGCGGCGCGGGCCTCGTACACTTGATACGGATCGAGAATGAAATCCTTCCGCAAGATCGGCAGAGTCACCGCGGCGCGGACCGCTTTCAGATACTCCAGGCTTCCTTGAAAGTATTGCACGTCAGTGAGTACGCTCAGGCAACTCGCACCATGCGCGGCGTAAATCTTGGCGATCTCGACCGGATCGAAGTCGGCGCGGATCACGCCTTTCGAAGGGCTGGCCTTCTTCACCTCGGCGATTAGGCGAATCGGCGGGCCTGCCGAGAGCGCGGCGAAGAAATCTCGCGGCGCAGGAGCCGCCGCCGCGGCGCGTTCGACGTCGGCCTGCGGACGCGCCGCCTTTGCTTGTGCGATCTCTTCGCGCTTCGTCGCCGTGATCTTGTCGAGTATCGTCGGCATGATTGCTTAGTGCTTAAAGTGCCGACGGCCGGTGAAGATCATCGCCAGGCCGTGTTCGTTGCAGGCGGCGATCACATCGGGGTCGTTCTTCGAGCCGCCCGGCTGGATGACGGCCTTCACGCCGGCCTTGGCTAAAGCATGGATCGAATCGGGGAACGGAAAGAACGC
>CAZWDN010000143.1:0-12337 GCA_964633125.1 uncultured Pirellula sp. | reverse complement strand
ATCGCGATGCAGAACATTCAGGCCCGCGTGCGTTCGCCCGGCGTCTGGATGCTCACAAACTTGCGGGGTTCGCTGCTGCTGGCGACCAGCAATCGCTCGGAAGCCGCGGTCGGCTACGCCACGATGGACGGCGACACCTCGGGCGGCTTGAGCCCGATCGCGGGGATCGATAAGGCGTACCTCCGGCGCTGGCTCGTCTGGCTTGAGAAATCAGGCCCCGCCGATTTGCATCCCATTCCCGCGCTCCACTTCGTCAACGCCCAAGCCCCGACGGCCGAATTGCGTCCGCCGGGCGCGAAGCAGACCGACGAGGCGGACCTGATGCCGTACGAATTGCTCGACCGCGTCGAACGGTATGCGATACACGACAAGCTGATCCCGGTCGAAATCCTGCAGAAGCTGCAAGTCGAGTTTCCGCAATACACGCTCGACCAACTCGTCACCTGGATCGATCGCTTCTTCAAGCTTTGGTGCCGCAATCAATGGAAGCGCGAACGCATCGCGCCGAGCTTTCATGTCGACGACTTGAACTTGGATCCGCGTACGTGGTGCCGGTTCCCGATTCTCAGCGGCGGCTACGAACGCGAGATGAAAGCCTTCCGCGAATACGCGGCGCGTCTTAAGCGACCGTAGCTGCTACGTCTCGTCCTGCCGCAGCCATTTGCGGACGTCGGGCGGCGCATATTCCGCAAGTCGGACCAACAGCGTTTCGGCGTCGTCGGCCTGCGCGAGCATCGCCAAGTGTTCCGGCCGCATAAATTGCTCGTCTGCGGCGTGCGAGAGAAACTCCAGCAGCCGGTCGAAAAAACCGGCCGCGTTCAGCAGCCCGCACGGCTTCTTGTGAAAGCCGAGTTGTCCCCAGGTCCACACCTCGAACAGTTCTTCGAGCGTGCCGAGCCCGCCGGGCAGCGCGACGAAGGCGTCGGAGAGTTCCGCCATCAGCGCTTTGCGTTCGTGCATGGAGTCGACCACATGCAACTCGGTGCATCCCTGATGGGCTAGTTCCTTCGTCGCCAGCGCTTCAGGGATCACGCCGATCACGCGCCCGCCGGCCGCAAGGCAGGCGTCGGCCAGCGTTCCCATTAGGCCGACGCGCCCGCCGCCGTAGACGAGTTCGATGCCGCGCTCGGCCGCCGTGCGTCCCAGTTGCGTTGCGGCGTGCGCATATTCCGGCTTCACGCCCCCCGCCGAACCGCAAAACACGCAGAGCCGTCGAATGTCCATTTTTGTGCGAGCGCTCGTCCCGGCCGATTGCAAGTCGACGCCCGGTCGACTAAAACGCCCCATCATACGCATTTCCTTCCCGCCGGCCACGAGCTGCTCGCCATGACGCAGATTGCCATGAATACGACGCGCACGATTTTGTTCCTTGCCCTGGTTGGCTTCGTCGCCGTGCCGGCCGCGGCCGGCACGATCGACACCGTCGCCGGTAGCGGCGGCAAGACCGACAACGGCGGCTCCGGCAAAGCGCTGGAGACGAACATCAATCAACCGTTCGGCGTGGAGTTCGGCCCCGACGGCGCGCTCTACATTTGCGAACGGGGCCTGCACCGCATTCGTCGCTGGGATCCGAAGTCGGGCGAAGTCACCACGTTTGCCGGCACCGGCAAGCCCGGCTTCGCCGGCGACGGCGGACCGGCGACCGAAGCGCTCCTCTTCGAGCCGCACGAACTCCGCTTCGACCGCGCCGGCAATATCTACTGGACCGACATGCGGAACCACGTCATCCGCAAAGTCGATTGGAAGACGCGGATCATCAGCACGGTCGCAGGGCAGGGGGGGAGCGACGGTTTCGCGGGCGACGGCGGTCCGGCCGTCAAAGCCCTGCTCAAGCAACCGCACAGCATCGCATTCGACGACGACGAGAATCTCTACATCGCCGACATCGGCAACCATCGCATCCGCAAGGTCGATGCGAAAACCGGCGTGATCGAAACCATCGGCGGCACGGGGGAAAAGAAGCTGCCGCAAGACGGCGCCGTGGCGAAGACCTCGCCGATCCTCGGCCCGCGCGCGCTGTATGTCGACGGCAAGACGATGTGGGTTGCGCTGCGCGAAGGGAGCAGCGTCTACAGATTCGATCTCACGGCCGGCACGCTCCACCACATCGGCGGCACGGGCAAGGCCGGCTTCTCGGTCGACAATGGTCCCGTGAAAGACGCCAAGTTTAATAGCCCGAAGGGAATCGCCGTCGGGCCCGACGGGTTGGTCTATGTCGTCGATAGCAGCAACCATGCGATTCGTCGGATCGACCCGAAGAAGGGGACCGTTACGACCGTGACCGGCAAACCGCCGAAAGCGGAGTTCTCGGGCGACGGCGGCAACGCCGTGGGCGCGGGCCTGAGCAACCCGCACGCGATCTGCCTGACGAAAGACGGCACGATGTACATCGGCGACAGCGATAACCATCGCGTGCGCGTCGTGAAGCCGTGAGGCGTTACTTCGTCGCCGACCAATCCAGTTCGTAGAATACGTAGTCGCTCGGCTGCATGCCGAGTTTTCGATATACGCGTTGCGCGCGTTTGTTAGCGTGTTCTACGTAAAGTCGCAAGCCGCATGAGCCGGCGTCGGCGCGGGCCAGCTTTTCGACATGTTCGTATAGCGCGCGAAACATGCCCCGACTGCGGGCGTCTTCGCGAACGTAGACGCTTTGAATCCACCAGAAGAGCCCGTTGCGCCAATCGCTCCATTCGTACGTGATCATGAGTTGACCGATCACCTCCGGCGGGCCCCCGTCGGCGACTTCCGCCACGAAGTAGCGACCGAGTTCCGGCCGCTCGAGCACTGCGGCGACTCCCGGCGTAATCTTCGTCGGATCGAGCCGCTTTCGCTCGGTCTCCCAGGCCATGCGGCAATTGAAGTCGACGATCGTCGGTGCGTCACTTGGTCGGGCGGCGCGAATATTGTGCATAATCTTCGACCATTCTCGGATCGCCGAGGTTTGCTTGACGCCCGTCGGCGATTGGCGGATAGTGAATTTCCCGCCGCGATTGTATCCCGCCTCGGAGCATTCTCCCAATGCGTCGCTCATTTGTTCGCTTGGCCGTCGGTTGCGCGCTTGTCGTCGCCGCCGCGCCGCTGCATGCCGCCATCGGCTTTCGGCAACTCACGACGGCCTACCCCTGCGCCGTGCAGGTCGGGCAGAAGGCGACCGTGCAACTCCGTTCGAACTTTACGCTCGACGGCGCTTATGCGTCGTTCTTCGTTCCGTCGGGGCCGACGATGCGGCTGCTCGAAACGAAACCGATCGACGCTCCACTCACCGGCCGCGGCCGGCCCGGCACGCCGTTTAAGTTTGAAGTGTCGGTGCCGACGAACCAGATGCCGGGGCTGCACGAGTTTCGCCTCGCCACGCCGCAGGCCGTTTCCAGCGTGGCGATGTTGCTCGTCACGCCGTATCCGGTGGTGCTCGAGGGAACGAAGGAGAACGGCACGCGCGACAAGGCCGAATTGGTGGCGGTGCCCTCGGCGGTGTGCGGTGTTTGCGATCCTACGGAAGACGTCGACTGCTTCCGCTTCGCCGGCAAGTCCGGCGAGCGATTCACGTTCGAGGTTTATGCGCAACGCATTACGCAGTCGACCCACGACATGGTCGGCCGCTCGGGCTACCACATGGACCCGATCCTGACGTTGCTAAGTCCGACCGGTCAGGTCGTCGCGATGAACGACAACTATTTCGGCGGCGACGCGTTGATGACGGCCGAACTCGCCCAAGACGGCGAATATGTCCTGGCGGTGCGCGACACTCGCTACGGCGGCGACGTGCGTTATTCCTATTGCGTGGAAATCTCGCGCGGCCTGCCGGCGGTGGCGACGTTCCCGCTCGTGGTCGAGCGCGGCAAGTCGACCGACCTGGAAGTGCTTTCCGCCGCCGGAATGCCGCTCGGCAAGACCAAGGTGTCGCCGACGAAAGACGCGGAGCCGGGGCTTGTGCGCGAACCGCTGCTCGTCGCCGGCGTCGCGACGAGTCCGGCGACGTACGGCGTGTCGGCGGTGCCGCAACTGACGCAAGAAGCGACGAACTCGCAACAGACGCCGCGCAGTATTCCGGCGCCGTGCGGCGTTAACGGTCGGCTCCTCCACGACGGCGACGAACATTGGTTCGTCTTCGAAGCAAAGAAAGACGCGTACTATTTGCTCGAAGCGGAGTCGCGGAAATTTCGCTTGCCGCTCGACGTGATGCTGGAAATCTACGACGAGAAGGGAAAGAAACTCGGCGAAGCGGACGACTTGCCGCTGACGCCCGACGCCAAGCAATACTTTCGCGCCCCGGTCGACGGCAAATATTCGCTGCACGTGCGTGACGTGAACGGGCGCGGCGGCGCCGACTTTCTCTATCATCTGCGGGTCGAGCCGTCGGGGCCCGACTTTGAACTGACGGGCAAGCTCTACTATGCGATGGTCGCTCCCGGCATCCGAGCGCTGTGGTTTATTAATGCGAATCGGCTGAACGGTTTTACCGGCCCCATTGAAATACGCGTCGACGGGCTGCCGGCCGGCGTGCGCCAGGTGCCGGTCACCATTCCCGTCGGGATGAATTACGCGCCGATCGTGCTCGAAGCGGACAAGTTGGCGAAGGTCGGCGCGGCGCTCGTCAATATCACCGGCCGCGCACAGCTCGACGAAGCGGGTAAAAGCGCGAGTACGGAAATCGTGCGCGAGGCGGTCGTCACTTGCGAGCTGCAATCGCAAGGGGGCTCGCAAGGACATTGGCCCGTGCGGACGGCGCTGGTCGGGGTCGTCGAGAAGCTGGATTTGGTGAATGTTGAAGCGAGCCCCGGCGAGCTGGTGCTGAAGCCGGGCTCGAAAGTGGAGTTGCAAGTCACGATCACGCGCAACCCGGAATACAAAGACCCGGTCGGGCTCGAGTTTACCTGGCAATATTTCGGCTCGAAGCTCGGCGAACAATTGCCGCCGGGCGTGACGCTCGGCAAGGGGAGCGCCGCGCGGCTTTCCGGCAATACGCTCTCGGGGAAGATGACGCTGGAAGCCGCAAAAGACGCGCTCGCCGTCGAGCGGTTTCCGCTCGCCGTGATGGCGGGGGTTTCCGTGAGCTTCTCGATCGACACGAAGTACGCGTCGAACCCGGTGTACCTCACGATCCCAGCCGCGGAAAAAGCGGCCGACAAAAAGCCCGCGAACGTCGCGAAAAAATAGAATTTGCCGTGGTTCGACCTGATCTCGGGTGAGTTCCATCAAATTCCGTTGTTGATTGCCGGCCCAGGCGATAAACTTGGCCGATAGAAAGAGTGTGCCGACTCGCTCGCCGCTCGTTCTCCTCCGCTCGCCGCCGACCGCCCGCCGACTTCCCTGCCTTCGTCTCCTCCTTCCAGAGTAATCGTCATGCCGTATTTGCAGCATGCCGCCGTCTCGCGCCGTGTCGCCGTGCAAGCAGGCGCCGTCGGGCTCTTAGGTTTGGGCATGAATCACTTGGCTCCGCTGCGGGCCATGGCGAAGCCGGGCACCGCCGCAGCCGCGCAGCCCGCGAAGGCGAAGTCGGTTATCTACATTTTTCTCTCCGGCGGTTTGTCGCAGATCGATAGCTTCGACATGAAGCCGAACGCGCCCGCCGAGGTGCGCGGCGATTTCAACCCGATCGCCACGCAAACGCCCGGTCTGCAAATCTGCGAACACCTGCCGCTGCTCGCGGCCCGAAGCAACAAGTGGGCCGTGCTCCGTTCGTTTGCCCATAAGCAACCCGAGCATTCGGCCGGACACTTGCTGATGCTCACCGGCCGCTCGATCTTGCCGGCCGGCTTCAGCAACGCCGGGCCGAAGCCGACCGATTGGCCGAGTATCGCCGCGATTGCCAATTCCGTGACGACGCAGCGCAACAACCTGCCGCCGGCCGTCGTGCTGCCGGAAACGCTCATCCACCGCACGGGCCGCACGATTCCCGGTCAGTTCGCCGGCGAAATGGGCGCGCATCGCGATCCGATGTTCTTGGAACTCTGCGCGTTTAATTCGAAAGCGTATGGCGCGTATCCGACGTACGCTTTTAATCACCAACAGCTCGACGGCACGGTGAAACTCGATAACTTCAAGTTTCAAGCGCCGAATCTGTCGCTGCCGGCCGAAATGTCCGGAACTCGCTTTACCGATCGGTTGCGGCTGATCAAGTCGCTCACGCAGCAACGGGCCGACTTGGAGCAAGCCGCCGCGGACGAGGCGTTCGACCGTCACAGGCAGCGGGCCGTATCGCTCTTGAGCGACCCGAAGACGCAGCGGGCCTTCGAGGTCGCGCATGTCGACCCAAAGACGCAAGACCGATACGGTCGCAACACGTTCGGCTGGTCGCTCTTGATCGCGCGGCAGTTGGTCGAAGCCGGCGTGAACATGGTGCAAGTGAATCTCGGCAATAACGAATCGTGGGATACCCACGGCAACGCCTTCAAGCACTTGAAGAATTTCTTGCTGCCGCCGACCGATCAGGCCGTCAGTGCGCTAATCGACGATCTCGACGAACGAGGCACGCTCGACGATACGCTGATCGTGATGGCCGGCGAAATGGGGCGGACCCCGAGGCTTTCGAAGCTCGGCCAGTTTTACCAAGAGCCGGGCCGCGACCACTGGGGAACACAAAGCGTGTTTTTCGCCGGCGGCGGTGTAAAAGGGGGCCAAGCCTTGGGGACGACCGACAAGATCGGCGCATATCCGGCGACCTTCGCTCAAACGCCGGAAAACCTCGGGGCCACGATCTATCACGGTCTCGGCCTGCCGCGCGAAACGCACTGGCAAGACGTCAACGGCCGTCCGCACTTCATCTACCACGGTGAGCCGATCGCGGGATTGATGTAATCGTTGATGCGGTTGCATTCCGGGGCGCTTCGTCGAGCCGTGAGGCCGACAAGTTGTGCTCGCTTGCGCGTCGTCGCGTGAAGTGTTTAGAATGCCGGACGCGTCGACCAATCGGCTCGACGAAACGCCTCGTGTAACTCGCCCGTCAAAATAGCTGCTCGCGGGGTGAATGCACTTCTGGTTAGAATGGCGTTCCCGCCAAGCACTACCCGTCGGAGATCGAATTGCATGTTGCGCTTTCTCGCCTGCATTATCGCTATTTGCATCGCTCAAACGGTCGTCGCCGCGGAACCTGCCGCCGGGCCGAAGAGTCCGTTGTCGCCGGAAGACTCGCTGCGCTGGTTCAAACTTGATGAAGGTCTGCGGATTGAGTTGGCCGCGGCCGAGCCCGAGGTGGTCGACCCTGTCGCCGTGCGGTTCGACGAGTACGGTCGGATGTGGGTGGCCGAATATCGCGACTACCCGAACGGCCCGAAGGAGGGCGGCAAGCCGCTCTCGCGGATCAAGCTGCTGGAAGACACGGACCACGACGGGCGCTATGAGACGGCGCACCTGTTCGCGGAAGGGCTTTCGTTTTGCAACGGCATTCAGCCTTGGCGGCAAGGCGTGATCGCCACGATGGCCGGACGAATCGCGTATTTGAAAGATACCGACGGCGATCACAAGGCCGACGTCGTCGAAACCTGGTACACCGGTTTCGCGGAAGAGAATCCGCAGTTGCGCGTCAATCATCCGCGGTTCGCGCTCGACAATCATGTTTATGTGGCGAACGGGCTCCGGGGCGGTTCGGCCGTCGATGCCCGCGATCCGCGGGCCAAGCCGGTGAGTTTGCGGGGGCACGACTTGCGGTTCGATCCACGTTCGGGCAAGTACGAAGGTGTCGCAGGCAACGGCCAATTCGGCCTGACGTTCGACGATTACGCCAATCGGTTCCTGGTGACCAACCGCAATCCGCTCATCGAAGTGATGCTTGAAGATCGCTACACGGCGCGCAACCCGAACTTGGCGCTGCCGGCGGTCGTACATGATGCGGCCGTGTCGGGCGAAGCGTCGCGCGTGTTTCCGATCGTCGCTCAGGCTTGGACGACTTCAATTCTGCATGCCGGGCAATTCACGGCGGCGTGTGGCATCGATATCTACCGCGGCGACCTGCTGCCGCCGGAGTATTACGGCAATAGTTTCACGTGCGAACCGA
Source organism: uncultured Pirellula sp. (assembly GCA_964633125.1). Lineage (GTDB taxonomy): Bacteria > Planctomycetota > Planctomycetia > Pirellulales > PNKZ01 > PNKZ01. The sequence continues at coordinate 4,344 of CAZWDN010000143.1, read as the reverse complement.
CGGGCAGCCTCGTGCATCGCGAAGTGCTCACGCCGCGCGGGGCGACGTTCGTCGGCCGGTCGCCTTACGAAGGGCGAGAGTTTCTCGCTTCACAAGACTCGTGGTTCCGCCCGGTCTATTGCGAAGGGGGACCCGACGGCGCCCTTTACGTCTGCGACATTTATCGGGCCGTGATCGAGCATCCGCAATTCATGCCGGACGAATTGAAGAACCGGCCCGACCTGCGGTACGGCGAAGATCGCGGACGAATCTATCGGATTGTGCCGAAAGACTTTCGCTGCGTCGAGAAATCGCGGCAGCCTGCGGAACTGTCGGCGGTCGAACTCGTCGCGCTGCTCGACAGCCCCAACGGCTGGGCCCGCGAAACGGCGCAGCGGCTGTTGATCGAACGCGGCGACGCGGGCGCCGTCGGGCCGTTGAAACTTTGGGTCACCGCCGCACGTTCGCCGCAAGGGCGCGCGCATGCCCTGTGGACCTTGGCGGGCCTCGGCGAATTGACGCCGGAGCTGATGCTGAAGGCCCTCGGCGACTCCAACCCGCGCGTGCGGGAGCAAGCCGCGGTGCTGAGCGAACCGCATCTGGCGAGCGACGCGAAGCTGCTCAAGTCGGTACTGAAGCAAGCCGGCGACGCAGACGCCCGCCTCCGCTTTCAGGCCGCGCTTTCGCTCGGAGCAATCGCGAAGCCCGACGACGCAACGCTCACCGCTTTGGCGACGGTGCTCGAGCGCGGCGGCGACGACGTCTGGATGCGCGCCGCCGTGGCGACGGCCGCGCCGAACGACGCCCCGCGGTTGCTCGCGCTGGTGATTCGCAATACGAAGCCGACCGACCCCGAAGAAGCGGTCCGCCGACGCGCGCTCCTGCGCGAACTCGCGGTTTCCGCAAGTCGGCAAATCGATGCGCCCGCGGCCAAGCTGTTGCACGCGGCTTTGGAGCCTTGGGAAACTTCCGACGAAGGTCGCCGGCTGATTCTCGCCGTGCTCGCCGGGCTCGGCAAAGGTCTCAAGGGGGACTGGTCGAAGATCTTCGACGCCAAGCAAATCGACGAAGTGAAAAGTGAGGTCGTAAGCATCGTCGGCGATGCGAAAGTCGCCAAGGAGCATCGCTTGGACGCGCTCGAAATCTTGGCGACGATGCCGGCCGTCGACGCATCGGCGGACGAAATCGTCTTGAACGTCGTACGCAAGGAAGTCGACGGCGAACTCCGCAGCAAGGCGTTGTCGCTGGTCGCCGGGCGCCGCACGCCGGAGACCGCTGAAGTGCTGCTCTCGCTGTTGGCCAAGCAAACGCCCGCGGTGCGCGGGCAGATCTTCGACGCCTTGCTCAGCCGGCCGGAACGCGTGTCGGCTTTGCTCGACGCCATGGAGAAGGGCCGAGTTAAACCTCGCGAACTCGACCAAACGCGCGCGACGCGGCTGTTGAAAACCGCCAACGCCGATGTGAAGGCGCGAGCCGAAAAGCTCCTCGCCTCGGCGATGCCCGCCGATCGCACCAAGGCGCTCGACGACTACAAGGCGGCGCTCGCGCTCAAGGCCGATCCGCACCGCGGCAAGGAAGTGTTCAAGAAGAATTGCGCGACCTGCCACAAAATCGGCGACGTCGGCATCGAGGTCGGTCCGAGCATCGCCGACCTGCGCACCAAGACGCTCGAACAAGTGCTCGTCGACGTGATCCAGCCGAACAAAGCGATCGACAACAACTTCGTGAGCTACACCGTGGTGACCAACGACGGCGTGCAATACGTCGGCATCATCGCCGCCGAAACGCCCGGCTCCGTCACGCTGAAGATGCCCGACGGCAAAACGCAATCGGTCCTCAAGTCCGATATCGACGAGATGGCTTCGAACGGCGTGTCGCTCATGCCCGAGGGGCTGGAACGGAACATTCCGAAGCAAGATATGGCCGACGTGATCTCGTTTGTGAAAAACTGGCGTTACCTCGACGGCTCGATTCCGGACGCCCCCGGAGCGACGAAGACCGTCGGCAATGCGAACTGAACTGCCGGCGGCATAACGCCTTACGCCGAACGAGCGGATGCATTACGTCGCCCTGCGGAATTGAATTCACTCGGAGCGCGTACGTATCGACGCCGCCGCTTTTGACAGTCCGCCCCGGCTGCGGCTAAAATGTCGTAAGTTCATACCTCGCAAAGACAAGCGTGGTCCGATGCGTCTTCCGAGCCGCATTCGGAGCATGCTCCCGCCTGTTCGTTTCGCAACAAGGGATGGCTTCATGCGTCTACCCGCGCTCCTCGCGGTGCTGTCGGTCGTTCTCTTCGCCGATTGGGCGAATTGCCCGTCAGCGTTTGCCGCAGCCCCTGCCGCGGCTCCGATGCCTGCCGCCAGCGGCGAGAAATTCCCCCCGGACCAGGTCGAATACTTCGAAAAGCATATCCGGCCGATCCTGTCGTCGAAGTGCGTCGAATGCCACGGCCCGAAAACGCAAGAAGCCGGCCTACGGCTCGATTCCCGTTCCGGCGTGCTTTCCGGCATGGAAGGGCATCCGGCCGCCGTGCCGGGCGACCCGGGCCGGAGCGCTTTGATCGCCGTGGTGAAGTACGACGGCGACGTGCAGATGCCTCCCGACGGCAAACTTCCCCCCGAGCAGCTCGCCGCCCTCACCAATTGGGTGAAGATGGGGCTTCCCTGGCCGCCGGAAGCCGCCGCCGCGGCGAAAGCCGGCGAGCCGGCCCAGCCCGCCGAAGTCACGATGTGGTCCGGCTCGATCGAAGAGCGCATTAAGCGGGCTCAAGCTCAGCACTGGGCCTTCCAGCCGGTGAAACGTGCCGCGCCGCCCGAAGTCGCTCCGTCTGAGTGGAATAAGAACCCCGTCGACCGTTTCGTTCTGGCTCGGCTCGCGCAGGCAGGGCTCGCGCCGTCGCCGCCGGCTGATAAACGCACGCTCCTGCGTCGCGTTTATTACGACCTCATCGGCCTGCCGCCGACGCTCGCCGAAGTGGAAGCGTTCGAGCGCGATCCGTCTCCCGATGCGCTGGCTAAGATCGTCGACAAGCTCCTCGCCTCGCCGCAATACGGCGAACGTTGGGCCCGTCATTGGCTCGACGTCGCCCGCTACGGCGACACCAAGGGCTACGCCTTCACGATGGAGCGGCGCTTCGCGTTCGCCTACACCTATCGCGACTACGTCATCCGCGCGTTTAACGCCGACATGCCGTACGATCAATTCATTCGCGAACAACTCGCGGCCGATAAGTTGCCGAAGCAGATCGACAATGCCGCGATGCCCGCGATGGGCTTCCTTACTTGCGGCCGGCAATTCACGGGCGTCCACGACACGGTCGACGATCAGATCGACGCCGTGACGCGCGGCTTCCTCGGCCTCACCTTGGCGTGCGCCCGTTGTCACGATCACAAGTTCGACCCGCTCTCGCAGGCCGACTACTACTCGTTGTACGGCATCTTCCGCAGTTCGACCGTGCCCTCCGAATTGCCGTTGTTGGGCGAGCCGGCCCCGTCGCCGGAGTATGACGCGTTCAAAGCGGAACTTGCCAAACTCACGGCCGATCGCGATAAGTTCGTCGGCGAGCAAGAGGCGAACGTCATCGACGAGCTGCGCAGCCACGCGTCGGACTACTTGGCCAAGATCGTGCTTGATCGGCTCGACGCCTCCGGTTCCAAGGAGAAAGATTTTCTGTTCGACGCCGGCGATCCGCGACCGACGATCGTGCGTCGTTGGCGCGACTATCTGGCCGCGACGAAGAAACAGCCGCATCCGGTATTCGCGGCGTGGCATGCGTACGACGTCTTGAGCGAGGCGGACTTCGAAAAGCGCGCGCCCGGCGTGCTGGAGGCGTTGCGAAAACCCGCCGGCGATAAGAAACCGGCGGTCGCGCCGAACCGGCTCGTGCTCGAAGCGCTAGAAAAGAAGCCGCCGAAGTCGATGCTCGACGTCGCCCAGACGTACGGCGCCGTGCTCGAAAAGGCCTACGCCGATTGGAAAGCCCTGCAAGATCCGAAAACGCGTAAGGCGGGCGAGCCCGCTCCGCAGCGCCTGGCGGACGCGGCCGCCGAAGAATTGCGCCAGGTGTTGTTCGGCGCCGGCTCGCCGACCGTCTTGCGCGGCGAGGAAACGCGGCAGATTTTTGATCGCAAAGTGCGCGGCCAAGTCGACGAGCGGAATAAGAAGGTCGAAGCGCTCATCGTCACGTCGCCCGGCGCGCCGTCGCGGGCCATGTCGCTCGTCGACAGCGACCAACTCTATAAGCCGGCGATCTTCATTCGCGGCGACGCGGCGCGGCGCGGAGCGGAAGTGGCGCGGCGCAATCTCAGCGTGCTCGGCGGCAGCGACGACAAGCCGTTCGCCGACGGCAGCGGCCGGCTCGGC
>CAZWDN010000142.1:0-12357 GCA_964633125.1 uncultured Pirellula sp. | reverse complement strand
GCCTCGAAATTGCCGAAGCCGTAGATGAACGAAACGCCGCGGGGTTTCGGAATTCGCGCCGCGCTCTAGTTTTTCGGCTTCCGCGGGAACGGCACGTAGCCCGGCGTGCCGACCGGGATGCTCCACAGCTTGTGGCCGGCCGTGATGTAGAGTGTCTTCATGTCGGGCCCGCCGAAGGTGCAGTTGGTCACCATGTCTTCGAGCACCGGAATAAACTCCAGCAGCTTGCCTTCAGGCGACAACACGTACACGCCGGCCTTGATGTCGGCCGTTTCCTTCGGCGGAGCGGCCACGTTCGTGCCGGCGGCGATATACAGCCGCCCTTCCGTATCGAGAGCGAGGCCGTCGCCGCCTCGGCCGCGCCCGAAATCGTAGAGCAGCTTTTGGCTGTCCTTGACGATCGTTCCTTCGGCCGTGAGTTCGAAGCGCCAGATCTTTCGGTTGCCGTCGGGCTTGCTGTTGTCGTTGTCGACGACGTACAGATACTTGTCTCCCGGCGAAACGTCGACGCCGTTGGGGCAGGCGACTTCGTACGTGAGGATCCGCTCGACGTTGCCGTCGACGTCGATGCGATACACGCCCATGATCGGCGTTCCCTTCGCATCGAACATCTCCAAGCCGTCGCGGTCGCCGTAGCGAGGGTCGGTGAAATAGACCCGGCCTCGGCTATCGAGCGTCAGATCATTCGGAGCGTTGTAGCGCTTCCCCTTGTAGCGGTCGGTGAGCACGGTGACGACGCCGTTGTTCTCGGTGCGCGTGACGCGGCGATTGCCTCCTTCGCCGGCTCCTTCGCAAGCGAGCAGCCGTCGTTCGGCGTCGAACACCAGACCGTTGGCGCGGCCGGAGGGGGTGCGAAAGATTTGAAACTTGCCGCTGACGTCGCGGCGCATGATGCGGTTGTTTTCGACGTCGCTGAAGAAGACGCTGCCGTTCGGGTGCCAAGCCGGCCCTTCGAGAAAGGCGACGATTCCCTCCGGCTTCACGGTCGCGCCGGGCGCGACGATCGGCGCGGCGACCTTCACCGGCTTCGGCTCGATCGCTTTCTCAGCGGCTTGTTCGGCCGCGACGGCGGGCGACTTGGTCGGCGGCGGCGCGGCAGGCACTTGTGCGGCGAGCAAGAAACGGGGCGTGATGAGCAACGCCAAAGCCAACGAAGCGCGCGCCATACCAATCATCGCGAACGACTCCCTGAAGTGCGGCAAAAGATGCAACAGCGTCAGGCCGATTATAGGCACGCGCGGCGGCGCGCCTCAATGCGCAAGATTTGCGCCGGCGTTTTTTCACCACGGAGGCACGGAGACCACGGAGGGAGAGAAGATTACAAACGGCGAATCGATATTCCTACGCGCCCGCCGGCTGCATGCCGCGGGCCATCGCGGCGTGGGCCGCTTCGAAGAGCTCTTCGGTCTTTTCCCAGCCGAGGCAGGCGTCGGTGATCGACACGCCGTAGGCGAGCTTGCTCGGATCGGCCAGCTTTTGCTGTCCTTCGAAGAGATTGCTTTCCAACATCATGCCGATGATGTTCGTCGCGCCGGCCGCCCGTTGTTCGAGCACGTTGAGCCAGACCGCTTCTTGCTTGCGATGATCTTTCTCGCTATTGGCATGGCTGCAATCGACCATGACGTTCGGCGCCAAGCCGGCCTTGGTCATGCCGGCGACGGCGTCTTGCACCGTTTGCGGGTCGTAGTTGGTGCCGCCCCGTCCGCCGCGCAGAATGACGTGTCCCCAGGGGTTGCCCGTGGTGTTGACGATGCAGAGCCGGCCCTCGACGTCGATGCCGAGGAAGCTGTGTTGCGTCCGAGCCGAGAACATGGCGTCGATCGCGATCTGCAAATTGCCGTCGGTCGCGTTCTTGAATCCGACCGGCATGGAAAGGCCGCTCGCCATTTGACGATGGGTCTGCGATTCCGTGGTCCGCGCGCCGATCGAGGCCCAGGTCACCAAGTCGGCCGTGTATTGCGGCGTGATCGGGTCGAGCATCTCCGTGGCGCACGGCATGCCCAGCTCGTTGATTTCCAGCAAGAGCTTCCGCGCGCGGCGCAGGCCTTCGGGAATGTCGAACGTGCCGTTCAGATGCGGGTCGTTGATGAGCCCCTTCCAGCCGACGGTCGTCCGCGGCTTTTCGAAGTACACGCGCATCACGATGCACAGCCGATCGCTCCAGCGCTCGGCGACGCCTTTGATGCGGCGAGCGTATTCGAGCGCGGCATGCTCGTCGTGAATCGAGCAGGGTCCGACGACCAAGAGCAGCCGGCGGTCGTCGCCCGTGAGAATGCGACGGATCTCTTCGCGTCCTTGGATCACGGTTTCGGCGGCTCGTTCCGTCAGTGGAAACTCGTTGATGAGCGCCTGCGGCGGCGTCAGGGGAACGAGGCTGCGAATATGGACGTCGGAAGTACGTTGCATGGCGAGACTACTGCGGCCGGCGGAGAAGAATCGAGGCTCTTATCGAGTGTAATCGGCCGAGCCGAGAGCGGCCAGGGGCGCGGCGTTTCGTCGACTTGCGAGCGAGGGCCTGACGGCCCCCGCTTGCGTTAGGCCACATGCCGCAGCGCGTCGATCACGTTCATCCGCGCCGCGCGACGGGCCGGATACAGGCCGAAGACCACGCCGATCAGCATCGAAATACCGAACGCGAGCGGAATCGACCAGGGAACGATGATCGGCGTGACGTCGCGCATGGTTTCGGGCAGATTCTGCATGGCGCTTTCCATGAAGGTTTCCAGAAACCAGCGCAGCCCGCGCACCAGAGGGCCGACGATCAACCCGCCGAGCACGCCCGTGAGGCCGCCGGCGACGGAAATGACGATCGTCTCGACGAGAAACTGCCGCGTGATGTCGCCGCGCTTCGCGCCGAGCGCGCGGCGAATGCCGATCTCGCGCGTGCGCTCGGTCACCGTCGCCAGCATAATATTCATGATGCCGATGCCGCCGACGACGAGCGACACGGCCGCCATGAGGCCCATGAACACCATGAACATGAGTCGCGTGTTCTTCGCTTGCTCCAACAGCTCCATCGGCACGACGACGGCGTAATCCTCTTCCGGGTGCCGGCCGGAGAGCATCGCGCGCACGGCATCGGCGGTGGGCAGCACGTCGTCGGGCTTGGCGACCTTGAGCGTCACCTGATTCAGCTCCAAGTATTCGCTGGTGCGCGAACCGGCGTGGTAGTAGGTGTTCCTGTCGCCGATGCGGCGCACGAACGTCGTGTACGGAATGTAGATGTCTTGCGAAAAATCTTGGCCCGACATCGAGCCGCCGACCGCGGCCGTGGCCGTCTTCTCTTGCATCACGCCGACGACGTCGTAGTAATCTTTGTCGATGTGAATCTGTTTGCCGATCGGGTCTTCGAAGAGAAAGAGTTTGGTCGCCATCTCGGCCGAGAGGATGCAGACGCCGTCCTCGCTTCGGAGCTCGGCATCGGTCACGAAGTGACCGCGGTCGACGACCAAACGATTCAAGTCGAGATACTCGGGATCGCAGCCGACAAGCCGGCAATCTCCCATGCGGTCGCGGTATTTGCATTCGCGGCGGGTTTCGCGAATCCGCACGGCCCGCGCGATGGTTTCGATCTGGGCCAAGTTTTCGTAATCGGCGCGCGTGATTCCGTATTGCTTGAGGGCGAACGTAGCGCGGCCGCCGCTTCCTTTGTTGCTCACCGGCTGCACGGAGCGGAGGATGATGTTGTCGGCCCCGAGCTGCGCAATCTGTTCTTGCGCCTTGGCGCTGATGCCCTCGCCGATCGCCAACAGCCAGATCACGCTCGCCGTGCCGATGAAGATGCCGAGCACCGTGAGCAACGAGCGCAACGGGTGCAGCAGGAGGCTTTTGACTCCGAGCTGCCACGTGCGTAGTTGCAGGTAAATCATTTTGGGGCGAATGTCGCAGGACGAAATCCGAATGACGAATTACACGGAACGAACGTGCGGCATTGGTTAGTCGCGACGCAAAGCGGAGCGCGCCCGCCGCAAACTAATTGCGCGGCTCTAATTCTCGAATGCGCTCGTCCGTTTGAATCACGCCGTCTTTCAAACGGATGATGCGTCGGGCCCGATGGGCGACGTCGTCTTCGTGCGTCACGAGGATGATCGTCTTGCCGGCGGCGTTCAGGTTGTCGAGCAAGTTGAGGATTTCGGCCGTGGTGACCGAATCGAGGTTTCCAGTCGGTTCGTCCGCCAAGATAAACCGCGGGTTGTTCACCAGGCTGCGAGCGATGCCCGCGCGCTGCTGCTGACCGCCCGAGAGCTGCGTCGGACGATGGCCGAGACGTTTCCCGAGACCGACCAAGTCGGCCAACTCGCGGCAGCGCTGGCGGTCTTCGGCGGTGATGTGCCCTCGATAGTAGAGCGGCACCTCGATATTCTCGAGCACCGTGAGCTGCGGAATTAGATTGTACGACTGAAACACGAAGCCGATGCGCTGTGCGCGCACTTCGGATAGCGAGTCGTCGTCCATCTGCGCGACGTCTTCATCGCCGAGAAAGTAGTTTCCCGACGACGGACGATCGAGGCAGCCGAGCACGTTGAGAAACGTACTCTTGCCGGACCCGGAAGGCCCCATCACGGCGACGTAGTCTCCCTCGGGAAAATCGAGGGAGACGCCGCGTAGGGCATGTACTTCCTCGTCGCCCAAGCGGTAGACCTTCCGGAGGTCGTGAACTCGGGCGGCGAGCCTCATAGGCCGGCTCCGTGCGACTCGGTCTGCGACGCCTTCGAGCGCTTGATCGGCTCCCGCTTCGCCGGACGCGCCGCCAAATCGCTCTGGGCGATCTGCGACGAAGCGTCGGCGGAGACGGCCTTCTTCTGCGACGCGAGCATCAACTGCTTGCGCGACGGAAAGTCGACCGGTTCGGGCAAGGTCAGATCGTCGGCGTATTGCTTCGGCGTCATCACGACCTGCTCGCCGCCGGCGAGGCCCGACTCGACGACGACGAACTTTTCATTCGTCGGACCGACCTGGACTTGCTTCGCTTCCATACCCGCGGCGGTTTGCACCAACACATAGTACCGGCCGTCCCGCTCCATCACGGCTTGCAGCGGCACTTGCGTCGCCTGATCGCGCTCTTCGGCGATGATCGAAGCTTGCGCCGTCATGCCGGGCCGCAAACCTTCGGGCGGATCGATGATGGCGATTTCGGTCGCGTATTCCTTGATGTGCGCCGTGAACGAGCTGGTCTGCTGCGTCGGGTACTCGCTCACCTTGCGCACTTCGCCGACCAATTCGATGTCCGGAAGGGCGTCGACCTTCACTTTGGCGCGCATGCCGGGCCGAACCAAGTCGATGCGCGATTCGTTAACCTTCGCCACGACCTGCATCTGCTTCGGGTTGGGCAGCCGAATAATCACTTGCCGTTCGCGAACGAACCGCCCCTCTTCGATCAGAATGCCGTCGGCCGATTGGCCGAACGCTTGATCGTTGGCATACACGACCTGCCCCGCCTTCGGCGCCACGATCACGCATTTGGCGATCTGCTCTTTGATGCGCGTGAGATGGGCCATTTCGACGGAGTGAATCTCCAGGGCCGCGTTCAGGCGGGCTTCCGCCGTTTTCACGTCGGCTTCCAACTGCTTCATCATCTTCTGCTTCGTGAAATGACGCAGCACCTCGAGTTTCGTACGCGAAACGTCGAGTTCCTTCTGAGCCTTTTCAACGGCGAAGCGATCCGCTTCGAGTTGGATCGGCGTGACGTACCCCTTCGCGGCGAGGCGTTCGCTGTAACGCACGTATTCTTGAGCGCGGCGATAGTTCTCTTCGGCGACGAAGACTTCGCTCTGCATCTGCTCTTCTTGTTGCTTAAACGTCCCCGACTCATATTCCGAAAGCGCGAGCTTCGCGGTTTCGACGCCGGTTTGCGTTTGAATGACGTTGGCTTGGCTCGAGTTGACGTCGATCTCTTGCAGCGTCAGGTCGGTCTGCAAGTTGGAGGAATCAAGCCGTACGAGAAAGTCGCCTTCTTCCACGAAGGTGCCTTCCGGCACGATCTGTAAAATGGCGATGCCGTTACTGCTGTTGCGCAGCTGCACTTCGCTGCGAACCTCGACGTTGGCCGAGCTTTTAATGTCGCCCCGTTCGACGATTTCATGCACGAACTTATCAACGATGACTTGCCCGGTGAGCGGAGCGACGGCGGGGCCTTGCCAGGAGGCGGGCGCAAACTTCCAGACGCCCACGCCCGCGCCGACGAGCAGCAGCGCCGCAACGACGACGATTTTCAAACGCGCTCCCCCGGCACGACGACCGCGGTCTGCGACGCCTGCGCCAAGGCAAATGGTTGGGGAAACGATACGAACACGACGAAACAGATCGACGCATTCCGATTGGTGGCAAAGCGAAGATAACTCTCGCGCTCGGCTCATAAGGCACCTCTTCGGAAAGGAAGGCAAACTGGGAACGACAAACAGGTAGGTAGCAGGCAGGGCGAACGTCTCGAAGGTTGCCGGTCGCTAGGCAGGTACGAACAGGTCGCAAGGGCGCGACAGCGAGCCGATCGGTTCGAGTTGTAGGCAGGCGATATGTATTCTATTCGGCTGGCATAGGGGCACAAAGCCGCAAAATCCGCAGCCAAACGGTTTCCCGAACACTAAACGAAGCACCATGCGTGGGTAAAGGCCGGTTTTGCCCCGCCGTCCTGCAGGCAGTGCCAAACGGTTACCAATGCTCTACTTAGGCATCGGCGCGACCGGCGGGACCGGCTTCATAACCGGGCCGGGAACCCGCGCATCCGGGGGAGGCAAGGCTTCCGGCGGTTGCGGTGCCGGCACCCCCTCGATGCGGATTTCCGGAAACTCTTCCCGCGGCAACGGCAACGGAGCGTCCGCCTCGTCGGGGTCCTGATCTCCCATCAGTCGGTCGTCGACGGCCGCATTCGGGTCGACGCGGATCGGCCCCGGATCGATCCACATGCCCTGGTCGTCAAGCAGCATGGTCCCCATCTCGAAATCGAGATTCATGCGCTGCACTTCGTAAGTGACCCAGACGTTGAGAAACTCGTTTTGCGTATCGAGCAAATCGCTCAAGGCGGAGACCAAGTCGCGGCCGATGGAAGCGCGCGCCACGGCGTAGGCTTCGGCCGTTTCGTTGATGCGCGGCGGACGATTGAGATTCTCCCGCGCCAAGTCGACCTGCTGAATCGCGACCTGAATGGCGGAGCGACGAACCTCGAAGTTGAGCTGGTTCAATTCCAGCGTCCGCAGAATCAATCGCAAGTTCTGCGAAACTCGATCCTCGAATTGCATGTAGGCTCGGCGGTTGCGCTGATAGTCGATGAGCACGCCGCGATACGTATTGCGCTCGATCAAGCGCGTCAGCGGGGCGTCGAACTGCAGCCCGGCGACCAGCCGCCCGGTCGAGCCGGTGAAATTGATCGGATTATCGCCGCGCGTTTGCACGTCGCCGGCGAGCGTCACGTTGAGCCCCGACTTCAGCGCGTTGGCGTTGAATTCGATCAGCCGCCAAATATCGACGAGCTGCGCCCTCGCGTTAGCCCAGTCGCGACGGTTGACGCGCGCCGTTTCCAGCGCATCGGTCGAAGAGATCTCGATCGGCACCCACACGACGGCGTCGACGCGGGCTCGCGCCTTGGCCAACGTCAGCGCCAACAACTGGCTGGAAAGGTCGGGATACGCGCGCTTGAGTCGTTCGCGAACGTCCGCTTGGTTGCCGGTTGCGAGATCGGCGCGAATCTTTTCGAGCATTTCCCAAGTGTCGGCGAAGCCCTGCTTGAGACCGTCGATATCCGTACGCAGAGACTTCACGCGATTTTGAAACGCCTCGATGGAATAGGCGTCGCGGTCCACTTCGCCGCGAACCACTTCCGGCCGACTCAGCAAAGTTTTCAGTTGGGCTTCACGGGCCGGCACGGCCTCAAGCAGTTTTTCGTAGTCGGATTCCAGCGAGACGAGGTGATCGTCGATCTCCTCGCGCATGCTCTCTTCGGCGTCGAGCAGCGCGGCCAAATCCGCATCGGTGATCGGCACGTCGTTGCGATGCGTCTTCAGCGCCAGCTTGCCCGCAAGCTCGGTCAGGCGCGTCACTTCCGGATCGATCAACTGAAACTGCTCGAGCAACGGATCTTCCACCTCGATCTCGACGTCGGGCGCGATGCCCATGAGGAGCTTGAACGAATCGAGCGAGGTTTGGAAGTTCGCCTTGGTCGACAACAACGTACTCTGCCCGCGATAGAGCGCCTGACGCGCCAACTCGACTTGGAACTTATCCTTCAACCGGTTGGCGTCGAATTCTTCTTGGAGTCGCGTAAGACTGTCGCGCAGCGTTGCGACGTTGGCCTCTTGGTTCTTGATGATTTGCTGACTTTGCAGCAAACCGAAATAGCCGCCGACGCCGGTGAACGACGGAATCGGATTGCCGACTCCCGAGCCGAGACCGCGTTGCGCCGGCCCGTCGCCCGGACTGCGGCCTGTGATCACTTGGGCGTAGAAGCCTTGTCGATATTGCTCCATTTGCCGAACGTTGTAGATCAACGAACGTTCGGAAAGCGTGAGCCGCTCCAACACGCGGGCACGGCCGCCGAACCGCAACAGCGGCTGCATGAAGTTGAAACTGGCGATCGAAACGTTGGCGTTCGTATCGGCGCCGGCAAACTGCCAAACGATGCTGTTGGCGAAGTCCGCGACGAGTTGTCCGCCGCCGGCGTAGAGCTTATCGACTTGAAAGTTCGAGTCGTTGGTCAGAATGCTCGACGAAGACAGATTTCCCGGCCGGCGCGGCCCCACGGTCGTGAAGAGCGTGTTGTTCGTGTAGAAAAATTGCGAGTTGAAGCGGAACCGTTCGAAGGTTACGTCGAGCGCCGAAAGGTACAAGTCTTCCAACTCGCGCTGGTAGTCGCGCGAGTTCATCAGCGAAATCTGGACGGCCGAGTTCCGATCGAGCAGCACGTTCCCTTGTTCGTCGTAGGGGAGATAGGCGCGCCAATGTTCGTCGTCGACGGCCGACACCGAGCCGTATTTGTGCCACTTGCGATAGCCGCGCATGCCGTCGACGAAATGCATCCTCGAGTGGGCCGTCGGATCGTCGGGCGGCATCGGCGGATGATCCGGATTCGTCGGATCGAACATGCGCGACTGCGGCCGGATGCCGATGGTTTGCTCGCGCGACGGCTGCCCGGCTTCGTCCGTGAAACCGTTCCACAGGCCGAACACCTGGCGATCCGCCTGATCGCGCCAATACCGGCGCGTACATCCGCTGCAAACCAGCGCAACCAGCGCGAGCGCGCAGAGCCAGCGGAAGTGAGGTGGGTTGCGGTGTGCGGAACCGCCTGGTGTTCGCAGCATGCGAACAGTTTTCGGCGGCAATCTGGCGAAAGTTTAGCGATTATGCAGTCTGTACCGCCAAAGCAGGGTGCCGAAAACCGAAATCGCCGAATCGCCGTCGAACCCGACCCAACTCAACATCTCAGAAGGAACCCAAACTACCTAACTTGACACAGTTTCGCGCCGCTGCTTATCATCGACGTAAGCTTCTCCATGGCAATGGTTTTCGCCGATCTGGCGACTTCACTTCCCGCCGTTGCGAGAACGTCCACATCCCTGGCGCGATGCTTGCGATCCGCTTGGGCGTAACTCGGGACGGCCATCGTCGCGAGTTAGCCATGGTTGGCGGAGCGGTCGCGATCGAGCGGTACACGGCATTTTTGACAACACGGCCGGGTCCTTCGATCTAGAATAGTAAGGTTCCCACAAACCCAGGCGCGGCGGGCGATGAGCATACTGACGAAAGTCTTGATCGGTCTCGTGATCGTAATGGTCTTCCCGGTGATGTACCTCGCCGCGTCGGTGCTGAACGTCCAGACGGAATGGCACAAGAAGGTCCGCGAGTTGCAGGTCGCCCTGGCGAAGCAACAAAAGGAGCACGACCTGCTCCTCTACGGCGATTTCCAATCGCAAACCAAAGAACTTGTTCCCGGCAAACCGGTCGTCGGCACGCCCGGTTTGGTGCAATGGCGCACTGCGCGCGACAACATGCTGCGCGGCGCGAGCCGCGTATGGTACGGCCGGCCGCAAGCGGCCTCGATCAGCGCCGAGACGGGCACGCTCAAGTTCGAGGTTTTCGACGACCAAGTAAATCTCGACATGGCCGCCCGCGCGCCGCTCGCCGAACACGGCCTAATCGACAAAATGGTGCTGTACGTTTTCCAGGTGAAACACTCCGCGGAGCCGACGCCCGGCAGCGACAAATACCTGGGTGAGTTCGTCGTCAGCGGACTTCCACCGGGCGTCAACGAACCGATCGTTCCTTTGAAGCCCGCGTTGCCGCTCACGGCCGCGGAGTGGGACGCCCTGAAAACGTCGGCGGCCGCCGCCCAATGGATCGTGTTCGACAAAATGCCGGTCGATTCGCACGATGTGTTCACCGGAGTTCCGGAAGACGAGATTCGCAAGCTCATTCCGGCCGGCGCGGTCGAGGAATATCTCAACGATAACCAAGCCCCGACCGCCGCCGTCACCGCCGACCCCGAGCTCAGCAAACATATCGCGACCGACCCGGTCACGAAAAAGGCGACGTTCGTTCGCCCGCTGCGCGAGTACCAGATCATCTTCGCCGCCGCCCGCACGCGGATGTCCGACATGAATGATCGGCTGCAAATTCTCGTGAAGGAGAAGCAGTATGCCGAGCAAGCTCTCGTCAATCTGAAGGACGTCACGATTCCCGCCTTGGATGCCCGCAAGGCTCGGCTGGAAAAGGAAGTGGCGCTGGTCGACGCGGAACTGAAGGTGGTGACGGAGCACGCCGCGAAACTGACCGAGGCGATCGATCAAACCCAAAAGCAGATCGTGCAGTTGCTCTTGGAAAACAAGCGTAAGCTGGAACAAAAGGAACCGGACGGCAAGCTGACCCGTTCTTCCGGTCCGGCTCCGCTGGCCGCGAACGCACCGTAATCGGCCCGTTCTGCAACGTCGCCTTCCTCGGCCGATTGCGCCGGCGGCGACGACTAGTCGGCAGGGATGATCTTTCTGAAACGCGGAGCGTGACGGCGGCGACCGATGGGACTTAACGATCGAGATTATGCCCGCGATCCGGATTCGGGCTTCCAACTGAGCGCGCCGCAATCGATCGTCGGCAGGCTGATCCTGCTCAACATCGCGTTGTGGATCGTCGACGTGATGTTCGACGGCAAACTCTCCGCGCGCTTCGATCTCTCCGCCGACGTTCTTTGGGCGCCGTGGAATTTGTGGCAACTCGTCACCTATGGGTTTCTCCACGACCATCGCGACATCTTCCATCTGTTCGGCAACATGCTCACGCTCTTCTTCTTCGGGCGCGAGTTGGAGCAGATGTACGGCAAAGCGGAGTTCCTACGCTATTACTTGGCGAGCATCGTGCTCGGCGGCATCGCTTTCGTCTTGATGCGCAACTTCGTATTGCACGAGCCGGAAGCCGAGGTGGTCGGCGCTTCGGCGGCCGTGGCGGCCATCGTCGTGTTGTTTGCTCTGCACTTCCCGCATCGTACCGTGATGATTTGGGGCGTGCTCCCCGTGCCGGTTTGGGTCATCGGCGGCCTGCTCGTGGTCTCCAACCTGTTCGGCATCGCCGGCGCGCGGCCGGGCGATCCCGTGGCTTACGAGGCGCACGTGGCCGGCATCTTGTTCGCCTTCGGCTACTACCGCTTCCATTGGAATCTCGGCGCGATGCTGCCGAGCGCCGCCAACTTCCGCAAGCTGCCGCGCCGTCTGGCGCCCCGGCCCAAGCTCAAGTTGCACGCCCCCGGTGAAGAGGCCCCGCCCCCGAACATGGAAGCGGAAGTCGATCGCATCCTCGCCAAGATCCACGCCTCGGGCTACGACAGCCTTTCGACCGACGAGCGCCGCACGCTCGAACGAGCCAGCGCCCGCGCCCGCGCTCATAAGCGGGGCGACTGATCGCGATCGGGGCGACCTTGCCGAGTTGGTAATCTGGGGCGACCACAGGCGAGTCTGCCGCGCAGGTTTTCGCGCGCCGGACCCCGTTTCTAAGCCGCGGCGATTCGTAGATAGGTCATCCATCGGTTACGTCCGTTCATTACTCCGTCGGCGTCGCCTTCTCCGCGCGGCCGCACCCTCGATACAGCCGTCACAAGCCCACCTTTTCAGCCGCTTCAACTGCAACAATCCGCGCGCCAGGGCAATCTCTAATCTAAGTCACGACTCCGTCGCTCGATTTAATCCATAGGCGACTTCCAAAGCACATGATCCGAACAACGGGCATTTCGTGCGTGAGTGCCGGCACTCCCACGACCGGTGCCGCCGGTATGTTTGGAGAAGTTTCCATGTTCGCACCATCGCCGATCCGGCGTTCGACTTCGACAAAGGAAAAGGATTTCCCTCCCATGAAACTCGATTGGCAACAATGGTTGCGACGCCG
>CAZWDN010000141.1:0-12363 GCA_964633125.1 uncultured Pirellula sp. | reverse complement strand
AAATGATATGAGCAGTCACCCACTCGTCGCACGTTCCGGCGCGTCTCGTGCAACCACCGGCCGCCGCGGCTTCACGTTGGTGGAGCTGATGACGGTCATTGCGATCATCGCCATTTTGTCGTCGCTGTTTCTCGGCGCGCTCGATCAGGCGGAGCAAACGGCCAAGGTCGCGCGCACGTCATCGCTCGTGCAGAAGCTGCATAACATGATCATGGCGCGCTGGGACAACTATCGCGCCGTCCGGTTGCCGATCAACGTGGATGCGCGCGTCGGCGGCAATTTCGCCAACGCCGGCAACGAGCAGCAATCGCGCTATCGTCAAGACGTGGCCCGGCGACGCATGCTGGCTATTCGCGAGTTGGTACGCATGGAAATGCCGGATCGTTATGACGACCTGACGTTTTCTCCCGACGTGCTGCGCTCGCCCCAGAACGGCAACCCGATTCGCCCGTTTCTTTGGAGCGCCTATCAACGACGGATGTTGGCCGCGAAAGCCGCCAATCCGATTTCCAAGGACGAAAAGATGGCCGAGTTCATCGGCCGCATCGCCGTCGATAATCAATCGGCCGAGTGTTTGTATTTGGTCATGACGGTCGGCGTGGAAAACACGGCCACCTCGACCGAGCATTTTACGAGCGCCGACTTCGGCGACACCGATCGCGACGGCATGCCCGAGTTCGTCGACGCGTGGGGGCGTCCGATCCAGTTCTTGCGTTGGGCTCCCGGCTTCGTTTCGCCGGCGCAACCGTTGTATAAATACCCGGCCAACGACCCGAAGGCCTCGGTATTTCACGGCACGCAACCGCGCGATCCGGACAACAGCAACCTGATCGTCAGCCGTTGGAAGATTCAGATCGACCGCGCGACGGACACGAGCGTCAGCCCGGCGAAGATTTACGACAAGCTGGTCGTGATCGACCAAGACGACCCTTTCAACCCGATGCGCATCGGTCCGGTCGCGGACACGATTCCCGGCCAAGGTTGGTTGCGTTCTTCGCGGTGGCGCCCCGGCGATCCGGCGCCGGAGCACGGCTTCATCTTGATGCCGCTGATTTATTCCAACGGTCCCGACGCCGAGTCGGGCATCGAGCATTGCTACGCCAATTTCGGCTGGGTGATGAAGCAGAGTCCCACGGAATCGATCGGCCCCGTTGCCCAAAGCGATCCTTACAACCTGTACGAAGTGGCGGGCACCGAAGGCCTGCGTTATCGCGGCACGTCCAAGAACGACGGTCGCCTCTTCGACAACGTTCACAATCAACAAGTTGCCACGAAGTAGCGCGGGCGCAAGTTTCGGCGGGCGCGAACCATGCATCGACGGCAAGCGACGACGGAGAGGAAGAACATGAGCGACAATCAGCCCTTGCGAACGGCGATTCGACGCGGCGGATTCACGCTGCTGGAGTTGCTCGTCGTGATTCTCATCATGTTGTCGGTCACTGCCATCACGATTCCGGTCGTCGCCCCGGCCATGAAAGGACGGCAAATACGCGAAGGCGCTCGCATGCTCAACACGTTTCTCAATGCCGCGCGCAATCGCGCCATTGAATCCGGCCGGCCGGCCGGCGTGTGGCTCGAACGAATGCCGGGCTTGCGCGAGGCGTGCATCAACGTGCATTTCGCGGAAATTCCCCCCGCCTACGCCGGCGACTTTCTCGATTCCTCCGTCGAGTCGTTTATCGTCAACGGCGACCCCGCCGCCGGGTCGTCGGGCACGATGTCCGGTCAGTTCTTTGACGCGCCGCGACTGGAAGCGTCCTGCCGTGATTACTGGAACGTCATCGTGCCGCGGAGCCGCACGACGATGAACGTCGATTGCTGGGCCAGCCCCGACCCGGCCGATCAGCAAGTCGTTCGGGAGGGAGATCTCTTTCAATTCGAAGGCGACGATCGCCAGATCCCGTTGAAGGTCGTGAAAATGACGATCGCGGGCGCGACGAGCGCCAGTTCGAAGAACCTCTGGTGGTACCTCTATCGCGGCCGCAATTGCGCCTGGAACGTCGGTCCCGACGGCGGCTATCTTCCCGCCGCCAGCAATCGACATTGGGACGGCAGGTACATCATCAACTGGTTTGATCGGTCCCACTACGTGAGCGGCGATACGCTTCGCATTACCACGTGGATGCCGATGAATCCGAACGTGACCGGTCTGCGCTATAAGATCCAACGGCAGCCGATCAAGATGCAGGCCGGCGCCATTAAGATGCCGGATGGAGTCGTAATCGATCTCAATTTTTCGTCGATGAGCGACGGGACGTCCCAATTCAACACCTCGGGCGGCACGCTCGTCTACTCGGCGGGTTCGACGTTCGGCACCGCCGGATTCGGCTCGCCGGGCTGCCCGTTCCATCCCCGACGCGATCCGGGCGATACGGCGAATAATCGGTCGCCGTATTGGGGCGATCCGGTTTATCCGCAAGACGAAACTCCGATCATCCTCGTGTTTTCGGCGGGCGGGCACCTCGAACGCATCTATTGCCGAATTAAAGACGGCGTCGGCGTGAATGCGCAATGGTCGTGGCAGGGGTTTGAGCCGTACGGCATGATTCATTTCTTGGTCGGGCGACTCGAGCGCATCATCCCGCACGAGCAGTACTACATGTCGCAGACCGCGGCCGTAAATCTGGAGATTCAGAAGAGGAAGAACTGGCTCGATCTCGACAATCTGTGGGTCAACGTCGAGGCGCAGTCGGGAATGATGACCACTTCGCTGATCGACAACGTCGATCCGAACGCCGGCTTTGCCGCGCAGGCCGGCAATCCTCACAACGTACATCTGACGCGGCAAAAATCCCGCGCCGGTCGAACCTACGGAGGTCGCTAAGTTGACGACGAAGA
Organism: uncultured Pirellula sp.; assembly: GCA_964633125.1. Classification (GTDB taxonomy): domain Bacteria; phylum Planctomycetota; class Planctomycetia; order Pirellulales; family PNKZ01; genus PNKZ01. The sequence continues at coordinate 9,525 of CAZWDN010000141.1, read as the reverse complement.
TTCAGCGCGGACTACGTAGCGCCGTAACTCTGCTGGAAGTTCTCGTTTCGATGGGCGTCATGTCCGTCGGACTGCTGGGAGTCGCCGCGCTCATTCCCCTGGGCCGGATGGAACTTACCGAAGCCAACAAAATGGACAACGCCGCGACGATCGGTCGCTGGGCGTTTCGCGATTTGATGGTGCATGGTTATTTGCAGCCCGAGATGTGGGTCGACCCGCTTTCCGGACAGCAAGCGATTCGACCTTCTTTCGTCTCGTCGCCGGCCAACGACCCCTATTCTCTCACGCCGAGCGGACTGCCGAAGTCCCGCTTCGTCACGACGACCAACGGCGCCATCGTGCCGCCGTTCGGTCCGATCATTATCGATCCGTTGATGTTGGCGCCGCGCCATTTCGGCGCGGGCTACTATACGGGCACGTCGGGGATGGCTCCGCAGGAAATTACGCACCGCCAGATATGCAGCTTGTTTCCGTATAGCCTGAACTTGGCCGGCGCCGCCGCCGGCATGCCGGAGCAACGCACCGACGCGCCTCGCTTCGCGCGAGTTTCCGTGCGCACCTATCCCATCGATACGTTCTCCCCTTCGCCGCAACAGTTCATCATGCGCAACGATATGGCGTCGCGCTTTTTTAAGTCGAACGACGATCTCGTCGTGCAAGTACCGCGCGATAAGTCGCGCCGGCCCGTGCAGGTGTTCACGCAGACCACGACGTCGAGTTCCAACGTCAACATCTTGAGCAACGACGGCTACACCAACGAAGTGCGCACCGACGGCGTGGCCTTCCGGAAGTTTCGCGGCGAAATGAGCTGGTTTGTCATGGCCGAACCGAGCCTGGCGGAGAGCTACAACCAAGCGGTGGAAAACGCGCCGGCCGCGGCGGGCCCCGTCGGTTCTTCCGCGACGACGAAGCAATATCGAGCGTGGGTCGTCGTCTGCCATCAGCGCGATTTGCGCGACGTCAGCGGGCAAACGCTCTCCGATCCGCGCGGCATCGGCGAACGCATGGTGTACGTCGACTTCATCGATCGCAACACGGCTCGACTGCGTTGCGGCGGACTCGCGACGGAAGGGGCCGCCAACACCGCTCTCGGCGTCAAGGCGAATCAATGGATCGCCGTCTGCGGGCGCTACTTCGAGCCGGTTCTGCGCGGCGATCGGTGCGTCATCGAATGGTATCGAATCACGGGCGTGTCCGATCGTCCGACCTCGCTGGGCGGCAATAATTGGTATCGCGAAGTGACGCTGATCGGCCGTGAATTCTCCGGCCTCGGCTTCACGTTTCGCGACGAGGACAACGCGTCTTATCCCGACTTGAGCATGACGCTGACGGGCGAATCCGTGGCGGCGCAGCCCATGACGGGCTTCGGCATCCTGATTTCCGGGGCGGTCGGCGTGTATGAGAAGTCGATTTACGTCGATCGCCCGTCGTTGTGGTCGATCCGCTATTAAGAAACTTGAAAAGTCCGGCGTCGCCGGTGAAGCATCTCGCGCGGCCGCCGTCCTGAAACCTGATCGATTGGAATTCCGAGCTATGAATACCTCCGCTCCTGCAACTTCCGCCGTCCGAACGACGCACGGTCCTCGAGGAGTCATCCTCTTGGTCATGCTCGGACTTTTGGCGTTGTTCACGTTGATTGCGGTGACTTTCGTGGTCGCGTCCGGACAATTCCGGCGCGGCGCTTCGGCGGCGGCGAGCGCGGAGCGCATGGGCGACCCGTTCGACACGCTCCTGCATCAGGCGCTCATGCAGGTGGCCCGCGGATCCAACCATCCGCAATCGGCGATCGGCCCGCACAGCCTGCTGGAAGACATGTATGGAAACGGCGATGCCGTTACGGGCTGCTGCTTTATCGACACGTCGCAAATCGGCGGCAGCGTTCCGCTGCAAATCTATTCGATTCCCAGCAGCACGCCGACCTTGGCCGTGCGCACGGCGCGAACGCAGAACTACAAAGGCATGCCTTCTCCGGTCGCGGCGCCCATGCTGTTGGAAATCGGCGCCATTAGTTTCGGTTGGGATCGCGAACCGGGCATGGCTTTGGCCGACGATAACAACAACGGCATCGTCGACGACATCGCGGAAGTTCCGGATCGCGCGGACATTGCGCTGGGCGGCGACGATTGCTTCTTAGGCGCCACCTACGCCCACCCGGCGATGGTCGGCGAAGATCCGTCGACGTGGCCCTCGGTTTGGCTCAACAAGCAAATGTCCGACGGCAGCAGCGCGTTGCCGCTGATCGACAACGTCGAGAACTACTATGCCGGCCGTGTGATCACGTTCGTCAACGGCGATGCGGCCGGTCAAAGCGCGTATATCGTCCGCTCGAAGTTGGTGCCCGTCACGCCGACGACGAACGCGAACCTCGCCTTTCGCACAATTCTGTACATCCAACCGTTTGCGAACGGAGCCCAGCCGTCGCATAAGGATCGCTTCGTCATCAACGGCCGAGCCTTCAACGGCGCCGGCTTCGGTTACAACCCGTACGTCGCCGCGAACGCAAGCACGTTGGCGCGCAAGCCCGCGTATGTGGGAACCAACGTGCCGAATCCGGCGCTGCGCGCCCTCGATATGCCGTACAGCGAGCCGTTCATTCGCACGCCCGCGAACGACGGAACCCCTTACGCGTTCGACATGATTCGCAACAACGGCTATCCGCTGGCGTTGTTGCCGAACCCGATCGACGGCGGCTATCGCGATTATATGAATCGCTATCAGTCGATTATCGACGCCGACGAAGACTACGACGCTCCCGACGAGCAGAACATGCTGTTGTCGTACAGCGTGTGGGTTCCTTCGATCAACGGCAACGATCCGGGTCGCTATCGGACGATCATGCCGTCGTTGCATCGACCGGACTTGGTTAAGTACTTCACGAACCAGCCGGGGATGGCGGTCGCCAAGCCGAGCAACATCACCTATCCGCGCTGGCACGACGTGCCGCCGTACGTCCGCCGCCGTTACATCTTGCGCCCCGATCCGTCCGATCACTACGACTGGACGCAGGAATTGAACGCGACGCAGCCGCAGAATAGCGACGGCTGGACGCCGGGCGAACCGTTCCAAGACACGAACAACAACGGCCAATGGGACCCGGTCACCGTCGTCGGCGGCGCCGCCGGGCCCGCGGAAGTGTATACCGACTTGCCGAATCCGAAGCCGAATCAGATGTACGATATCGGCGATCGGGCCTACTACAACACCGGCTTCGACGCTCTGGACGGCCCTTGGGACGTCGACAACGACAACGATAATTTGCCGGACAGCATCTGGGTCGACCTCGGAGCTCCGGTGACCACGGCCCCCGACGGCCGCATCGTGAAGCCGATGTTCGCCGTTCTCGTCCGCGATCTCGACGGTCGCATCAACGTCAACGCGCACGGATCGGTGAAGCACTACGATCGCACGCCTGCCGCATACGGACCTTATACGCCGGCGACGAAGCCGAACCCGTATCAAACGCATGAGCGCGTGCGCATGGGCAACTACGCCTGGGCCACGTATCAATTGGAACCGAACGTCGCCTGGAACACGATCGACGTTCTCAGGGCGCATACCGCGGGCGATCCGGACCCGAACCGCGACGCCTTAACACTGCGCGACGTGCCGTTCCAAGGCGTTTGGGCGTTGCCGTATTTCAACGACGGCCCGTTCTTCGGAAACAGTACGACGAAGGCCACGAACTACATCGTCACCGTTCCCCCTTCCCCGTCGTATCCGGCGTTCAACGGAAATCGAGGCGGCCCGCGACCGCTGATGTTCGATCTGCGCGGCGCTCCCAATGCCGCCGGCACGTCCGTCGACTGGGCCAAGTACGTGCGCGGATTCGAGCCCGCCGTCGGCCAAGGGTATTCGGTGGCCGATATCAATATCGCGCAGGTTATTCAAACGAGCTATTGGGGCATGTCGATGCTCCCGAATTCCAACGCCACGAGCATCACGTCGTACGCCTCGGCGAACTACTACCGTTTTCTTCTCGAAGGCATTCCGAACGAACGGGGCAACAGCGGTCCGTCGCCCGGGCGCTATGGCGAAAGCTATCTGGTGTTTCCGAGCGGCACCGGCGGCTCTTTTCCCGGATTGGTCGGACCTCGCGCCGGGGTGACCGACCTCGTGGCGATGTATCCGCATTTGCTTGCCAGTGCCAGCGCCTCGCTACCCGCCGTGAGCGCCATGCCTCCGCAGCGCGGCGACGACGATTACCCGGCTGCTCAAACCCGCCTGCGTGCTCCGTCGAACGACAATCGCTTCGTTCGCGGCGGCGCCTACCGTAATTCGTTTATGCCGGCTCCCTCGGCCGCCATTCCCGCCTACGGAGCCACGGTTCCCGAGTATGGACCTCGAGTTCCCACGTCGGGAAGCCAGATCTATTCGCCCAGCCCCTGGGGCTCGTTGCACGGCGATTTCGGCACGCCGGGCGATCCGGACGGCGACGGCTCGGTCGCGCTCGACGCCAACGGTCAGCCCGTATTCGTCAAGATGGGTACCGCCAACGAAGAATTCGACGATCCGACCGAAATCAATCTGCACCGACGTTACTTCGCGCAAACTTACTTCGGCGTGCACAATCCGCCGGCCGGCTCGACGGCGACGCTGAATGCGGCGGGCGTCCCCTACACCACGGACATCGACGCCCCCTTCGCCCCTGCGGAATTGGAACGCCTGTTGCGCGCCCGCGACGGGGGAAGCGATACCTTGCCGAATCGCCTGCGCAGCGCGTTGCGCGGCGACGGCGAAAACGGCGACGTCGACAATTACGATCTGCGCCGCTCGATCACCACCGAAAGTTGGGACGTGCCCTGCCCGCACGTCGCGCCGACTCCGGAACTGGCCGCCGCCATGCGAGCGCTCAATCTGCCGATTAATAACCCGTCGATCAGTGACTTGCTGCGGGCACGGTTTTATCTGGCGACGGGCCAAGCCGCGTCCACGCCCTTGGCGTTGAAGTCGGCCCGCTTGGCGACCATCGCGATGCGCAGCTACAAGTGGCGAACGACTCCCGCCGAAACGGCGACGCTTCCCGCCACGGCGACCGCCGACGAAAAAGCACAGTTTCCGGGCAACGTCCGCTTAACGAATCCGTCGCGCAAGCGGTGGCATACGCGGCTGCTTTCGCCCGACCTCGGGCAAGGGCTGCGCATGGACGTCAATACGCCGTTCGGCAACGGCTACGACGACAACAACAACGGCGTCGTCGACGAGCCGCGCGAATGGACCGCGGGCGGAGCTCTCAACGGCAGTATCTACGAAGCCTTTGTTTTCGACGGCAATCGCGACGGCAATTACAACGCGGTGATCGATGAAGAAGCGCGGCAGCAATTCGCCAAGGAGTTGTACTGCTTGATGATGCTATTGATCGATCAGAACTATGTTCAGCCGCTTCCGACTTCCGTTTCGGCGACGTCGACCAACACGGGTACGTACCTCGCCGGTGCCGAAGCCTCGGTGACGTACACGAGCAGCGATCCGCTCTATCCGTACATCACGGCTCCGAACCCCGTCACCGGGGCGAGCGTCGCCCAAGAGAAGATGCGCCGTTGGCTTACGGCGCGGCGCATGGCCCAATGGGCGGTCAACGTCGTCGACTTCCGCGATCGTGACGCCATTATGACCCCGTTCGAGTTCGACGCCGATCCGTTCTTCGATAACGACAACGACACGAACACCGAATCGAATCTTCAGGCGCACTTCCCCACGTCGAACGGCACGTGGGACGTCGACGGCTATTTGATTCCCACGACGATGGCCGACGGCTTCAACGATACCAATCGTGCTTGGCGCGGCGTGGTTTGGGGTTGCGAGTATCCCGACTTGTTGCTGACCGAAACTGCCGCGTTCCACGATCGCCGAACGCAGAATCTGAAATCGGCTCCCACGGGAGGCACGAACTACCTGACGTTTAACACGGAACCGAACGCGCTGACCGTCGGCACCGGGACTTCGGTCACCGACACCGACCCCAACTGGGACCAACGCCGCATTCCGCAAGGGACGGCGCTCTTCGAGTTGTACGCGACGGGTAACCCCAACAATCCCGCCTTGCCGCGCGAACTCTACTCGTTGAATCCCGCGACCGGCGACCTCACGCTCGACCTCACGCGCACGGCGTCCGTGACGACCACCGCCGGTACGCAGATTTATCCCGTTTGGCGTTTGGCGATCACGCAATCGCACTACATGCCGAACTCCGAGACGCCCGTGACGAGCACGGCGAACATGAATATGAGCATCGCCGACCGAATTCGCGAGTTTCCGGCGACCTGTTCGTTGGAATTGCGCGATCCCGGCATGTCGGTCTTATCCACGACGGCGTTCGGCGGCGTCATCAGCGGCGCGGAGCAGTTTATTCCGATCGAGCGCGTCGTGACGTTCGTCCAAAACCCGACCGCCGCGGTTCTGGCCAACGCCAAAGCCGGCTTAACGTCGAACAAGTCCTTGGCGAATCAAGTGGCGGCCATCGAGGTGTACGCCAATACGACGACCAACACCAGCTACGCGCAAGTGCTGCCGGGCGACTACGTCGTCGTCGGTCCCGGCCGCGACGTCGTGGCGGGTCCGCGGAACATTACCTGTCTCGGTCGGTCGTTGCCGCGCATGATCGTGCCGTCGGGCGCCACCAGCACGACGCTGACGAACTACACCTACCCGCAGAGCATTATCGACATGGGCGATCCCTCGATCCCCGGCCGACACTTCCTGCACACGAGCGTCAACGGCGTCGACGAATACCCGATTCGCTATCTTGGCGCCAGCACGCTGGGAGCGCTGGTACGTCCGACGACCGCCTTGGGTTCCGTGAACGTGCTCGATATTCCCGGCTATTTGCAGATTCGGCCGCCGGTGTCGGTGCCGTGCATGGTCACGCGCGGCTCGCGCCGCAGCGGGTTGAATATTTCCGAACCGCTTACGACCGGGTCGACCTATTATCCCACCCCCACGAAATCGACGAACGACTCGTGGCTGACGACGCTCGAAGAGCTCGACGCGTACGACAAAGTTTACGATGTTCCTCTCGATGAGGAAACGGGCGGCGACACGGGGAGCCACAACGAGAACATTCCCCACAGCACGACGGAAGAAGAAGACCGCACGTTGCTGAACTACAAGACCGTCTTTTTGCAACGTCTCGCCGATCCGACGCGCGGTTGGGATCAGTACCTGAATCCGTATCTGACGATCGACTGGATGCCGATCGATTTGACGATCTTCAACGGCGAGCCGCACTACGCCTATCAAGATCCGCCGAGTACGGGCACCTGGAAGAAAGACATCACGCTGGCCGTGCATCTCGTCGACCCTGTGAAGCAAAAGCGCGCTCCGGCAAAGCCGACGAGCGCCGCGCAGATTCCCTCCGTGGCGATTCGCTTCGGCTCACGGCAGCGCGGGGCTCCGCGCACGCCGTTCCGTGGCAACTACTCGTATTACGATCTGTGGTCACAGCCCGATTGGTTGGATACTTCCATTGAGTTTGATACGCGGCCGCCGTTGACCGGTCCCGTGAAGGACAGCGACGTGAAAGCGATCCGCACGACCGGCGCCACCACGGTGACGTTGACGAAGGATTATTACAACGTGGCGGCACTGCGCTGGCAGGACCCGTTCGACCATACGTTCGGCTACCTCAATTTGGGTTACCACACGATGCGGGCGCCGACGAACAATAACCGGTCGAGTTTGCCGATGCAGCAAACGCCGAACTGGGTCGCTACGGCGACGTCCTTGCCGGACAGCGTCAACAAACTTTGGTTGCGCATGTCCCCTGTGCGCGAGCCGCTTCGTCGACCCTACGGCGACGCGGGCCTCAACGCGGGGTGGTTTACCGCGGCCGATCTCGGCGGCAACAATCGCTACGTCGGCTCCCCCCGTCGGCCGTTCAACTGGCTCACCTGGAACAACCGCCCGTTTGCCGGGTCGATGGAGCTGATGCTGGTGCCGGCTTCGTCGCCGGGTCGGCTGTTGCACGAATACTCGATGCGCATCACGACGCCTCCCTCCGTGCCCGACGATCTTTCGGCGACCGGACTTTATGCCAACCGTTACGCTCCCTTCTCCGGGGTGCGCGCGGCGAACCATTACATGCCGCCGGTACCGGTTCCGGGAGGCGCGATCTCCAGCGGCCACACGACCGCCGCGCCGCTCACCGGTTCCAGCGTTTACGCCGGCAATCTGATGGCGGGCTTTATCAGCAAGCCTCCGTTCGGGCACTTGCTCAACTTCTTTGAGTCGTCGAATGCCACCGCGCCGAATGTTGCGGCGACGAACGGGTACGCCCGACAATCGCACGCGTCGAACTACTTCCGCTTATTCGAGTTCGTCAACGTTCCTTCGCGCATGGCCGGCTCGCGCACGCCGCATTACGCCAGCAACTACAACAACGCGACGGGGCCGGTTTCGAACGTTTACGATCACCAGGGTTGGCCGTTCACGGCGCCGCATAACCTCTTCTCGGCTTATCGCGAGTCGGGACGCGTGAATATCAATACGATCATTCCGCTCCATTCGATTGTTCGGTTCGGCTGGGATACCAAGAATTACGGGCGGAGCGAAGGAACCGGCACCGCGAACGGTCTGTCGCAAATCATGCGCAATGAACGGTTCCGCGACGACGGAGCGTCGATTTGGCGTTCGATCGTGAACGATTTCCATCCGTCGATTCGCTGGGTCGGAAATACGGCCGCCGACATTATCGACGGTCTCGGAGTGCCGCTCATGCCGAAGGTGGGGTCGGCCTACCTGCAAACGCCGAAAACGATGGCCCACCTGCGTCAGCAAGAAACGTCGACCGCCTCGGGCAAGACCGGTACGCGCGCCGGCTTCATGCAGGGCGCGACCGATGTGACCCATTCGCCGTATATGTTCAACCCGAGCGAAGATTCCGTCGGCAATTTCTATTCCGCGTTTGCCAGCATGTTCAAGGATGATCCCAATTCCGATCCGCGCGGTCCGGACGGCGTTTTCCAGAACTTCCCCTATTGGGATCCGGCGACGGGAGTTATTTACAACACCGACGATCGCTTCCTCCATCCGTTCTGGAACTCCGCGAGCCCGCATCAGCTCTCGCGTCACGACGGCGTTCGCCCGACGATGTTCTCCAACCCGTTCCGCTCGTTCATGGAAGATTATTCGGCGACGACGGCGAGCCAGATTACGTCGGCAAACCCGCAAGGATTTCCGATCTTGCCGGCGGTCAGCAAACGCTTCTCCTCGTTCATGGACGGAAGCAGTACGAACCTGCCGTTGCTCGCGATCGATTCGACGCTGTTGCGTCGTCGTGATACGACTTGGAACCCTTGGCACACGAACTGGCTGCCGTCGGCGGTCGGTCCCGGCGATCTTCAATCGTCGTCGGTGGGGACGAACCCGACGAGCAAGCTGTTTTCACCCGCTCAGATCGATCCCCGTTTCGACCCACTGTTTGCTTTGAACTATCCGCGGCCGTTCCGTCATCGTTCAACGACGACGGACATTTTTAGCGGTACCGCGATCTTGCCGGGGACCACCGGCGCCAACAAACCGCTGTGGTGG
>CAZWDN010000140.1:0-12471 GCA_964633125.1 uncultured Pirellula sp. | reverse complement strand
AATTCGCCGCACTTGCGGAAGTAGTCGTCGAAAAAGCGATGCCCGACGGCCTCGACCATCTCGATGGAGACGAGCTTCGAAAACCGGCCGGAGAGATGGCGGTAGTCTTGCTGAAGCAGCGTGATGCGATCCGCGAGTCCTGCGGCATGCACTCTTTCACGCGCAACGTCGAATTGTTCTTGCGAGATGGTCGTGGTGGTGACGCGACAACCGTGTTCGCCCGCCGCATGCAGGGCCAACCCTCCCCAACCAGTACCGATTTCCAACAGGTGATCGTCGGACTCCAACTGCAACTTACGGCACGCGCGATCGAACTTTTCGACCGACGCCGCGCGCAGCGACGCCTCCGGCGACGGGAAGATGCCGCTGGAGTAGGCCCACGTTTCGTCGAGCCAAAGTCGGAAGAATTCATTGCCCAAGTCGTAATGCGCCTGAATGTTCTTGCGGCTGCCGCCGGGCGTGTTGGCCCGCAGCCAATGCATGACGCGCTGCAGGGCCATCGAGAGTTTCGGCAGCCCGCCGTCGAGTTGATCCGCGGCGGCGAGATTGCGAATGAAGAGGCGAAACAGCGCCGTCAGATCGTCGCAATCCCAATGCCCCTGAAGATACGACTCGGCGATCGAGAGCGTGCCGCCGAGCACCGCGTTGCGGAAGAACCGCGGGTTGCGTACGTCGATCCGCGCGCGAAGGTCGCTCGCCGCTCCGAATCGCTCGCGACCGCCGGCGTCGCAGACGTACAACTCACCGCCGCGCAAACCGGCCAAGCGGCCATAGAGCGCCCGCCGCGCCGTGCGATCGAGCCACGACGACGGCGACGAGGTTTCCGAACTGTGGTTCTCCGCGCGAATCATGGAGCAGTTTCCTCAAGAACTGGAGGGTCGATATGTCGAGTAGCCGCCGCGTAGCCCGATGCCTGCCATTCTTTCGGCTTGGTGCGCGGATGTGGGACGAACGGAACTCCCTTCCACCACAGGCGGGCCGCATGTCCATAGATGGCCAGCGCGATCTTGAGCGACGGCCAGGGAAAGCGGACGAGCATTCGCAATCGCTCGCCGCGCGTAAACGGCCGGCGATTCAGAGTCAGCGAGGCGACGAACGGCGCGGCGCCGTCCTCGTTCCGACTTTGCAGCCGAATGGCAAGCTCCAACGTTTCCCCCGGCTCGGTCAATCGCCAGTGATAGGCGTAGTCCATCGCCAGAAACGGCGAGACGTGGAACACCTTTTGTGCCGCAGCGCGGCGAACAGAATCGCCGGCATCGCGCAGGTCGAGCACGTAGCAGTGCCGCTCGTTCCACGGCGTGTTGGTGACTTCGGCGACCAAGGCCTCGAGCCGTCGGCCGTCGGCTCCGTAGCAGTAGTAGAAGCTGACGGGATTCATCAAGAACCCCCAGTGGCGAAAGCCGGTCAGCAGACGAACGGGCCCGAGCGGACGAAAGCCGACCCGCTCGGCGACCAAGTCGCGGATGCAGGCGTCGAGCGGCAGTCGCGGATCGCCCCAATGATCGGCCCGCGCGAAGCGGGCAATCGCCGGGCGGCGCAGCGACCAGAGGCCGCGGCGGCTCAACAAACGTTCCGCTTCGGCGAGATCGAGATAGACGAAGCCGACGCGGTATTGAAATGCGTGCTCCTTCGGCGCGGTTCGCCGATGGTGCACGATCCCTTCGTAGAAACAAGTTGTCGTCGCGGCGGACGCGCTCAACATGACGCGACGGCTCCCGCGGGTTCGACTTCCGGCGACAAGGGATTCACCGTCGCCTCGGCGTCGAGGGCCCGACAAACCGCCAATGCGGAGACGACGCCGTCCTCATGAAACCCATTGCGCCAGTAAGCGCCGCAGTACGAAGTGTGTCGGACGTTGAGCAGTTCGCCGTGTCGGCGCTGCGCGGCGGCGCGAGCGGTCGTAAAGACCGGATGTTCGTACACGATACGAGCCAGCACGCGGTCCGGATCGACGCGATGTTCGCCGTTGAGCGTCACGTTGATCACTTCTCGCGACCGGATGTGCTGCAAGATATTCATGCAATAGGTTACGACCGGCCGTGCTTCGGGATCGGCAGAGAGCAAATAGTTCCAACTGGCCCACGCGCGCCGACGGCGCGGCAAGAGCGTCGGATCGGTATGCAACAGCGCGACGTTCGGTTCGTAGGGAAACGCGGTCAACAACTCGCGTTCCGACTCCGACGGGTCGGCCAACATCCGCAACGCCTGATCGGCGTGGCAGGCGAAGACGACATGATCGAAGCGCTCGGGCTCGCCGCCGCGCGGCGTAATCTCGACGGCGCTCTCCGAACGACGAACCTGGACGATCGGCGTCGAAAGCCGGACGCGGCCCGGGAAGCGTCGCAAGATCTCCGCGACGTAGGTCCGCGAACCTCCCTCGACGACGCGCCATTGCGGCCGATCGGTCAGGCTGAGCAATCCGTGGTGCCGGTAGAAGTCGACGATGAAGCGAATCGGAAACTCGGCGAACGTGCCGACGGGGCACGACCAGATGGCGGCCCCCATCGGCAGCAAGTAATGTTCGGCGAACTCACGGCCGTAGCCGCCGCGGCGAAGATACTCGCCGACCGTGGTCGATTCGTTTGCCAACTCACCGCCGGCAAGCACGTCGCGCGGCGCATGGCGGTTGAAGCGTGCGATATCGGCCGCCATCCGCCAGAAGCTCGGGCACACGAGGTTCGACCGGCGGGCGAAGAAGCCGTTGAGCGAAGAGCCGTTGTATTCCAACCCGGTACGATCGCAGCGGACGCTGAAGCCCATTTCCGTCGGGCGCGAACCGATGCCGAGCTCTTCGAGCAGGGCAATGAAGTTCGGATAAGTCCGGTCGTTGAAGACGATGAAGCCGGTATCCACGGCATGCCGGCGGCCGGCGAGTTCGACGTCGAGCGTATTGGTATGCCCCCCCGGGTAGGCGTTGGCTTCGAACAACGTGACGCGATGCTTGCCGCCTCGACTCCGGCTGAGGCGGTGTGCGGCGACCAAGCCGGAGATGCCGGCGCCGATGACGGCAATCTGCATGCGCGAGCCCCTCGCTTACCCCCTTTTTCGCGACGAACCGCGCCGGTTCGCCTCCCTGATTCTTATAGGCGCGGGGAGCCGTTCGACCAGTGCCGGGCCGCGCAGCGGGCCGAAAGTCCGGGGCCGGCCGATTTGCTCGCGGCAACAAGAATGCGCCGCTGGGAGCTATATGCTCCGGCTCATCGTAAATCGACTCGCTCTCCCAGGAACGTGCTGGAACGAAATGGCTGCCGACGAATTTTCTTCGCTGCGGCTCGGGCTTTGTTGCCAGTTTGCCGCCGAGCCCATCGCGTTTCGCACGACAACGGCAACCTCGCTACAGCGGATGCGGGCGTCGGAGCGGCTGCAAAAGCTCTCCGATCTTTGCTTGGCGAACGCCCGGTCGTTATGGGATGCCGTTCATTACTGCGCCGATCAGGCGATCGGTTCGTTTCGCGTCGCAAGCACGATCTTGCCTGCGAAGACCCATCCGGAAGTCGGATATCAGGTCGACGAGTTACCTGCGGCGGCGGAGATCGTCGCACAATTCCGGCGGTGCGGCGAGGCGGCCAGGAAGCACGACATCCGCCTCGTGTTTCATCCCGACCAGTTCGTGGTGCTCAATTCGCCCCGGCCGGAGGTCGTCGCCAATGCCGTCAAGGACCTGCTGTACCACGCCGAACTTTGCGACTGGCTCGGGGCCGACGTGATCAACATTCACGGCGGCGGAGCTTATGGCGACAAACAAGCGGCGCTGGCGACTCTGGAACGGAACCTGGACCAATTGCCGGACGCCGTGCGTCGACGGTTGACGCTGGAGAACGACGACAAGGTGTACACGCCGAAGGACTTGCTCCCGCTCTGCCGACGCACGGGCGTCCCGCTGGTCTATGACGTGCATCACCATCGCTGCCTGCCCGACGATCTCGCGGTGAGCGAAGCGACGAACGACGCTCGCTCGACTTGGGATCGCGAGCCGTTGTTTCATATTTCAAGCCCGTTGGCAGGCTGGGACGGACCGCAGCCGCAGCGGCATCACGACTACATCGACGTGCGCGACGTGCCGGATTGTTGGAAGTCGCTAACGCTCACGGTCGAAGTGGAAGCGAAGGCCAAGGAGCTGGCGGTGCTCCGGTTGCGCGATGCGTTGCGACGGACGAACCGCCGGCCGCGCGGACTGATCCGACTTTGACGGAGGCGAAAATGCGCGAACTGAAAATCCTCGTGTTGCTCATTCCGATCTTTCTGGCCGTCGATCTAACTTGGCTCGGCGTGATCATGAAGAACTTCTACAGCGCCGAGCTCGGCGACCTGGCACGGCGACGCGACGGCGGCCTCGCGCCGCGCTGGTCCGCGGCGATCTTGGTGTATTTGCTCATCCCCGGCGGACTGGTGCTCTTCGTGCGGCCGCTGCTCGGCGCCGATGCCGCATGGCTGCGCGCGGCGGCTTGGGGAGCCGTCTACGGGCTCGTCACCTACGGCATTTACGACCTGACGAACTTGGCCACGCTCGAACGATGGACGGTCCGTTTGAGCGTCGCCGATATGGCCTGGGGAGCCGTGCTCTGCGGATTCTCGGCCGCGGTGATGCACTGGATCGACGGCCGCCTCGGGTGACTGATCGCCGAACGCTACGGCGCTTGGCCGTGCTGTTCTTCTTGCTTTGCAAGCCATTCCAGATAGTCGATGAGCGACGCGAGGTCGACGAGCGTCAGGTCCTTCACCAAACCCTCCGGCATGACCGAGATCGTGATCTTTTCGCGATCCTCGATCTCGGCTTTGGGAATCACGATCTCTTGGCCGGTCGCGTCGCGAATCGTCACCTTGTCGGCCGCTTCCTGCGTAACAAAGCCGGTGCGCGTGAGGCCGGAGTCGAGCGTGAAGACGTTGGTCACGAAGCCTTGGGCGAGTTGCTTGTTCGGCAACAGGATCGCTTCCGCCAGTTGTTCGCGGCGATACGTCTTGGCGATGTTCCCCAAAAACGGCCCCCGCACCGGCTCGTCGGCGCGGACCGTGTGGCAGTTGACGCATTTAAGTTGCGTGAAGAGTTGCTCGCCGCGCCATGGTTCGCCGCGGAGCTTCTTCAATTGCTCAACCACGTCCGGCGCGCCGGCCGCCGCGACCTTCGGGCCGCTCGGATCGAGCACCTCGCGAATTCGCTTCGGGTCCAAGCGCATCCGCTTGAGCGTATCGCGGGCAAGCGCGGCGGTCGGCGAATCGTCGCTTTCCGAATCGTCGGCGATGCGTACGGCCAACGATCGGTCGTCGGCCAGTTCGCTCGCGGCGATCAATTGCTTGCGACGCTCGGGGCTCTTCCACCCTTCATCGAGGGCCGCGAGCGCCGCTTGCTTGGCGGCGGGCGCGGCTCCGGCGCCGAAGGCCAGGCGAATCAAGACGCCGTCGGCCCAAAGCGATTGCGGTACTTGCCGCCGATCGGCGGCAGCGAGAAAGCGGTCGATGTAGCGATCGAAATGCGGCGCCAAAAAGAAATTACGCTTCGCGCGGACAAAGACCTCGCGATTCTCGTCCTGCACGGAGATCGTCGGCAGGCTTGCGAGCAAGCCGTCGACGGCGGCGGCATCGTCCAGCTTGACGAGCGATCGGAGCGCCAAGGTCCGCGTCGCAAGTCGGCCCGGCTCCTGATTGCTCGCGGCGGCAAGCAGTAGGTCCAACGCCGCTGCGGGAACCTTCTCTTCGCGATCGAGATAAAGCACGAGCGACGGCACGACGCTCGGATCTTGCCGGGCAAGCTCGATCAAACGCCCGACGACGTCGCCCAACTGGATGCGATGCCGCGCGAGCTCACGGCCCAAGACGATTGCTTCCGCGGCATCGGCCCGCCGGAGCGTCGCTTCCAAAAGCGCCGCGATGCGGGGCGTTTCGCTCCACGGCTCCGGCTGATAATACGGTCCCCGCGTATCGGGCCGCGTTCCCCAAGAATCTCCCTTCCACACTCCTTCGACGAAGTACAGCCGACAGAGCGCCGTGATCAACTGCGCGCGGCGCGCGGCGTCCTTTTCCTTTTCCAGTCGATCGCTCACGCCGGCGACCACGGTAGATTCCGCAATGCGCACGAGCGCTTGCAGCGCGCAGGCGCGGGCCGTCTGCGAGACGTCGGCCTTGTCGAGCACGGCGAGGCACGGCTCGACGGCCCGCAACTTCGCCAGCGCATGCACCGCGGCGTGGCGGACGACGGCGTCCGCGTCGCCGAGTCGGGCCGCGAGCGCGCCGGCGGCGTTCGCATCGCCCAATCGCTCCAAGGCTCGCACTGCTTCGCGCCGTGTGCGGGCGTCGTCGGACGCGAGCAGGCGGACGAATGGCTCCGACGGGATGCCTTGTAAGCGGCGATCGTCGTCGGTCAATGCGCGAACGATCCAGGCCGTGATCGACGAGTCGTCGAGCTGGGTCGCCAAGCCGAGCGACGCGGACGTGCCCGAGGCAAGCGATAACGTGAAGATTGCCGCCACGCGCGACTCCTGCGTCGCCGCATGATCGACGACAATCGCCTCCAACTGCTTTGTGGCGACGGCGGCGATTCCGCGTCGAACCAGCTCACGCTGCGCGGCCAAACGTCGGCGATGAGCGGAGGAGCGAAGTTCGGCGAACAACCGCTCGACGTCGGCCTTTGCGTAGTCGAGCGACGGACCAAGTTCCAAGCCTTTCGGCTGCACGCGAAGAATGTAGCCGCAGGTCGGACCGGCCGTGAAGCCGCCGTTGCGCCAACTGGCGAGATACGCTCTACCGCGAGCGTCGATATCAAGATCGGTCGGGCGCGTGTAGCGAGCGAAATCAGCGGGCGGATTCGGCTCGACGAACGTCGCTCCTTGCTCCACGACGGTGTGAGCGCCGATCAACTCGCGCCCCCAATCGACGGTGTACGGACGCTTGTTCCAGGCGGCGGGCCAAGCCGGGTCTTCGATCCAGCAGGCGCCGGTGCCGGAGCCGCCGCCGTAATCGGCCAGCGGGGCGATGATCTCGTCGGCGAAGTTCTTGAAGAGTCGCGGGTAGCCGTGATCTTCGCCCCCGGTGAAATGATGGAAGCGAATGTTCCAGCCGCCGCCGTCGTTGGTGTTGTCGCGTGCGAAGCCGTCGAGCAGCGGGCTCATCGCCGCTTCGAGAATGTTACGCGTGCCGAAGCTGTAAAGCTCCAGGCCGGTGCCGTCGGGCCGAACACGGACTACGCCGCCGCCGCGGCACTGCAACTTTCGCCCGTCAACGCCTTCGGCCTCCAGGAAACCGAAGTCGCCGATGGCGGCGTAAATCCAGCCGTCGACACCCAGTTCCAAGCCGTTGGAGCCGTGATCGGCCGGGCGGTCTTTGAAGGTCCAACCGATGTTCTTCACGAGGATGCGTTCTTCGTCGGAAATACCGTCGCCGTCTTTGTCGGTGTAGGCGCTGATATGCGGCGGGTGGAGGACGTACACGGTGTTGCCGTCGACGACGAGCCCGCGCGGCGAATCGACGTCGGCCACGAAGGTCTTGGCTTCGTCGCAACGACCGTCGTCGTCGGTGTCGCGTAGGCGGAGGATGCGACCCTGCCTCGCGTTGCGGCCGAGCGAGCCGTTGCGGTCGCTGGAGACGTAGAGCGTGCCGTCGGGTGCGGCTGCCACGAAGACGGGGCAGTCGACGGTCGGCGGCGCGGCAAAGAGCGTCGCTTCAAAACCTTCGGGCAGCTTCAACGATTTCAAGATCGCGGCTTCCTCTTCCGCCGAGACTCCGACGGGTATCGCCGGAGCCTTCACTGCGGGAGGCAACGTGCCCGAGCCGAGCAACCGCAGTTCGCGGACGCTCGGCCAATGGTTGCCGAGATGGGTGAGGCGGAACCAGCGAAACTCCGCGCCCGGCAGAGGGAGTTCTTCACGGCCGGGGCGGGCCTTTTGCGAGGCGTCGACCAACGTCTGCCAACTCTTGCCGTCGGTCGAGCCTTCGAGCTTGTAGAGATACGAGCGGTCGGGAAACTCCCAGACGAGCCGGCAGACGGACGCGCGGCGCGGCTCACTCAACTCAAGTTGCAGCCAATGGCCCGGCTGCGCGTTGTCGCCGGCCCAGCGCGATGTTTCATCGCCGTCGATCGCCTCCCGCGGCGAACGCTCCGGCTGCTCGGCGGACGAAGTTACCAAGGCGACGGAAGCGTAGTCGACCAAATCCGCGGCGGCAGCCGGGCCGACGAACGCCTCTTGGGCTAAGAACCATGCCGCGATGGGCACGACCCAAGCCGTCGCCCGTACGGTTCGAACCGAACTTCCAACGCTCATGACTATCCTTCTGCTCGCACGGTGAATTCCCGGAAACTTCCATGGAAACACAACGAGGCGGCGAAGGCAATCGGCGAAGAGCAGGTTTATCGACGAAAACCGCCGATTAGGCGGCCTTCTTGCTCGGGTAGGCAAGCGAGCGCGGTACCGCGTCCGCGTCAAAGTTGTGAGTGCTGTCGACGAGATACACGGGCTTGCCTTGCGACTCGAAATAGGTGCGTGAAAGCACTTCTGCCAAGAGCCCCATCAGGATGCCGAGGCAGCCGGAGAGCGTGGTAAGCGTCATGATCAGCGGCAACGGCGTGGCGAAGAACGACACGCCTTCGGCCACCTTTAGAAACACGGAAGCGACCGCCGCCGCGCCCGCGCCGGCGAAACACAACATCGCGAAGCCGCCGAAGACGTAAATCGGCTTCGTGAGATACTTGGCCAAGAACTTGACGACCATCAGGTCGAGCAACAGCTTGAGCGTGCGTTCGAGCCCGTATTTCGATTTGCCGAAGCGGCGCGGATGGTGCCCGACGGGTAACTCGGTGACGCGGGCTCCTTGCCACGACGCGTAGATCGGCACGAAGCGATGCATTTCGCCGTAGAGCTTTACGTCCTTAATGACTTCGCGCCGATAGGCCTTGAGCGAGCAACCGAAGTCGTGCAGCGGCACGCCGCCGACCCAGGAGACGAGCACGTTCGCGCAGCGGCTCGGCAGCGTGCGGCGAAGGAATTCATCTTGGCGATCTTTGCGCCAGCCGGAGACGACGTCGAATCCTTCGTCGAGCTTGGCGACGAGACGCGGAATGTCGGCGGGATCATTTTGCAGATCGCCGTCCATGGGAATGAGAACGTCGCCTTGCGCGGCGTCGATGCCCGCCATCATGGCGGCGGTTTGGCCGAAGTTGCGGCGGAATCGAATCGACTTGATCCGCGCATCCTGCGAAACCCAGCGGGCGACCGCGGCCGGCGTCCCGTCGCGACTACCGTCGTCGACGAGAATAATCTCCACGCGCTCGGGCACCTTCTCCGCCAACGCCAGCAGTTGAGTGCAGAGCGGATCGACGTTCTGTTCCTCGTTGTACAAGGGAACGATGATCGATAGCAGGCGCGCATTCCGGTCTAATGCAGCGCCGCCGCGAACCGTCGTTAATTTCAGCGCGTCGCCGCACTGATCGCTGGGTTTACCCTGAGACATGAGAATCCGTTCTCGTTAAAAAGCTGCCGGCGCCGCGGCTTCCCGCCGACGGTTCGGGGGCGGAAAAGTAGACGCGGCCGCCGGGGGCGTCAAGCCGGATAGGTCCTGAACGCGCGAATGCTAGCGTCGGATCGGGCCGATGCGACTGCTTCCCTTCTCACCACTGCGACGGCGGCCGCGCGACAAGCGGATTTGCCCCTCCGAAGTTGTCGAAGCCCCGCCAAATGACGCCGAAACGCAAATAACTAGGCCGGTCGGCGCATCTCAAGACTTGTCGCTTTACTCCATGGACTTTTGAGTTTCCCGATGCAAGACATGCTGAAGCCGCTCTTTGTTCTATTGTCGATGGCGCTGACCGCGACGACCTCTGCGGCGTCTGCGGCCGCCCAAGCTTCAGAAGCCGTTAAGCCGAACATCCTGATCTTCTACGTCGACGACATGGGCTGGGCCCAACCCGGCTGCTACGGCGGCAAGATGGCGCCGACGCCGAACATCGACGCTCTCGCCGCCGGCGGCATGCGCTTCACCGACGGCTATTCCTCCGGCTGCGTTTGCTCGCCCGGCCGCGTCGGCCTCATGACCGGGCGCTATCAAGCGCGCACCGGGCATGACGCCAATCCGAATCGGCCCGGCACCGAATTGCTGCTGAGCGAAACGACGATCGCCCAACGGCTGAAGTCGCTCGGCTACAAGACCGGCATCGTCGGCAAATGGCATCTGGGTGATACCGGCCCGGAGTTTTTGCCGGCCGCGCGCGGCTTCGATTTCTCCATCGGCACGGTCGGCAACCTTGGTGAAGGCAAGGGACCTGCGTACTTTCGCGGCTCCGAACTGCTCGAAAAACTCCCGGGAGCGCCGATCACTTCGCCGGTCTTCGCAAGTGAGAGCATCCGTTTTCTGGAAGCCAATAAGAACGCACCTTGGCTGTTGTACGTCTCGTTCAATGCCGTGCACTCCCCGCACGTGGCCACCGAGGCGACGCTCGAGAAGTTCAAGCATTTGAGCAAGCACGATCGGCAATACGCAGCCCTGGTCGCCGAAGCGGACGACGCCGTCGGCTCGGTCATGGCGAAAGTTCGCGAGTTGGGTCAGGAAGAAAACACGCTCGTCTTTCTCGTCAGCGACAACGGCGGCGCCTTCCAACACGCCGAGATGGGGGGCCTGCGCGGCCGTAAGTGGCTTGTCTGGGAAGGGGGCATTCGCGTGAGTTGGATCGCCGCCTGGAAAGGTCGCATTCCGGCCGGCCGCGTTTCGGCGGAACCGGTGATTCAACTCGACGTTCTCCCGACGGCGCTCGCCGCCGCGGGAGCCGAAATCCGACCGGAGTGGCAACTCGACGGCGTCAACCTCCTCCCCTTACTCGAAGGTCAAACCGATAAGCTCGCGCCCCGCGAACTCTACTTCCGCTTCGGCGTGCAACACGCGATTCGCAGCGGCGATTGGAAACTCGTCAAAGCCGGCGTCGACTTGGAGCCGATGCTCGTCAACTTAGCGCAAGATCGCGGCGAGCAGACGGACCTCTCCGCAAAATATCCTGACAAGAAACAAGAACTGCAAGCGCTGTTCGACCGTTGGAACTCGTCGATGCAGCCGCCGCGCTGGGACGATCGCCGCTGGAACGGCGAAGAAGGCCGCACGGAAGCCAAGCAACGGAAGAAGAAGCGGAAGACGGCCGAGACCGAATGACCTTCGAAATACGGCCGACCGCGATCACTCGTTCTTCGGCCCTTTCTTCTTGCCGCCGTTTTTGCCCGCAGCGGCTTTCTTCGCCGTGCCGCCGCTGGGGCTCAGCCGCTTCCACCAGTCCGGCCCGTCGGCATCAATCGCCGCAGCGTGCGCGAGCAACTGCTCGCGCAAGGCCGCAAAGCGCTGCGGCTCCTTCTCTTTCAAATCCGTCGTTTCCTGCGGGTCCGATTTCAAGTTGTACAACTCGAAATCCGTGAGCTCGCCGTTCGCGAGAATCTTCCAATCGTCCACGCGCATCGCCGACTTCGCGTTGGGCGCCATCAACAGCCGCCAATAAAGCGGCTGCGGCCGCGCGAGCTTCGTCGCGCCGCCGTCAAGCGCCGCGAGCATGTTCACGCCGTCGATCACGCGATCGGTCGGCGGCTGCAAACCGGCCAAGGCCAGAGCCGTCGGAAAGAAGTCGCTGCCGACGACCGGAACGTCGCACACCGTGCCCGGCTTGATCTTGCCCGGCCAGCGCGCCAGGCCCGGCACGCGAATGCCCCCTTCGTGCATATCGCGCTTTCGTCCACGCAGCCCGCCGCTTGAGCCGCGCCCCGGCGATTTCACGCCGTCCCCTTCCGGCCCGTTGTCGGAAGTGAAAAACACAAACGTCTCATCCGCCAGCTTGAGTTCGTCGAGCGTCTGCATCAGTTGTCCGAACGCGTGGTCCATCTGCGTGACGTTCGCGTGATGCTCGCGCTGCACATCGTCCTTGAGCTCCGGATAGCGGGCCTTAAATTCCGGCGCCGACTTAATCGGGTAGTGCGGCTCATGCGTCCACACGGCCAAGAAAAACGGCTTCCGCGGGTCGCGCTTTTCCTTGAGCCATCGGCTCGCCTCGGCCGCCACGAGCGGAGCCGAATAGCCTTCCAGCCGGCCGACGGCTTCACCGTTGCGCACGAAGTTGCTCGGGTTCTCATGGGTCGGCGCCGCGTTGTTCTGCGTCGCCAGCCACCATTCGTAGCCGTGGTCGCCCGGCTGCGGTTGCGCCGGATTGTTAAACAATCCGTTCAGGTGCCACTTGCCGCTATGGCACGTCGTGTAGCCGGCTTCCTTCAAAAGCTTCGGCAACGCGATCTCGCTCGTGCGCAAATGCACCTCGGCTCCTTCGGCGATCCACGTATACACGCCGTTGCGGTGCGGCGTTCGTCCGGTCAACAGGGCCGAACGTGAAGGACTGCAAACTGCGCTGCCGGAGTAACATTGCGTCAGCCGCACGCCTTGCCCGGCGAACTTGTCGAGGTTCGGCGTTTGAATGATCGGATGCCCGAAGCAAGCCAAGTCGCCGTAGCCGAGATCATCGGC
>CAZWDN010000139.1:0-12484 GCA_964633125.1 uncultured Pirellula sp. | reverse complement strand
TCGAACAAACCGACGGCAACATGGCCTGGAGCTCGCCGATTTGGGTGCAGGTGAAATAGGGCGACAAATCTGGTCAAGCTTCGTTTTGGCCGGCCAAAAGTTGCCTGGATTTTAGGCCGGCGGTTCGGGGAGAATACCGCGTGATTCTCTACAGGCAATTCATAACGACCCGCTCGCGATGTCGAACAACGATCGGATCCGTAGCGCGCCGAACGCGCAGCCGTCCCCCCGTCTACCCTGCGGGTACCTTCTCCCGCCAGGGGAGAAGAGAGAAGACGCGAGGAGAGACATCGACGTAAGTCTTGCGCATTGCGGCGCGCGGTCGCGCGACTTACGGCGACGGCTCGGCGGGGCCCGCGCAGATAAATCGAGCTATCTGCGCACAACCCCAAAACCCACAAGGGGTGCGCAGATAGCTCGACATATCTGCGCACCCGGTTTTCGAGCGTCGACGTAAGTCGCGCCGCGACGCGTTCAGATAGAACGAACTTACGTCGAGTGAGTGGCGAGCGGCGCGCCACTGTGGCATCATGTTCACGAACTCATTCCCCCTCTCTTTTCGCTTCTTTGCAAGGTCGTCGTCATGCGTAGTCGCTTGTCCGTCGCCGCGTTGTTCTGCGCCGTGCTCACATACGCCGTCGAAGCCCGGGCCGCCGAAACGCAGCGGCCGAATTTTATCGTCATCAATATCGACGACCTGGGGTACGCCGACATCGGCCCCTTCGGCGCGACGAAGCAAAAGACGCCGCACCTCGATCGCATGGCGGCCGAAGGGCGTAAGCTCATGAGCCATTACGCGGCGCCGGTTTGTTCGCCGTCGCGGGCTGCGCTCATGACCGGCTGCTACCCGAAACGCGTGTTGCCGATTCCCGGCGTGCTGTTTCCGGCCGGGGCCGTCGGTCTGAGCGCCGAAGAGCGGACGATCGCCGACTGTTTGAAGGAGCTCGGCTACGCCACGGCCTGCATCGGCAAATGGCATCTCGGCGATCAACCGGAATTCATGCCGACGAATCAAGGGTTCGACAGCTACTTCGGCGTGCCGTATTCGAACGATATGGGGACGGCCGCCGAAGGCTCGAAGAGCAACTTTGGTCAGCCGCTGCCGAAGCCGAAGAAGGTGCCGGCGTTGGTGAAGATGGCGACGGAAGAGACCGGCCTGCGCGGCGACGCGCAGCCGCCGTTGCCGCTGGTGGAGAACCTGCGCGTGGTCGAGCGCGTGGGAGCGGCGGAGCAAGCGACGCTGACGCGGCGCTACACGGAGCGGGCTGTAAAGTTTATCGAGTCGCACAAGGCCGCGCCGTTCTTTTTGTATCTGCCGCACAATGCCGTGCATGGTCCGCTCTATCCGGCCGAAGCGTATCGCGGCCGCTCGCAAGGAGGGCTGCGCGGCGATTGGATCGAAGAAGTCGACGCGAGCGTCGGCCAAGTGCTCGACGCCGTCCGCAAGGTCGGCATCGCCGAGCGAACGCTTGTGATCTTCACCAGCGACAACGGCGGCCCGCTCGGGCAGCAGGCCGACAACGCGCCGTTTCGCGGCGGCAAAGCTTCAACGCTCGAAGGAGGCATGCGCGTCTGCACCATCGCGTGGTGGCCGGGGCATGTGCCCGCCGGAACCGAGACGCAAGAGATGACTTCGATGATGGACATCTTGCCGACGCTGGTGTCGCTCGCCGGCGGCAAACTCTCGGGCGAGCGCAAGCTCGACGGCTTGGACGTTTCGCAAGTGCTCACGGGCTCGTCCGACGCGCGCTCGCCGCGGCAAGCGTTTCACTATTACGACGGCTTCAAGCTCGCCGCCGTGCGGCAAGGCCCTTGGAAGCTGCACTTGGCGAATCAGGAGCTATACAACCTGATCGATGATCCGGGCGAGAAGCGGAACACGGCTTCGGCGCATCCGGAGGTGGTGAAGGAATTGCAGACGCGGGCCGATGCGATGGCCGCCGACCTGGGGGCGACCAACGCGCTCGGCCCCGGCGTGCGCAAGCTCGGGCGCGTGGAGAATCCGCAGCCGTGGATTGCCGCGGACGGGAAGTTTCGCGAAGTTACGAAGTGACCGCCCCCGGGAGGGAGTCGATCTATTGCATGCCGGCGAGTTTGTTTTTCAGGCTGCGCAGGCGGAACGAAAGACCAATGGCGGCCGTGCCGATGACGATCATGAAAATGCCGATCACCATCGCCATGGCGAGCGCACCGGCGCCGGGCCGGGCGATGAGCATGGCGCCGAAGCCGATGGAGAGCAAACCGGAGAGGCCCATCATCCATTCGTTGTCGATGACTTTGCGGAGGCGAATCGCCACGATGATTTCCATGATGCCGCGGGCGATCGCCCAGCCGGCGATGAGCGAGAGGAGCAAGAGTTCGGTGAGGCCGGGCCAGACCAAGGTGGCGATGCCGAAGCCGACGCCGACGAGCCCGAGCAGAATCATTTCCCACCAGGGTCGTCCTTCGCCGCCGCCGCCGAGGCCCATGAAGACGCAGGTCAGTCCGTCGAGCAATGCGCCGACGCCGATGAAGATGACGAGCATCAACAGCGTGAGGCCCGGGTAGACGAGCGTGCCGATACCCGCCGCCAGGATGAGGAGACCGCGAATCAGAACGACCCACCAACGCTCGGTAAGAAGTTGCAACATGAGGAGCCTCGCCTTGCGGTAGGAGGAATGATTGAGAGCGCCGACCAGGACGATCGACGCCGCATTCTATGCGAGGCACGCGGGGACGCGTCAATCGTGTAAATCCGGGAGCGGATCCCCGCGATCGGCATTTTGTCGCCGGTTACGAGGCAAGACGCCGCGGCCAGCGAGAGAACAAGTACCCGAGATAAAGCGCGATAACGGCCGCGAAAAGGCACCAGATCGAGGCAAATGCGTACCAGAAGACCGTATGGCTAATGACGGCCGACACGACGAGCGCCGTGCCGTAGCCGACGAGTTGCTTGTGCCGCACGAGCAGCAAGGGGAGCGCAATAATCGCGATGTAGAACAGGTGCCAAACGACTTGAGGCGCGATCTTCAGACCGATCGGATCGTGGTAGTTGTAAGTGAGCGAGTGGTGGACGACGGAGATTTGCAGTTGTGCGGGATCCAGGAGAATCGGCACGAACAGGACGGCGCCGCCGAGCAGGCCGAGCAGCGCACCGCAAGCGATTGCAAACCTGGCCGGCCGTCGCGATTCGAGGAAGAGGGCGCTAAAGGGAATCCAGAAGAGCCAGAAGGCCAGCGCGAAAAAGAGATACGCCGTCGCCGCGCCGCGGGCGAGCCGGAGGTCGTTCTGCCCCAGACCGACCCACACGAGCCCTTCGCAGAACTGCTGGATGCCGAAGCCGAGCGGGATGAAAGCGATGCCGAGCGCCGCGCGATCGTGACGGTAGGCGACGTTGAGACAGTATGCTCCCACGGGGCCCAAGAGGCATGTTAATCCGAAGCTCGACTCAGCGGAGACGCACACAGGACGGCCGTTTCTACCGCCGCGGCGGCGAGTGTGGAACCCTTGGTACTGATAGAGGAGATATCGGCATTTCAGACCTGATTCGCTTCCCAAACCCGCAGCGTATTCTCGCCGAGCACCTTGCGAATGGTTTCGTCGGAATGGCCGCGCTGCACGAGGCCGACCGTGAAGAGCGGCCAGTTCGTCCAAGCGATGCTCTGCGTCGCCTCGGGCGATTCGCGAAACTCGAACTCCGGCCAGAGGTGTTCCCAGCGCGGCCCGGCGGAGGCCGGCGCGCGGCCGTCGGGCCGCTTGCCGACTTTCTCACGTTCCGCCTTGTCGTTGCGCGACGAGTACGCGATATCCGTGCCGATCGCCACATGCTCGGCGCCGAATTTCTTGATGGCGTAATCGAGGTGGTCGAGCAGCGCGGTAATGTCTCCCTTGCCGCCGAGGAACTTCGGGATGCAGCAGATGCCGACGAGGCCGCCGGTGTCGCAGATCGCCTTAATGACGGCGTCGGTCTTGCCGCGGTAGTGGTCTTGCAAGGCCGCGCAGGCCGTGTGGCTGGCGACCATCGGCTTCTTCGACGCTTGGGCCGCCTCGAGGCTCGTGCGGCGGCCGCTATGCGCGACGTCGACGATTACGCCGAGCCGGTTGAGTTCGGCGATCGCGATTCTGCCGAAGTCGCTGATGCCGGCGTCGTTCGGCTCGCCGCAGCCGTCGCCCAAGGCGTTGCGGCGGTTGTAGGTGAGGTGCATCATCTGCACGCCGAGCTGTTTGAAGAGCCGGACGTTGCGCAGCTCGTCGCGCGTGCTTTCCATCACGCCCCGCAGCGGCACGCCGTTGGTCGTGAACGCCAAGCAGATCTTGCCGGCCTTCTTTGCGGCGGCGACGTCGCCCGGCACCACCGCCTTCGGGCAAACGTCGCGCAGCCGGTCGGTGAGAAACGTGAACCGCGAGAGCCGCTTCAAGAGCCGGAGCGTGTCGCTTCCTTCCTCGCCGGAGTTCTGAAAGATGCACGTCACGCCGGCCGAGTGGAAGGCTTCGAGAAACTCGCGCCGCTCGATTTCGCTATGCACGGCCCCGGTCATGCTCATTTCTTCGCGCATATCGGTAAGTTCGGCGTCGCTCGCGCCGCCGAGCATGAATTCGCGAAACGCCGCGCCGTCGAGCGCGGCCCGAGGCGCGAAGCCGTAACTGTCGAACACGATCGACGAGCTATGCAGTTCGAGCCCGCGCTGCACTTCGGCGTCGCTCGGTTGGAGGATCGCCAGCGCCGCCTGCCGGGCCTTTTGAATGACGTCGTTGTCCGAAGCCAAGGGGCCTGCGAGCAACCGGCGGCTGCCGCAACTTCGCAAAGCCCAAGCGGCTCCGGCGGCGGCTCCAAGAAACGTGCGTCGACTGGTGCGCATGGAAGTGTCTCACAAGGTGGGAAACGGCGAGCGGCAGCGGATAGAATAACCTCGGTGAACCGACGGTGGTACACTGCGCGAAGTTATATGGAATTGGCGCGGCCCCCGCATTGCTAGCGAGATGTCGAAGATGGATATTCCGACGCCCACCGCCGCGTTGATCGATGCCGCCGTCGCATTGGCGGGCGCCTTGCAAACGCGCGCCGCCGAATTGCAATCGCCGGCCGAGCGCCGGCAGCAGGCGGAGCTCGATCGGATGTTGCGCACTCCCGCCGACAAAGCGACGCTCGTGCAGTTGACGGATCAGGCCTTTCGTTCGCAGGCCGCGGCGCGCACGGCAGAGCAGTTTACGCATATTCTCGACGTGCAGGGGATTCCCCGGTTCTTCAGCCCGCTCGATCGCGCGCTGTTGCGAGGGTTTCAAACTTTCGGCGATTGGTTGCCGTCGGTGACCGTGCCGCTCGTCAAGGCCCATCTGCGGCATGAAACGGCGAACGTCGTGCTCCCCGCCGAACCGGAATTGCTGCGCGAGCACTTGGAAGCGCGGCGCGGCCAGGGCGTGCGGATGAACCTGAACTTCCTGGGCGAATCGCTGCTCGGCGAAGAGGAAGCGCAGCAGCGGCTCAATAAATACTTGCAAGCGCTGCAATCGCCGGAAGTGGAAGTGTTGTCGGTGAAGATCTCGACGATTTATTCGCAGATTTGGCCGATCGCGCGCGAGCACACCTTGCGGCAGCTCTGCGATCGTTTGGAATTGCTGTACCGCGAGGCGTCGCATGTCGGCTATGTGCGGCCCGACGGCGTGACCGTGCCGAAGTTCTTGTATCTGGATATGGAGGAATACCGCGACCTGTCGCTCACGGCGGAAGCCTTCATGCGCACGCTTTCGCGGCCGGGACTGGAAAGCGTAAGCGGCGGCATTGCGCTGCAGGCGTATGTGCCCGACTCGTTCCAGGTGCAACGGCGGATCACCGCTTGGGCGCGCGAACGTACGGCACGGGGCGGCGCGCCGCTGACGATCCGCATCGTGAAGGGGGCCAATATGGAGATGGAGCGGATCGACGCCGCGCTCCACGATTGGCCGCAGGCGCCGTATCGCAGGAAGGTCGAGACCGATGCGAACTATAAGCAGATGCTCCATTGCGGCCTGCAATTGCCGAACCTCGACGCCGTGCGAATCGGCATCGCCTCGCACAACTTGTTCGACGTCGCCTACGGCCTCACGCTGGCCGCGGCCGTCGGAGCGGGAGATCGCGTGCAGTTTGAGATGTTGGAAGGGATGGCCAATCATCAACGTCGGGCGCTCCTCGAACGGACCCAACAGCTGTTGCTCTACGCACCGGCTTGCCGCAAGGAGGAGTTCCTCAACGCGATCGGCTACTTGATCCGCCGGCTCGACGAAAACACCGGGCCGGAAAACTTCCTCGGGCATGCGTTCCGCCTGCAGGTCGGCAGCGCGGAATGGCAAGTGCTCGAACGCGGGTTCCGCGCGGCCTTCACGACGCAAATCTCCAATGACGCGCGCCGCACACAAGACCGAACGACGGAAACCTTCGCCGAGCCGCGCGCCGAGATGCCGTGGCAAAAGCTGGAGAACGAACCGGATACCGATTGGGCGCTGCCGCAGAACGGCGCCTGGGCCGAAACGCTCGTGGCTGCGGGTTCGCCCGTGGCCACCGACTTTGTGATTCCCGCCGTGGTCGCAGGCACCGAGCGCCGCGAATTGGCGCAGCTCCCCTGCCTCGATCCATCCAGGCCCGATGCTCCGGCGGCACGCTACGCTCAAGCCGGAGCGGCGGAAGTTGCCGAGGCTTTGGAGTGCGCGAAGTCCGACCCCGACGGTTGGCGCGCCATGTCGGTCGACCGGCGTAATGTGGTACTCGGACGGGTCGCGCAAGAGCTGCGACGCCGGCGCGGATTGCTGATGCGTGCCGCACTCGTCAACGGCGGCAAGCTGCTCACCGAGAGCGATCCGGAAGTTTCCGAAGCGATTGATTTCGTCGAGTTCTATAGGGCCTCGGCGCGCAGTTGGTTCGAACTCTCGACGGTCGACGCCGCGCCGTGCGGCACGGTCGTGGTCGTGCCGCCGTGGAACTTTCCGATCGCCATTCCCTGCGGCGGCGTCGCGGCGGCGCTGGCCGCGGGCAATACGGTCGTTCTCAAACCGGCTTCGGACACGGTGCTCGTCGCCTGGGAACTTTGCCAAGCGTTTTGGGCCGGCGGCGTTTCGCGGCGGACGTTGCAATTCCTCCCCTGTTCCGGTTCCGGTCCCGGCAGCGAACTCGTGAGCCATGACGATGCGACGGCCGTGATTCTCACCGGCGGGACCGACACGGCACTGCGCATGCTCGCGCGCAAACCGGCGATGCGGCTCAGCGCCGAAACGGGGGGCAAGAACGCCACGATCGTCACGGCCTTGAGCGACCGCGAGCTGGCGATCAAACACGTCTTGCATTCGGCCTTCAGCCACGGCGGGCAGAAATGTTCTGCGACGTCACTCCTCTTGCTCGACGCCGAAGTGTACGACGATCCGGAGTTTAAGCGGATGCTGTGCGACGCGGTTCGCAGCCTGCGTGTCGGTTCCGCTTACGACTTGGCGAGCCGCGTGGGGCCGTTGATCCGTCCGCCGAGCGGCGTGCTCGAGCAAGGGCTGAAGACGTTGGAGCCGGGCGAGAGTTGGGCCGTGATGCCGCGGCAAGTCGGCGACAACGGTCGGCTCTGGTCGCCCGGCGTGAAATACGGCGTACAACCGGGCAGCTTCACGCACCGCACGGAATTCTTCGGACCGGTGCTCGGCGTGATGCGCTACGAGCGGTTGGCCGAGGCGATCGAAATCGTCAACGCCGTGGGCTACGGCCTCACCAGCGCGATTCACAGCCTCGACGAGCGCGAGATCGCGGAATGGAAGGCCGGCATTCAAGCCGGCAATCTTTACATCAATCGCGGTACGACCGGCGCCATCGTACTGCGCCAACCGTTCGGCGGCATGGGGCTGTCGAGCGTCGGGCCCGGCATGAAAGCCGGCGGACCCAACTACACGGCTTGCTTCATGAACTTGCACGATCGAGCCTCCGTGCGCTCCGTCGAACGCGCTTCCCTTGAGAACGCCGATCTTGTTGCGCTTGCCGCTCGACTCGACCCGTCGCGAACGGAAGACGCCCAACTCCTCCGCGCGCTGGCGAGTTATGATCGGGCCTGGCGTGAAGAATTCTCGCAGGAGCACGACCATCTTCGGCTGTTGGGTCAGGACAACGTGCGTCGCTACCTCCCCTTCCGCGAGGTGCTCCTGCGGGTGGAGCCGAACGACACGCGCTTCGAAGTCTTCGCGCGCACGGCGGCCGCTCGAGCCACGGGAGCGCGCGTGTTGGCGTCGTACGCGCCGGGCTGTTCGGACGCGCTGCTCGACGAACTCGATGCGGCGACCGAGCCATGGGCCGGCGGCATCGAGATGATGGAAGAGACCGACGACGAGTTGATCGCCCACTTCGAAAGCGCTCCGTTACTGCGCGTTCGCTATGCCGACCGCGATCGTCCAGGTCCGGCCGTGCGCGAGGCCGCCATTCGTTTGGGAGTCTGGCCGGCCGACGTTCCGGTCGTTGGCGAAGGGCGCGTCGAGCTGCTGTGGTACGTCCGCGAACAGAGCATCTCTTACGACTATCACCGCTACGGCAATCTCGGCCTACGGTCGGAGGAGCGACGTCGGGCCGTGCTTTGACACCGCGCCGCCGGGCGTTTAACGTGTGAAATCTGTGCCCTTTCATCCGGTCCCACAGTTGAGCGTTATTGCCATGTTTCTGTCGCGTATCGCCGTCGCGTTGATGGTTTCGTTCGCCGCGGTCGCCGGCCTGAGCGGCGCCGAACCTACGAATCTGCATCTGTATCTCTTGGTCGGCCAATCCAACATGGCCGGCCGCGGCGCGGTGGAGCCCGATGATCGGAAGCCGCACCCGCGTGTGCTGATGCTCGATCGTGCGGGCAGTTGGGTGCCGGCGGTCGATCCGATGCACTTCGATAAGCCTTCGGCGGGCGTCGGTCTCGGTCGCACCTTCGGCATGATCCTGGCCGACGCCGATCCGTCGATCACCGTCGGCCTGATTCCGTGCGCCGTCGGCGGTTCGCCGATCGACGCGTGGAAGCCGGGGGCTTACTACGCGGCGACGAAGAGTCATCCCTGGGACGACGCAATCGCCCGCGCGAAGCTCGCTCTGAAGAACGGCGAATTGAAGGGCATTCTGTGGCATCAAGGGGAATCGGACTCCAGCGCGCAGGGGGCTCCCGAGTATCACGCGAAGCTCGACGATCTTGTAGCGCGGTTCCGCAAAGAGCTTGCAGCGCCGAACGCGCCGTTCATAGTCGGCGGGCTCGGCAAGTTCGACGACGTGCCGTGGGACGCGCCGCGCGAACAGGTCGATCAAGCCCTACGCTCGTTGCCCGAGCGCGTTCCGCACACTGCGTTCGTGGGCGCCGACGGTCTGAAGCATAAGGGTGACAAGGTGCATTTCGACGCCGCGGGCTATCGCGAGTTCGGCCGTCGCTACGCCGCGGCGTATCAGAAGCTCACGGCTCGACGCTCGCCGTAACCTCACAGCCCGAAGCAAAGCAAGTTCTCGCGCGTGCGCACGTAGATCCGTCCGTCGGCGATGGCCGGAGTGCCGACGATCGAACCGCCGCAATCGTTCTTCGCCAGCACCTCAAGCTCCGGCCCGTCTTTCAGCACGACGACGAAGCCGTTTTCCCCGGCCACGTAGATCTTGCCGTCGCCGTAGATCGGCGACGCGAAATAGTCGCTGCCGTTGTCGATGCGCTTCGGCCCCCACAGTTGCTTGCCGTCGGTCACGGCAAAGCAAGTGGCGATGCCGCCGCACTTCACCAGCAGCATCCGTTCGCCGACCACGAGCGGCGAGACGATATGGTCGGTGTGCTTCGTCGGGTGCTTCCAAAGCACGTGCGTTTCGGTAACGTCTCCCTTGCCGCCGCCGCGTACGGCGAGCACGAATTCCTCCGCCGGATTCTTCGCGCCGTAGCGGGCTCCGGCATAGTTGCCCGGCGGCATGAACGCCTTATCGAGCTCGTCGCCGTCGAGCGCGCCGTCGCCGTTGGCGTCGCCGCGGTCGAAAGTCTTCTTGTAAAACGCCTCAGGCACCGGCATTTTGCCGACGAACGCTTGCAGTTCGTCTTTCGTGATCTTGCCGTCGCGATTGCCGGTCTCTTTCTGATCGATCGACGCGACCCATTGGTTGGCGATACCCGAGCTTTGCAGAGCGATGTAAATGATTCCGTCGCGGCAGACGGGCGTCGTTTTGATGTTGCGCAGCAGCGTACGGGCCTGCCAAATGCGATTGCCGGTCGCGAGGTCGTAGCCGATGAGCATGCCGGTGCCTGCGACGACGAGTTCGTCTCCCGCCGGCGTGCTGTTGATCACCGGATGCGAATAGCCGGCGCACATATCGCTGCGGTCGTCGCGCCAGCGGAGCTTGCCGGTGAACTTGTCGAAGGCATACAGAGCCGGCGAAAGATCATCGTCCTGGCCGAAGATCACCAAGTCGCCATGGACGATCGGCGACATGCCCGGCCCCCACTTGAACACGTAGTACGGCACCGGCAACTTCGCCTGCCACTTATCGGCGCCGGTCGCGGCATCCACGCATTGCAGACCGAGCGTGCTGAAGTAAAAGTACACGCGCTCGGCATCGGCGGCCGGCGTCGTCGAGGCGTGGCTATTGGTTTGGTGCACTTCGGGCATTTCGCCGACGGCCCAAGTACGCCGCCAAAGCAACTTGCCGCTCTTGGCATCGAGCGCCGTGAGCGCCACTTCGTCGGGTTTGGTCATTTCCGAAACGAACAATCGACCGGCGGCGATCGAGGGGCATCCGACGCCGTCGCCCAGCTTGGTCTGCCATTTCAGGTTTTCGTCGACGGAAAAAGTCGTCGGCAGCGTCGAGCTTGTTTCGGCCAGGCCCGTCGCGTTCGGCCCGCGAAACTGGGGCCAATCGCCGGCGGCGGCAAGGCTCGAGAGCCCGAGCGTTACGAAGCCGATCCAAGCGATTTGCCGACGACCGAAAGTGGGTGCGTGCATGACGAATTCCCGGCAACAAAGGGTTCGCGGCGAAAAACGAGGACGAGCGAGACGTAACGCGGCGACCGGGGGAGGGCCAACAAGGATCGCCGAGGCGGGATCAGGCAACGGTATTGTCGCCTCGGTCGCGCGGCGATGTCAACATTCGGATTTGGCCGGCCGAACGGACGGCGGGAGCCGTTCGCCGTCGGGCCGCTCCATCGTAGAATAGTCCCATGCCCCACACCCAGCGAACCAACGACGATCAGCCGCTGTGCGCACTTTGCGGTCGCGCGCAGCCGCTGACGTTTCATCATTTGATACCGCGCGCTTTGCACAAGAGGCCGCGATTCCAGAAACGCTACACGAAGGAAGAATTGCGCACGCTCGGCCTCGACGTCTGCCAACTCTGCCACAACGGCCTGCACGCGCTGTTCACCAAGCAAGAACTCGGCGAGTCGTATATGACGAAGGAAGCGTTGCTGGAGCATCCCGCGGTGCAGAAGCACGTGGCCTGGGTGCGCAAGCAGAAATGAGCCGTCGCCGGTCGAACCGCGTATAATTCAGCGGTCTCATTTTCTCACCCCGCGAAAGCAGCAGCATGTCGACTGAGCACACGGCCGGCGACTTTTCAACCGGCGAACTCCGCTTGCTCGCCGAGGCGGCCGCCTACTTGGAGAACCCGTCGCTGCTGATGCAATTGGCGAACGCGGTCGGCAAGCCGTTGGAGTTCGTCGTGCGCACGGTCGACAAGGTGGCGCCGGGACGCGTGGAAGACGCGGTCCAAGCCGCGCTGCGCACGGCGCTCAACATCGCCGTGAGTACGATTCCGGACGAAGCCGCCGCGACGCAACCGGTCGGCGACGTCGACCTACGGCAGGTCGGCAAAATGCCGGCATTCTTGCACAAGCTCAGCGTGGCGATCACCGGCACCGCCGGCGGATTGTTCGGCATCGCCGGGCTCGCGCTCGAGTTGCCCGTCACGACGACGCTCATGTTTCGCTCCATCGCCTCGATTGCCCGCGACTTCGGCGAAGACCTGAGCGAGCCCGAAGTGCGGCTGCAATGCCTTACCGTCTTCTGCCTCGGCGGAGCGGGCGCAAGCGACGACGCGATGGAGAGCGCGTATCTTTCGGCACGGTGGGGCTTGCAGGAGATGCTCGCGCAAGCGGCCCGCACCGTGGCGGGCATGTCGACGGAGCAACTTGCTTCGGCGCTACAGAAGGGTACGGCGCCGGCCTTGGTGAACCTGTTGAGCCGGATCGCCGCGAGATTCAACGTCACCGTTTCGCAGAAAGCGCTCGTGCAAGCGGTGCCCGTGCTTGGCGCGGCCACGGGGGCGACGATCAACGTCGCCTTCATCGACCACTTCAATCGCGTGGCCCGCTACCACTTCGGCCTGCGGAGCCTGGAGCGAAAGCACGGACTCGCTCGTACGCAAGCGGCCTACCAAGCCGAGGTTCGCAAGTTGCGGAAGTAGAGAATCGACGTAAGTCCGAAAATGCTAGCGCGACTTAGGTCGACTCTCATTTTCTCGCTGCGTACATAAGTCGCGTTATGTACGCACCCCTTGTGGGTTTTGGGGTTGTGC
>CAZWDN010000138.1:0-12523 GCA_964633125.1 uncultured Pirellula sp. | reverse complement strand
CGAATCGAACCACACGCAACTTTGCGGCGCGTCGGATAAGCCGATCGCCGGTCTACTGAAGGACCTGAAGCAACGCGGTCTGCTCGACCAAACGTTGGTCGTGTGGGGGGGCGAGTTCGGCCGTACGCCGATGTCGGAAAAAGGAGACGGTCGCGATCACAACCCGACCGGCTTTACGATGTGGATGGCCGGCGGCGGCGTGCGCGGCGGACAAACTATCGGCACGACCGACGAACTCGGCTTGCATGCGGTGGAGGATCGGCTGCACGTACACGACCTGCACGCCACGATTTTGCATCTGCTTGGGCTCGACCACATGGCCCTCGTTTTCAAATACAAGGGGCGCCCGGAGCGACCGACGCTGAACGAAGGTTCGGCGCTGCAGAAAATCACGACCGGGTAGCGCGGCCGCGGCGGTTAAGGGGTCGACGCCGGATGTCGATTAACGGCGCGGGCGGAGCAGGCCCATCGCCGATTGCACGCGGCGAGGCCCGATCGCCATGCCGAGCCAACCGTCGCGGATGTCGACTTGTTGCACGTCGAGATCGGCGAAGCGCGGATCGTTGCTCAGGTTTTCCGGCCAGAGCGGCACTCGCATGTCGTCCGGGAACACCTTGGCGAAGACCGTGCGGAGCGCGATTTGCGAAGTCGCTCCCAATCGGGGACCGCTAAGACGAATCAAACCGTCGCGGACGAAGCAGTTGCAGCCGTCGATGATTTCCGTCTTGAATTCCGTGCGAACCGTGAAGTCGCGCCAGCTCTTGCCCGCGCGTTGGAGTTCTTCGATCGCCATACGAAGTTCGACGCGACCGTTGTCACAGTGAATGGTGATCGGATCGACTTTGGCGAACGTCACTTCGATGTCGTTCGGGATCATCGCCGGGTCGACGACGTCGGGAACGTACAGCTCTTCTACGGCGAAACGATAGAGCTCGGCGGCCGT
The DNA here is from genome assembly GCA_964633125.1 of uncultured Pirellula sp. Lineage (GTDB taxonomy): Bacteria > Planctomycetota > Planctomycetia > Pirellulales > PNKZ01 > PNKZ01. Next base: position 11,580 of record CAZWDN010000138.1, on the reverse strand, counting down.
GAAGTGCCGGCCTTGCAGGCCGAGTCGTTCCAACACGTTGTTGATCGCCGACTGGTGCAGCTGTACGCTCGCGACATTGTCGCTATAAGCGCGAGGCCGGGGCGTATGCGAAGCCAGTTGATCGGCCCCCGCGATGCGCACGCGCATGATGGCTCGTTGTTCGTTTGATTGGAGTTCGATCACGTCGGGCGAGAGACCGAGCTTCGCGAGCGGCGCAACCACGAACTGCTCAAGCTTCTGATCCGCTTGTTGCAGATGTTTATCAAGTTCGCGATCCAGCCCGCGTTCGACTTGCCGCGAAACTTTGACGGCCGCTTCGCGCTGCGCCGGAACTCGCTTTTCCGCATGCTGATCGAGGGCAATCGATTCCACGATGCTCCCCAAGATCGGCATATGGTCAAATTCCGTGCGAATATCTTGCAAGCGAGATCGGCTCGAAGTCGTCGCCGTGGCGGGAACGACTTCCACGCCTCGCGCCGTGAGGCTGAAGTCTTTGAAGGCCTTGAAGTTCGAGTCGCTATGGCTGAAGAGCCGTACCGGACCGCTGAAAGTTTGCGTTTGGGCGTGCACGACGCCGTTGGCCGTCATGCGCACCGCGAGGCTGTCGTTGCTCGGCAGGAAGTTGATGCCGATGCCGGTTCGAGTCGAACTCCAACCTTGCGTAGGCATGCCGAGTACGGTGTCGTTGACCGGAGCGTTCTGACGCAACGGCTCGGGCAGCATGCGATTGAGCAAGTCAGCCGAAAGCGTTACGCGAACGTTGGCGTTGCGGTAGTGCGACGTAAGCCAGAGCGCGAGCTGCCGGCGTTCGTCGTCGGTCGAGAGATCGAGTATCTTGCATTGACGAGCCAAGGCATGGGCATCGCTCGGGAGGCCGCCCCCTTCGAAGCGTTCGATGCTCTCCAGCAGTTCACGGCCGTCAAGTTTCGTCGTCGCCAGCGATTGGAGTTGCTGATCGAGGTTCGCAAACGCGCCTTGCGAAAGAAACGCATTGCGCTCGTCGCTCGCCGCGGCTTTGTGCATCCGTTCGAGAATAGTGCGGGCCAGTTCGCGGCGTTGCGCTTCGTCGCCGGCTCCCCGAGCCGCTTGGCCGAGCGTGTCGAGCATGAGATAGTCGCGCCATTGACGGCCCGTCGCTCCGGCTTCAGCCGTTTCGCGCTCGAGTTCGACCAAGCAGACGGCGAGATCCTCGGAATCGGCGCGCACCAGGGCGGGCGCCGAGGATTCACGCTTGACTACGGTCGACAACGACTCCCAAACGTCGAGACGCCGCTGTAGGGCGTGGCGCGTCAGGCGAACTTCCAACGCCGTGCGGGGATCCAGCTTTTGCTCGTCGAGCAGTTTGGGATCGTTCAGCGCCGCCCGTAGTTGTTGAACGATTTCAATGGTATGCGGTGACGCGGCGTCGGTGATTTGGTCGAGGTCGCCGAGCAGCGACAAGCAGCGTGAAGCAAACGATCGCGTGGCCGCGTTCTCTTCCAGATGCTCCAGCCGCGCGAGCAAGTCGACGGGACGCGGCCACCACGTCTTGGCGGCGTCGGCGATTGGCGCCGGTTGCGGCGTCGGCGCGACGATCGCCTTCGGACCCGGTAACGCTCGCGTCGGGTTCGCACCGGCAGCGGGCGCCGTGCGGCTGGCTACCAGTTCAGGCTGTGCCGCGAGAGGAGTCGCAATTGCCACCGGAGTCTTTACGGCCGCCGGGGCTTGCGGGGCCGGTTGCCGTGGCTTCGGCGTCGTCGACGGGTTTTCAAGTTTGCTCGGTTCGGCGATCTTCGGCGTGACGCTTGCCAAGGGAGCGACGACCGGCGTGCTCGCCGCAATCGGAGCGGTAGCCGACGGGGCCGCGACGATCGAAGCGCCCGGCTTATGACCGCCGTGCAAAACGAAACCTGACGGCGACGGGCGATAATTCTGAATCATCACAGTCGGCTCAACCGCGGTTTTAGGAGCGATTGCAGACGACGGTGTAGCAAGATTGGGAGCGACCGGGGCCGCGGCGACGGAATATGCCGGAGCGAGCGTCGGCGTGCCGGTGCTGGGCACGCTCAAGGTCGGCGCTGCGATATTGGGAACCGCCGCCACGGCTTGTGATTGCGGAGCTTGAACCGGAATCGCGGCGGAAAGACGCGGAGCCGACGTGGAGCCTAGGTTTGGTTGTGCGAACGTCGGTTGTGCGGGGGCAACCACGGGCGTCGGCGCGTACTGCGAAGTGACGCGCGGTTGCGGTTCGGCCGGAGAGCCGATTGCCGGAACCTTTTCCGTCACCATGGTATAGGTCGCGGTGAGCCGCGTCGGACCGCTTCCCCCGGCAACGCGGCGCGTACAAGGTTCCAGCGGCGTACGTTGAGCATAGCGCTCCCAATGACGGGGCGACGTAATGCTCATGGCGAACAGAAACACGAGCACGAGCAAGAACGGCCAAATTGGCGGCGATTGTCGGCTGTGGTTCTGGTTGCGGTGATCCATGTCCATCGTTCGCTTTCGTCGCCGAGAGCGAGCCCCGAAGAGATTCCGTTCGATCCGTATCTAAGGGAATCGGCCGGCGGCATGCACTTCATGCATCACGGATGGATAAATTGCCCGTGGGCGACAACTCGTCGCTCGAGAGTAATGGGTTCGCCCTAAAACATGACGGCGAGCCCGGTTAGGAGGATGCGAAGGCTTTCAGTTGCGGATCTTCACCGCCCCTGTGCTATGGAGCGCGCTTGAAGAATCGTTACATCTCCCCGAGATTCACAAGAATTCTGCTTGGCGCAGACTCCGCTCGCACCGCCGGCAGTACCGGCGCGCGAGCGATTTCGTCATTACGGGGCGTTACTTAGATTTGGTCTTTTGAGCGGCGCTTTTCTTCTGCGCGGCGCGCTTCGATGCCGATTTGGCGACCGACTCGGTGATATCGGCCAACTTGCCGGTAGCCCGAGACGCAAACCCTGCGATGGTCGCTTGTCGGGCGGCGCGTCGGGCCGCAATGTTCTTGCCGACTTGTTTTACCGTCGCCGTCATCTTTTCCATCATGGACGGATGGTTTTTGTTCTTCGCCGTCTTGCGCTTTGTCGGACCGACGGCGGTTCGCTTCTTAGCGGGGGCGGATTTCGTCGCCATTTCAGCACCTCTTGGGAATGTCGTCTAAAAAAGCGGAGTCGTGCGGAAGCACTCCGCAGGAGTCGCAAGCCTGTGTGATTCGCGACTCGATATTTGAGAACGCAAATGATGTGCCGCAGGTGTAATCGTGAAGTCGGTCACATGACCGAGTGCGCTAGTCGGCAATCTTCCGCATCACCCGACAAGGGTTGCCGGCGGCGACTACATCGGGCGGGATATCGCGCGTGACCACGCTTCCCGCGCCGATTACGGTGCGCGAGCCGATCGTTACGCCGGGGCAAACAATCGCGCCGCCGCCGACCCAAACGTCGTCGCCGATCGTGATCGGCTTGGCGAATTCTTGCCGTCGCCGCAGTTCGGCATTCAGCGGATGCGTGGCCGTGTAAAGCTGCACGTTGGGGCCGAACAACGTGAAATTCCCGATGCGCACGGGGCAGACGTCGAGGACCACGCAGTTGAAATTGAAGAAGACCCGCTCGCCCAGAACGATATTGACGCCGTAATCGCAATAGAAGGGAGGCTGCATCCAGACGCTGTCGCCCCCGGCTCCGAAGAGCTCCCTAGTGAGGCGGCGTCGTAAATCTTGATCGGCCTCGCGCGTCGTGTTCAGATCTTGGCAAAGATTGCGGGCCCGTGTTCGAGCGGCGACGAGTTCCGCGTCGAAGGGGTCGTAAAGCTCGCCTGCCCGCATTCTGTCCCATTCGGTCGCCATTTGCTCAATTCACTACGCCGAATGTGATGGAACAAGGACCGATCGTCGCTGCGCCGCCGACTATTCCGAATCGAAGCTCGGGGGCGGCTCCTCCCCACGTGATTCTTCGAACTTCTTCCAAGTGCGCTGCAGCACGTCGAGCAAGGCCGGCACTTGCGGAGCCGCCATGAAGACGCGCGCCGTCACCACCGACTTCGGGTACAGATTCGCGATAAAGTCGAAGCAGAACTCGGCCGGGGCATGGCCGATCATGACGGCGTTGGCGTAGCAACCGCCGAGTTGTTCGTCGGAAAGCTTGAGTTGCTCGTAGAGCTCCTCGATCGAGTCGGGCGGAGGATCTCCTTGCGCGGCCGTTCGCGCCACGGGCAATTGCGGCAGACCGCCGAACGTTTCCTGATAGACCCTGAGGTTTTCTTGCAGCGCGGCGATGAATCGCGGTACGACACCCATCGGAAGCACGACCCGCGCAGTGATCTGATGTGGATGCGCGAGCTTGAGGATGAAGTCGATCAGAAACTCATCCGGCCCCTGAAGAACGATGGCCCCGGTGCTGAACACTCCCTTAGCCACGCGCTCCGGTACTCGGGCGCTCACCGGCTCAAACTGAAACTGCTGACTCAAGTGTTCCGGCGGTTCTCCGGATTCATCGTCGTCGCGCGCCGGATCGTCAGGGGAGAAATCGTCGCCGCTCATGCTGAAAATCAAATTGCAAAGATATCCGTGCGTCGATCGGGAGTCGGCCCGACCGGTAAAACGATCCCGCTCTGGCAGAATCGTATTCCACCGGTAATCATAGGCGGGTCGAGCCGTGCTGCATATCCTTCGATTTGCGGTCGTTTTTCTCGTTGTGAAGAGTCGACCACCTTGAGCCAAGCAGAACCGCGGGCCTCCGCAAAATCGGTTTTGTTGCGATTGGAGAACGTCGGCAAGACCTACCACATGGGCGAGGTCTCCGTAAACGTGTTGCGGCACGTGACGCTCGATATTCGCGATCATCAAGTGCTGGCCATTCTCGGCCCCAGCGGGTCGGGCAAGAGCACGCTGTTGAACATCATCGGCGGGCTCGATTCCGTGTCGGCGGGGCGCGTCTGGTATCGCGATCGTGAGATGACGGCGTTCTCCCCCCGCGAACTGACCGCCTACCGTCGTGAAATCGTCGGATTCGTCTTTCAGTTTTATAACCTCGTGCCGAATCTCACGGCGCGGGAAAACATCATGGTGTCGACCGAAATCAGCCGACGCCCGCTCGACGTCGAAGAAGCCCTGCGCTTGGTCGGGCTCGCCGAGCGAGCCGAGCATTTTCCGTCGCAGATGTCCGGAGGCGAGCAGCAGCGCGTCGCCATCGCGCGAGCACTCGCGAAAAATCCTGAATTGTTGCTCTGCGACGAACCGACCGGCGCGCTCGACTACGACACCGGCAAACGCGTGCTCCGTCTGCTGGTCGACGCCTGCCGCGAGCTCGGCAAGACCGTGGTGATCATCACGCACAACGCCGCGATAGCCCAGATCGCCGACCATGTGATTCGCCTCCGTTCGGGAGAGATCGTCGAAGCGCACGACAACCCCGAGCCGGTACCTCCCGAGGAGATCACCTGGTGAAGGCGCTCGACCGCAAGCTACTGCGCGAGCTTTATAGCACCGGCTTCTTGCTGCTGGCCGTCGGCAGCATCATGGCGATCGGCGTTTCCGCCTACAACGCGTTGGGGTCGGCCTACCGCAATCTGACCATTGCGCAACGGCTCTACTACGCCGATTGCCGCATGGCCGATTTCTCGCTCGACATGAAGAAGGCGCCGCTGGCCGACGTGGCCGCGGTCGCGCAGTTGCCGGGGGTCGTCGAGATTCGCCCGCGGATTCAATTCTTCGCCACGGTCGATCTCGAAAACGTCGTCGAGCCGATCAACGGTATCGTGATCTCGATGCCCAACGAGCGCCGGCAAGTGATCGACGACATCGTGATGCGCCAAGGCGGATACTTTACCGATCGTCGCGACAACGAAGTCATCCTCAACGACGCCTTTGCTCGAGCAAACAAGATCTATCCCGGAATGTGGATCCATCTGCTGCTGAACAATCGCAGGCAGGAACTGTTCGTCGTCGGCACGGCCATTTCGAGCGAGTTTACGTATCTCGTCGGCCCCGGTTCGTTCGTGCCCGATGCGAAACGGCTCGGCGTGTTCTACCTCAAACAGACGTTCACCGAAGAAGTGTTCGACTTTCAAGGCGCTTGCAACCAAGTGCTCGGCCGGCTGGCGCCGCAGGTGCGCGATCGGCCGGAGGAAGTATTGCGCCGCGCCGAAATCTTGCTCGATTCCTACGGCGTGCTCGCCGCCGTGCCGCTGAAAGACCAGGCGTCGAATCGCTTCCTCAGCAACGAGATCATGGGCCTGCGCGCCTTCGGCGTAATCAATCCGGCGATCTTTCTCGCCGTGGCCGCACTGGTGCTCAACGTGCTGATGTCGCGCCTCGCGGAACAGCAGCGCGTGGTGGTCGGCACGCTCAAGGCGTTGGGCTATTCGCACCGGGCGATTTTTTGGCACTTCCTCAAGTTCGGCTTGGCCGTGGGGGCGTTTTCCGGGTTGGGCGGCTGCGCGCTCGGCTATTGGCTCGCCGGCGGCATGACGGCGATGTACGACACGTTCTTTGAGTTCCCCAATTTGGAGAATCGCTTCTATCCCGACCTCACCGTGAAGGGATTGGGCATCGGCTTAGCGTGCGGCGTGCTCGGCTCGCTGCATGGCGCGCGGCAAGTGCTGCGGCTTGAGCCCGCGGTCGCCATGCGTCCGAAGCCGCCGGCCGACGGCGGAGCGATCGTGCTCGAGCATTGGCCGGCGCTTTGGCGTCGGCTGACGTTTCCCGCGCGGATGTCGTTGCGGAACGTCTTTCGCCATCGGTTGCGATCGGCGGCCGGCATCTTCGCGGCGGCCATGGGGGCGACGCTTTCCGTCGACGCGCTCTTGCTCGCCTTCGAAACGAGTTACATGGTCGATTTTCAGTTTGATTTGATTCAGCGCAGCGATATCGATCTGACGTTCAAAGAGGAGCGGAGTCGTGAGGCGTGGGACGAGGCCCGCCGGCTACCCGGCGTCGATCATGCCGAGCCGTTGTTCGACGTCAGTTGCACGTTTAGCCGCGGTTCGCATTCGCGCAAGGGGGCCGTCACCGGAATCTTGCCCGGCGCTACTTTGATGGTTCCTCGCGACACGGAAGGTCGCCCGCTGCGCATTCCCGAGTCGGGTCTACTACTTACAAAAAAAATGGCCGAACTGCTGCACGTGAAAGTCGGCGACGAAATCGAACTTCGCCCGACGAAGGGGCTCCGCGAACCGCGGCGCGTGCGTGTCGCGGAAATCGCCGATAGTTTTCTCGGCATCGCCGTCTATGCGGATATCCATTACCTCAGCGCGCTCATGAACGAAGAGCTTGCGGTGACCGGTGTGCAACTGAAGGTCCGCTCCGACGGCTCGTTTCGCAACGAACTGTTTCGCGAGATCAAGCAACTGCCCGGCGTCCAGGCCGTCTCCGTGCGGGCCGACATCATTCGCAGCGTTCGCGAAACGCTGGTGCAAAACCAGCACGTCTTTATCGGGCTTCTGGTAATGTTCGCCGGCGTCATCTTTTTCGGCAGCGTGCTGAATTCGTCGCTCGTCAGCTTGCAGGAGCGGCAACGGGAGGTGGCCACTCTACGCGTGCTGGGTTACGGCCCGTGGCAAGTCGGGGCGCTCTTTCTGCGCGAAAGCGCGCTGACCAACGGCATCGGCACGCTCGTCGGTTTGCCGCTGGGATACTTGCTCAACTACGGCATCATCGTCGCTTACGACACGGAAATGTTCCGCATTCCCCTGATCGATCCGACGCAGGTCTGGCTCATCGTCGTCGGTCTCGGCGCGGCTTTCGGCTTGGCGGCGCACTTCGTGGTGCAGCGGAGCATCCATCGCATGGACTGGCTAGATGCGTTAAAAACGCGAGAATAGAATTCGATGCGGTTTTTATGTTTCAAGACTTATGAGCCGTCGCTATGAAGTGGACCATCATTACGGTTGTCGCGGTGCTTGCGGTTATCGCCTTGGCCTATTCCGCGGCGTCGTCGGGCACGGTCGTGCAGACGGCCGCCGTGCGGCGCGATGCGGTCCGCGAGTTTGTCGACGAGCAGGCGCAGACGCGGTTGCCGCTCACGCATCTCGTCACCATGCCGTTCGACGCGCGGATCGAAGCGATCTCGCTGAGCGAAGGTTCGCAAGTCAAGAAAGGACAGCTTGTCGCGCAGGTCGTGCCCGTCGATATGCAACTCAACGTGCAAGACGCGCAGGCCAACATCGCCAGATTGAACGCGGCGATCAAAGAAAGCGGCGACAAGACCGTCGAATCGACCGGTTTGAAGCAATCGCTGGAATACGTGGCCAGCATGCAAGCGACGGTGCAGGCCGCGGAAGCGCGCGTCGAAGCCGGTCTGGCCAAGCTCGACTATGCCAATAAGAACCTGCGCCGCATTCGCACTCTGCGAGAAACAAATAGCGCGAGCGAAGATCAACTCAACTCGGCCGAGGTGCAGCAAGTTCAGGCCGACGTCGATTACCGCCAAGACCAATTGGTGCTCAAAGCCTTGCAAAGCATGATGGCGGCGACGGTGCTTGTGCCGACCGTGGTCGAACAATACATGGCCCGTAAGGATTTGAGCGTCGCCGTGTTGGAGAACGAGAAGGTACAGGCGGAAGTGCGCCTCAAACGGGACGAACGCGACCGTGTACGCGGGCTGATGACCAGCCCCGTCGACGGCGTGGTGCTCGAGCGCGTGGAGACGAATGAACGAAGCGTGCCCGACGGAACGGTGCTTTTGAAGATCGGCAACCTTGATGAACTAGAAGTCGAGGCCGACGTCCTCAGCCAAGACGTCGTACGCGTGCGCGAAGGACAACCGGTGGAAATTTACGGTCCGGCGGTCGGCACGGCGGGCGCTCGCGGTACCGTGGCTCGCATCTATCCGGCGGGCTTTACCAAAGTGAGCTCGCTCGGAGTCGAACAACAGCGCGTAAAGGTGGTTATCGCGTTGGCATCCGGCGAACGAGAGCGACTCCAAGAGACGCAAGACCTGGGCGTCGGTTACCGCGTGCGCGTTCGTATTTTCACGGCGGAAAAGGCCGCGGCTCTCGTCGTTCCTCGTTCGGCGATCTTCCGCGGCCCCGATGGACGTTGGCAGGTCTATGCCGTGCGTGACGGCCGTGCTCGATTGGCGAACATCGACGTCGGGCTGATGAACGACGAGCGGGTCGAGGTCGCCGGGGGTGTGGCCGAGGGAGAAGCGGTCGTCCTCGCTCCGGAGTCGACGTTGATCGACGGCACGCGCGTAACAACTGCAGCTCAGTAAGAACCTCTGCGAGCGTTTTCATGCAACTCAATAACCGCTCGTTTCTCATCACCGGCGGCGGCTCGGGGCTCGGTGCCGCCTGTGCGCGGATGTTCGTCGCGGCCGGCGCGCAGGTCGTGGTCGTCGACCTGAACCGTACGTCGGCCGAAACGCTCGTCGCCGAATTAGGCGCCGCGGCGCAGTTCGTCGAAGCCGACGTCGCGGACGAAGTCGCGATTCGCAATGCACTGGCGGCGGCGAAGGTCCGAGCGCCGTTGGCCGGCGTCGTTTGCTGCGCGGGCATCGCCCCGGCGGCGCGCATCGCCGGTCGCGACGGACCTCACGACTTCGCCTTGTTCGAACGGGTGATTCGCGTCAATTTGCTCGGCACGTTTAACGTGTTGCGCCTTGCCGCCGACGCGATGACGCGCAATGAGCCGGGCGTCGACGGCGAACGAGGCGTCGTGATTTGCACCGCATCCGTCGCCGCCTACGACGGGCAGATCGGCCAGGCCGCCTATGCCGCGTCGAAGGGAGGCGTCGTCTCGCTGACGCTGCCCGCTGCCCGCGAGCTTGCCAAGTTCGGCATCCGCGTCGTGACGATTGCTCCCGGCATCTTTGCCACGCCGCTGGTCACCGCCATGCCTGCGGAAGTGCAGCAATCGCTGGCGGCGCAAATCCCGTTTCCGTCACGCCTCGGCCGGCCGGAGGAGTTTGCTGCGCTCGTCCGACACATCGTCGAAAACGAGATGCTCAATGGCGAAGTCGTCCGCCTCGACGGCGCCGTGCGAATGACCGCGAAATAGTGTTCCCAATGCCCGTTCGCCGCGACGCAGAGCGAAGTGTTCCGGCAATGCGGAGGGACACAGCCGGCCGTTCTAGGGTACAATACACGTCTCGTTCCGCATCGCCCCCTAGTGTTTTCGCCTGAGGAATCTTCGTAGTGTCCATGCGTGAGGAAGTCGTCGTTACCGGCCTGGGAGTCGTGAGCCCGATCGGCATCGGCATCGACGCTTTTCAAGAGTCGCTCCAGGCCGCGCGCAGCGGGATCCGCCGTCTGTCGCTACTCGATCCGTCGTTGCTGCCGGTGCAATTCGGCGGCGAGGTCGTCGATTTCGAACCGAAGAAGTACGTTCGACCGCGTAAGAGCCTGAAGGTCATGTCGCGCGATATCCAGATCGCCTTCAGCGCCGCGGATCAGGCGTTGATTCAAGCAGGCGTCAGCGCCGGCACGGTCGACGGCGAGCGATTCGGCGTCGTCTTCAGTAGTGATCTCATTCAGCCCGATCCGGAAGAGGTATATCTTGCCTATCGAGCATGTCTGACGGACGACGGCTTCGATTTCTCGCGCTGGGGCGAAGCGTCGCAACGCGACATCTATCCGCTGTGGATGCTCAAACATTTGCCGAACATGCCGGCATGCCATATCGGCATCGCTTTCGACGCCCGCGGCCCGAACAACACGGTGACCTTGGGAGAAGTATCGAGCCACGCGGCCATGGCCGAGGCGGCCCGCGTGATCGAACGCGGTTGGGCCGACATCGTGTTGACCGGCGGCACCGGCACGCGCGTGCATCCGACTTGGATCGTGCGCAACAGCGTCGCCGAGGTCTCGCACCGCAACGACGCTCCGGAGCGCGCCGCAAGACCGTTTGAAGCCCGGCGCGACGGGGAGGTGTTCGGCGAAGGGGCGGGGGCGATCGTGCTCGAAGGGCGTGCCGCCGCCAAGCGTCGCGGGGCGAAAATCCTCGCCGGGGTCGCGGGGTTCGGCAGCGCGTTTGGTCGCGGGCCCGACGGCAAAGTCTCGCAAGCGGCGGTCGAGCAATCCATCGTCGGCGCGCTGCGCGATTCCGGGCTGCGTGCCGACGAAGTGGGCGTCGTCGCCGCCTTCGGTCGCGGCACGCGAACGGCGGACGAGGTCGAGGCGCGGGCAATCCGTGCCGTCTTGGGCGATATTCCCGTCACGGTTCCGAAGAGCTATTACGGCAATCTCGGCTCCGGGGGCGGCGCGGTAGACGTCGTCGCCGCGGTGCTGATGCTACAAGCGCATCAGATCGTGCCGACGCTCAATTACGAGCAGCCCGATCCGGCTTGCCCCGTGAACGTCGTCGCACAGGCTCAAGAGTTGACGAAGCCGGCGGCGCTCGTGCTCAGCCAGACGCCGATGGGCCAAGCCGCGGCCGTCTGCCTCCTCGGCGAAGCCTAGTCGAACGCCGGTATAAGCGGCGGTCGAATTGTTCTCGGCCGTGTCTCAGCCTCGCATTTTGTGTCGGAGCGCACGAGCGCTTACAATACGAGCCTGCTTGCTCCTTCCCGCCCGACGACGCTCCGCCCCTCTGCATCTTGCCACGCCAGGGCACGCCGCCATGATGACCCCCATGTTGTTTTCGGTAAGCTACGCCGGCTATTGGGGCCAGCATCG
>CAZWDN010000137.1:0-12686 GCA_964633125.1 uncultured Pirellula sp. | reverse complement strand
GCGAGTTGTCGCAAGTCGTCGACCAGACGAACCCGCTCTCGATGCTCACGCACGAACGCCGGTTGTCGGCTCTCGGCCCCGGCGGTTTGAATCGCAAGCGCGCCGGCTTCGAAGTGCGCGACGTGCACATTTCTCACTACGGCCGCATCTGCCCGATTGAAACGCCCGAAGGTACGAACATCGGTTTGATCTCGAGCCTTGCGATCTATTCCGGCGTCGACGAATACGGCTTCTTGGTCACCCCGTACCGCAAGGTGAACAAGGGGAAAGTGACCGACGACGTCGTCTGGCTCCGCGCCGATCAGGAAAGCGAAGCCTACTTGGCTCCCGCCGACACGATGACCCCCGGCGGCAAGATCGAAGGCGACCAGATCGTCGCCCGTTATCGGGCCGACTTCCAGTTGGTGCCGGCCGATAAGATCGAGTACATGGACGTTGCGCCGTGCCAGATGGTCGGTGTTTCTGCCGGTCTCATCCCGTTCTTGGAGCATGACGACGCCAACCGCGCGCTCATGGGTTCCAACATGCAACGCCAAGCCGTGCCGCTGCTCGTCGCCGAGCCGCCGATCGTGGCGACCGGCATGGAGCGGGACGTCGCCATCAACTCGGGCATGTTGGTTCGCGCCAAGCGTAAGGGAACCGTCACCTACGTCGACGCCGACCGGATCGAAATCAGCAACGAAGACGTCTACCACCTCCGCAAGTACACGGGCCTCAACGAGCGCACGTGCTTGAATCAAAAGCCGATCGTCGAGATGGGCCAGAAGGTCGAGAAGGGCCAAGTGCTCGCCGACGGCGCCGCCACCTACAAGGGCGAGTTGGCGCTGGGTCGTAACGTGCTCGTCGGCTTCATGTCGTGGGACGGATTCAACTTCGAAGACGCGATCATCATCAGCGAAGAGTTGGTGCAGCAAGACGTCTACACCTCGATTCACATCGAGGAGTTCGACATCGAGATCCGCGAAACGAAACTCGGCCGCGAGGAGTTCACACGCGATATTCCGAACGTCAGCGAAAAGATGCTGCGGAATCTCGACGAAGGGGGCGTGGTCCGCGTCGGTACGTTCGTCCGCCCCGGTGATATTCTCGTCGGCAAGGTCTCGCCGAAGTCGAAGACCGAACTGACGCCGGAAGAGAAATTGCTGCACGCGATTTTCGGTCGCGCCGGCGAAGACGTGAAGAACGATTCGTTGGAAGTGCCGTCCGGCATCGAAGGCATCGTCATCCACACGCAGAAGTTCTCGCGTCGGATGAGCTTGAACGACGAAGAGCGTCGCGCCTTTGAGAAGGCCTTGAAAGACATGGAGACCGAAGGCAACGCGAAGATCGCGGCCGCTTTCGGCGCTCTGGTCGAAGAAATCGAAAAGACCCTCGGCAAGAAGCTCACCGATGAAGACGGCAACTCCTTGGTCCACGGCCAAGAGCACCGCTTCGTGGCGGAACAAGCCGCGCGGTTTAAGATCGACGCCTTGGATATCCGCAGCCCGCAACGTAAAGCCGACGTCGAGAAGCTGGTCAAGCAAATGTGGCCGGCGGTCGAAGACGCGATGGACGAACGGGACCGTCAGCTCAACTCGATGAAGCGCGGCGACGAGCTGCGCAGCGGCGTGTTGCAGATGGTCAAGGTTTACGTTTCGGCCAAGCGCACGATTTCGGTCGGCGATAAGATGGCCGGACGCCACGGTAACAAGGGTGTGATCGCGAAGATCCTGCCGCGCGAGGACATGCCGTTCTTGGCCGACGGGACGCCGATTCAGATCATGCTCAACCCGCTGGGCGTGCCGAGCCGTATGAACGTCGGTCAGATTCTCGAAACGCACCTTGGTTGGGCCGGCGCCAAGCTCGGCTTCCAAGCGGTGACTCCGGTGTTCGACGGAGCCAGCGAGCAAGACATTCACAAATGTCTGAAAGACGCCGGCCTGCCGCTCTCCGGCAAGTCGCAGCTGTTCGACGGCCGTACGGGCGAAGCGTTCGAGCAGAACACGACCGTCGGGTACATCTACATGCTCAAGCTGCATCATCTTGTCGACGACAAGGTGCACGCTCGCAGCACCGGCCCGTACTCGCTCATCACGCAACAGCCGCTCGGCGGCAAGGCGCGATTCGGCGGTCAGCGGTTCGGGGAAATGGAAGTGTGGGCGTTGGAGGCGTACGGAGCCGCGTACATCCTGCAAGAACTGCTCACCGTGAAGAGCGACGACGTCGAAGGTCGTACGAAGATTTACGAGTCGATGGTGAAGGGGGAGAACACGTTGGAAGCGGGCACTCCGGCCAGCTTCGACGTCCTCACCAACGAAATCCGCGGACTCGGTTTGAATATGCAGTTGGAGAAGCGCCGGATTTAGAGATGGCGAAGTTCGTTCCCGGAATCTCGTCATTGAGCTAACACGAAGGATAAATACATGAGCGTCGGCGAAACCTCTTACGATCGCATTAACGATTACGCCTCGGTGAAGATCAGCCTCGCGCGGCCGCACGATATTCGTAGCTGGTCGTTCGGCGAAGTGAAGAAGCCCGAGACGATCAACTACCGTACGTACCGTCCGGAAAAGGACGGCCTCTTCTGCGAGCGCATTTTCGGCCCGGAAAAAGACTGGGAGTGCTCCTGCGGCAAGTACCGCGGGATGAAGTACAAGGGCATGATCTGCGATCGCTGCGGCGTGAAAGTCACGCACAGCCGCGTGCGCCGCAAGCGCATGGGCCACATCGAATTGGCGGCGCCGGTCGTGCATATCTGGTTCTTCAAGGCGATGCCCAGTCGCTTGGGCAACCTGCTCGACATGAAAACGACGAGCATGGAAAAAATCATCTATTTCCAAGACTACGTCGTCATCGATCCGAAAGAAACGCCGCTCAAGAAGAACCAACTGCTGACGGAAGAAGAATACCGCACCGCCCGCGAAACGTACGGGGAAGGTTCGTTCGAAGCGGACATGGGCGCCGAAGCCGTGCGCAAGATGCTCGGCGGCTTGGAACTCGTTTCCCTGTCGCAAGAGCTCCGCGCCGCGCTGGCTGAAACCGGTTCGAAGCAGAAGCAAAAGGACTTGATCAACCGGTTGAAGATCGTCGAAAGCATCCGCGATTCCGACAACAAGCCGGAGTGGATGGTGCTGGACGTCATTCCGGTGATTCCGCCGGACCTGCGTCCGCTGGTGCTTTTGGACTCGGGTAACTTCGCCACCAGCGATTTGAACGATCTCTATCGCCGCATCATCAATCGCAATAACCGATTGAAGAAGCTCGTCGACCTGAACGCGCCGGAAGTCATCATTCGCAATGAAAAGCGAATGCTGCAGCAGGCCGTCGACGCTTTGTTCGACAACAACCGCTGCAAGCGTCCGGTGCTCGGTTCGAGCAACCGGCCGCTCAAGTCGCTCACCGACATGATCAAGGGGAAGCAAGGTCGCTTCCGCGAAAATCTGCTCGGTAAGCGCGTCGACTACTCGGCCCGTTCGGTGATCGTCGTCGGTCCGAACCTGCGCCTGCATCAATGCGGCCTGCCGAAGAAGATCGCCTTGGAACTCTATCAGCCGTTCATCATTCGCCGCTTGAAGGAGCTCGGCCACGCCGACACGATCAAGAGCGCGAAGAAGATGCTCGAGCGCAAAGACGCCGAGGTCTGGGATATTCTCGAAGAAGTGATTCGCAACCATCCCGTGTTGTTGAATCGCGCTCCGACGTTGCACCGCATGGGTATTCAGGCCTTCGAGCCGACGCTCGTCGAAGGCAACGCCATTAAGCTGCACCCGCTCGTCTGCAAAGGCTTCAACGCCGACTTCGACGGCGATCAGATGGCCGTGCACTTGCCGCTTTCGATCGAGGCGCAAGTGGAAGCGCACACGCTGATGATGTCGATCCATAACATCTTCAGCCCCGCCAACGGCGCTCCGATTATCTCGCCGTCGCAAGACGTGGTGATGGGTTGCTACTACCAGACCATGGCCGTGCCCAACCGTAAGGGCGACGACATGATCTTCAGCTCCGTGCAAGAGGTGATGCTCGCGCACTCGCTGGGGAAGGTCGATACGCATGCCCGTATCAAGTTGCGTTTGGCGAAGGATCGTCGCCTGAAGGCCGAAGGCGAACAGCAGCCGGGCGCCATGATCGAGACGACCGTCGGTCGCGTGTTTTTCAACGATATGCTCCCCAAGGGCATGCCGTACTACAACATTGCGATGCGTTCGAGCGAACTGCAGAAGGTGATCAGCGACAGCTATCAAATGCTCGGCCGCCGCGCGACGATCGACCTGCTCGACAACATGAACCGCTTCGGCTTCCGCATGGCCACTCGGTCGGGCCTGTCGTTCGCCACCGACGACTTGATCACGCCGCCGACGAAGTCCCGCATCATCGGCGAAGCCGATAAGCAGGTCTCGAAGTATCAAAAGCTGTATCAGCGCGGCGTCATCACCGAGCAAGAGCGCTACAACGCGGTGCTTGACGCCTGGACGCACGCTCGTGAACAGATCACGGGCGAAATGATGCGTGAGCACGAAAACGATCATCGCACCGAAGGCTACGTCAACCCGATTTACCTGATGGCCCACTCCGGCGCGCGCGGCGGCGTCGAGCAGATTCGTCAGTTGGCCGGTATGCGCGGTTTGATGGCGAAGCCGTCCGGCAAGATTATCGAAACGCCGATTAAGGCTAACTTCCGCGAAGGCCTCACCGTGTTGGAATACTTCTCCAGTACGCACGGTGCTCGCAAAGGCTTGGCCGATACGGCCCTCAAGACGGCCGACTCCGGCTACCTCACGCGTAAGCTGGCCGACGTGGCGCAAAACGTCGTCGTGACGACGCACGATTGCCATACGAGCCAGGGCATCACCAAGAGCACGATCTACCGCGGCGAAAAGGTGGAAGTGCGCCTGGCGGATACGATCCGCGGACGTGTGAGCCGCACGAACATCGTGAACCCGATCACCGACGAAGTGATCGTCCGCGAAAACGAAGTCATCACCCTCGCGATCGCTCGCCGCATCGAAGAGATGGGCCTCGAGAAGATTCAGGTCCGCAGTCCGATGACGTGCGAAGCGACGCTCGGCGTTTGCCGCTGCTGCTACGGTATGGATCTTTCGACCGGTTCGATGGTCGAAGAAGGCATGGCCGTCGGCATCATCGCGGCGCAGAGCATCGGCGAGCCGGGTACGCAGCTCACGATGCGTACGTTCCATATCGGCGGTGCCGGCCAACGTCAGCTCGAAGAGAAGGACATCAAGGCCAAGAAGGGGGGCCAGGTCAAGTTTGCCCGCCTCAAGGTCGTCCGCAACATCGACGGCAAACTCGTCGTGCTCGCCCGCAACGGCGAAATCACGTTGCTCGATCCGAAGGGGCGCGAAGTCGAGAAATTCGAAATCCCCGCCGGTGCGACGTTGCACGTTGAAGAAAACCAAGAAGTGAAGGCCGGCGGCGTGATCTGCGAATGGGATCCGCACAGTATCCCGATTCTCGCGGAAAAGGGTGGTAAGGTTCGCTACGAAGAAGTGATCGAAGGCGAAACGATGCGTCTGGAAAAAGACGCGACCGGAAACGTGCGCCGCATCATCACGGAACACAAGGGCGAACTGCACCCGCAGATCATCATCGAAGACGACGCCGGCAAGATTCTCGACTTCTACTACCTGCCCGAAAAGGCGCACATCGAAGTCAACGAAGGCGACTCGATCGCCGCCGGTAAGCTGCTTGCCAAGACGCCGCGCGAAGCGGCCGGTACGCAAGACATCACCGGCGGTCTGCCGCGCGTGACGGAAATCTTCGAAGCCCGTAAGCCGAAGGATCCGGCGGTCATCGCGGAGATCGACGGCACCGTCGAAATTTTGGGCGAGAAACGCCGCGGCAAGCGCACGATCATCGTGCGCAGCGAAAGCGGCATTGAACGCGAACACTTGGTTTCGCACGGTAAGCATTTGCGAGTTCACTCGGGCGACTACGTGCGAGCCGGTGAAGCGCTCGTCGACGGTCCGCTGGTGCCGCACGACATTCTCCGCATCTCCGGCGAAGAAGCCGTACAGCACTACCTCACCCGCGAAATCCAAAACGTCTATCGCAGCCAACGCGTGGAAATCGATGACAAGCACATCGAAATCATCGTCTCGTCGATGCTTCGCAAGGTGCGCATCGAAACCGTCGGCGACACCGGCCTGCTCCCAGGCAGTTTGATGGACCGCATCGAGTTCCGCCAAGCGAATCAGCGTCTCCAAGGTTGCGTGCGCATCACGCAAAAGGGCGACAGCGAATTCTCCGAAGGCTCGATCGTTCCCAAGGAAACGTTGGAACAAGTCAACGCCCAGATCGACGCACTCGGCGGCACGCCCGCCAAGGGCGCCAAGCCGAAGCCGGCGACCGCCAGCACGCAATTGCTCGGCATCACCAAGGCTTCGGTGCAAAGCGCGAGCTTCATCTCGGCGGCGAGCTTCCAAGAAACGACGAAGGTGCTCACCGAAGCGGCGCTCGCCGGCAAGGTCGACAAGCTCGTCGGCCTCAAGGAGAACGTCATCCTCGGGCACTTGATTCCGGCCGGAACGGGCTTCAAGACTTATCAAGAGTCGGAAGTTCGCATCAATCCGGAAGCGCTCGACGAACTGGCTGCGGAAAAAGACAAAGTGCTGTCGCGCAGCTTCCCGCTGCTTGATGGTGCCGGTACCGACAGCGGCGCTCCCGAACGGAAGCCTGCCGAACCCAAGGCCGCGGCATCACTGGATGCACTGCTCGGCGGCGGCGATGGCGGCGGAGAGTAAGCAGCAGAGTGTAAGCCCATCGCTTTCGATCTGCCCCCAATCAGGTCGAAGGTGCTTTCGGTCGGTCCCGGCTTCGCGATAACGCGTTAAGCTGGGTAGGCCGAGGGGATGTGCGGTGGGCGCCGATCTTGGTGGCTCAATCGCAAATAATTGTAGGCAGATAGCTAGTAGAAGTAATAAGTAACGTAACAAGTAACAAAGAGCGGCGATTCGCGTCACGGTAGCCGGGAAAAGCCCCGAATCGGGCACCTCAGGCTCCCTTGACAGGGCCCGCCGCTCGGGTAGTCTAAAAGGCTCGATTTTTTGGAGCCTACGGCTATCGCAGTTCGATATCAACGCGATCCCGCTTCGACGCGCGTTAGCGCGTCCACACCGACCATTTTCCCGTAAGACGAACGGACACGACCGGCATGCCGACGATCAATCAGCTAGTCAAAAGCAACCGCAAGCCCAAGCGCAAGTTCAGCAAGAGCCCCGTGCTCACGAAGTGCCCGCAAAAGCGCGGCGTTTGCTTGCAAGTGAAGACGATGACCCCGAAGAAGCCGAACTCGGCCCTTCGTAAGATCGCTCGCGTGCGCTTGAGCAACGGCAAGGAAGTTACGGTGTACATTCCGGGCGAAGGGCACAACCTACAAGAACACTCGATCGTGCTCGTCCGCGGCGGTCGTGTTCGCGACTTGCCGGGCGTGCGCTACCACATCGTCCGCGGTGCGCTCGATACGCTCGGCGTCGCCGGCCGTAAGCAGTCGCGCAGCCTGTACGGCGCCAAGAAGGGCTAAGAACCAAATCACAGAATGTCGAAATCCGAATGACAGATTCGGGATTATCGATATTCGAACTCCGATATTCGACATTTCACGTTAGAGCATAGAACCGAAGAAAGACTGGATTAAGCATGGGCCGTATTACCGCCAGCCGCAAAATGCTCGCTCCCGACGCGCGATATAACTCGCTGCTGGTGAGCAAGTTCATCAACTGTCTTATGAGCGACGGCAAGAAGAATCGCGCGACCCGCGTCTTCTACGATGCCATGGACATCGTCGGCCAGAAGATCACCGACGCCGATGCCGGCGAAATCTTTCAACGTGCCATCGACAACGTGAAGCCGGAAGTCGAAGTCCGGTCGAAGCGCGTCGGCGGCGCCGCCTACCAAGTGCCGATGCAAGTAAATAAGAATCGTCAGCAATCGTTGGCGATTCGCTGGGTGCTGATGGCCGTTCGCGAAAAGAAGGGTCGCGCCACCCACGAAAAGCTTGCCGATGAAATCATGGCCGCCTACAAGCGGGAAGGCGCCGCCGTCACGAAGCGTGACAACGTCCACCGCATGGCCGACGCCAACAAGGCGTTCGCGCACTTCGCTTGGTAAGTCGGTTCGGGCCCCTTGCAATGGGTGCGGGCCCGCCGCCGCGGCGAACGTCTAAAGAACGATGACTGTCGAAGGACGAGGGCGATCTTTAGAATCGCCGTCGTCCTTCTTCGTTTTCCTACGTCGTACCTTTCGCCGCTTTCGCCGAGCAACGCCATGGCCGCCCGCAATCTCGCCGACATACGTAATCTCGGCATCATCGCCCACATCGACGCCGGCAAGACCACGCTCACCGAGCGCATGCTCTTCTACGCCGGCTCCATCCATCGGATGGGCGACGTCGACAAGGGAACGACCACCACCGACTTCGATCCTGAAGAGCAGGAACGCGGGATCACGATTTACGCCGCCTGCGTCACGTTCCCGTGGCGTGACTGCATCGTCAACCTGATCGACACGCCGGGCCACGTCGATTTCACGGCCGAAGTCGAACGCAGCCTCCGCGTGCTCGACGGCGCCGTCGTGGTCTTCAGCGCCCGCGAAGGGGTCGAAGCGCAAAGCGAAACGGTGTGGCGTCAGGCCGACAAGCACAAAGTGCCGCGGATGGCGTTCATCAACAAAATGGACCGCGAAGGGGCCGATTTCTACGGCACCTTCGAAGAAATTCGCAACCGCCTAGAGTCCAATCCCGTGGCGCTCCAAATCCCCGTCGGGGTCGGTCCGCCGCACATGCCCGATCGTTTTCGCGGCATGATCGATCTTGTCCGGATGAAGTTCATGACCTTCTCGGCCGAAACACAAGGCCGTGAAGAGACTCTGAGCGACATCCCGGAAGAGCTTGCCGAGCAGGCCGCCGAGTGGCGCAATCATCTCCTCGAGGCGCTGTACGATCAAAGCCAGGAACTCATGGAACTCGGCCTCAGCGAAGCGCCGATTCCCGAAGAGCTGCTGCACAAGGTGATTCGCGAAGCGACGATCGC
This sequence comes from uncultured Pirellula sp., assembly GCA_964633125.1. Lineage (GTDB taxonomy): Bacteria > Planctomycetota > Planctomycetia > Pirellulales > PNKZ01 > PNKZ01. The sequence continues at coordinate 3,663 of CAZWDN010000137.1, read as the reverse complement.
CCGCAAGATCGTTCCCGTGCTCTGTGGTACGGCTCTCGATCGCGTCGGCGTACCGCCGGTCCTTGATTCCGTCGCCCGTTATTTGCCGAGCCCGCTCGACGTGCCGCCGGTCGAAGGAGTCGACCCGAAGAAGCTCGATAAGAAACTCAAACGCGGCCCCGATCCCGAAGCGCCGTTCTGCGGTCTGGTCTTCAAGATTCTCGCCGGCAATCACGGCGACTTGGCGTTTGTGCGCGTCTACTCCGGTACGCTCAAGGCCAACAGTCGCGTCTATAACCCCGGCAAAGACGAGAAGGAAAACGTCAGCCAACTCTGGCACATCCAGGCCGACGATCGCAAGCAGGTGCCGAGCGTCGAGGCGGGCGACATTATCGGCATCGTCGGGCTGCGCCATTCGATCACCGGCGATACGCTTTGCGAAGTGAAGGATCCGATCTTGCTGGAAACGATACAGTTTCCCGAAACGGTCATTTCGATGGCGATCGAGCCGGAAACCTCGGCCGATCGTAAGAAGCTTGAGCAAACTCTCGAAATGCTCAAGCGACAAGACCCGACGTTCCGCGCGGGCGACAGCAGCGAAACCGGCCAAACCCTCATCTCCGGTATGGGCGAGTTGCATCTCGAAGTGATTAAGCATCGTCTGCTTCGCGATTTCAAGCTCAACGTCAAGGTCCACAAGCCGCGCGTCAGCTATCGCGAATCGGTCGGTAAAGCGGTCACCGTCGAAGGGGAATGTCGCCAGCAAATCGCCGGTCAGAATCTGTTCGCTAAAGTGCGCATCAAGGTTGAGCCGACCGGCGCGTCGTCGATTCTCGATATCCTGCCCGCCGCCGCGAAGAAGGCCGCGGTCGCCGCCGGTGCGAAGGAGAAGACCACATCCGTCGTCAATCTCGTGTCGGATGAATCGTTTCCGCAGGATTATCAAGCCGCTGCGATGGAAGTGTTGCAGCAGCAATGCGAAGGTTCCGGCATCATCGGCTTTCCGCTCATGAAGGTGCGAGTCTCGCTGCTCGGCGGCGAATTCCACGAGACCGACAGCAATGAATTGGCGTTCCGCCGGGCCGCTGCCGACGCCTTCCAGGAGGCTCTCAAAGCCGCCGGCCCGGCGTTGCTCGAGCCGATCATGCTCATGGAAATCACGACGCCGGAAGAAAACCTCGGCGACATCGTGGCTGATCTCCAACAGCGCCGGGCCACGATCACCGACACGGCCGTTCGCGGCCGCTCGACGATCGTCAAGGCCCTTTGTCCGCTCGCCACGCTCTTCGGCTACGCCGGAGCCATCCGCAGCCTCAGCCAGGGCCGAGCGAGCTGTGCAATGGAACCCGCCGCTTACGGACCCGCTCCGAAAGAAGTGGTCGACACGTTCCTGCTGTAGACGACGTCGTTCGTCCGCTGGACTTCCGATGCCGAAAGTAGCCTTGGCAATGCCGGCATAACGCGAACGAACCCCGAGAATTGGGTCTAGATGCGGCCGCAATTCGCCCTGCGATCCCCCGGCAGGTTTGCGCATCTTGCGTATTCGTACGCTGCGAGTAGTCGAGCGTTTGCTTTGCAATCCCCTATCCGAAAGTTTTTTCGCCATGCGTCTCAGGCCGGTCGCTGAAAATGCCGAATTCTTTGGGGTTCGAGCCGTTGACAGCAGGGGACGGCTCTAATATTATCACTCCTTCCCACTTGTCGGGCGGCTTGCCTTAGTGCGAACCCCGGCCGAGGCAAGTTGGGTGTTGAGGCGGGGTTTTCGCGGTATGATCCCGCACCGCGTTGCTCTCAACGTGGTATTTTCCCAGCATTTGTGGAGCTGTCTGCTTACGGAAACGTGCAGGCAACGGTCGTGGCAGGTACATCGAACGAAATCATTCGCATCCGCATGGAAGCTTACGATCACTCCGTGCTCGACCAGAGCGCGGCGGAAATCGTCGATACGGCCAAGCGTACCGGCTCCGAAGTGCACGGGCCGATCCCGTTGCCGACTCGCGTGGAGCGCTACACGGTGCTCGCCGGTCCGCATATCGATAAGAAAGCTCGTCAGCAGTACGAAATTCGCACGCACAAGCGTTTGATCGACATTGTTCGGTCGACCGCCAAGACGATCGAGGCCTTGAACAAGCTGAGCCTTCCGGCCGGCGTGGATATCAAGATCAAGGCTTCGGCTCGCCACTAGTTTTGGGTTTCACGGTTTGAAGTAACGGACTTATACGCATCGGCAAACGATGAAATCGGAAGCCGGAGGGTAGTCGGCGACGCGGATTAGTTCCTCGTTCGTGCGAAACCCTGAAGGCAACAGATCACGCAAGGCAACGACGATGGCTATTGGACTACTCGGCCGCAAGGTCGGGATGACGCAGGTATTTGGTGAGCGCGGAGAGGCGATCTCCGTGACGGTCCTTGAAGCAGGGCCCTGCCATGTGCTGCAGTTGCGTTCCAAGGAACGCGACGGCTATGTGGCGGTTCAGTTGGGGTTCTCCGACAAGCCTCGTCGTTTGGCGCCTCGTAGCGAGCGTGGTCATGTTGCGAAATTGGAGAGCAAGCGTTCGAAGCGGCTCTCAGCGGGCGGCGCGGAAGCGGCCCCTAAGGCGGATTGCGAACCGCAGCGTTTTGTGCGCGAGTTCGATCTCGATGGCGAGCACAAGGTCGGCGATAAGCTGACGGTCGCCGTTTTCGAAGGCGTTAAGGCCGTCGACGTCACCGGTATCACCAAGGGTCGTGGTACTCAGGGCGTGATGGTTCGCCACAACTTCAAGGGCCAGCGTGCCACGCACGGCGTGAAGAAGGTTCATCGCCACGGTGGCTCGACCGGCTGTAATACGTGGCCTGCTCGTACGTTCAAGGGCCGCCGCATGGCCGGTCGTTACGGTAATGAGCAAAGTACGATGCGGAACATTAAGGTGGTTCGCGTCGACGCGGAGAATAATTTGTTGCTCGTTCACGGCGCCGTGCCGGGTCCGGTCAACGGCTTTGTGCTGATTCGCGGCACGAATATGGTTCGCTAGGTTTTTTGAGCGATAAGCGAACGGCAACGGAATCAACGTTAGAGAACGCAGTCATGGCAAGTCTTCCCATCTACAATCGCACGGGCCAGCAAGTCGGTAGCTACGACATTGATCCGGCTGCGATTGCTCCGAATATCAATAAGCAGTTGCTTCACGACGTCGTCGTGATGTATCAGTCGAATCAGCGTGTCGGCACCGCCAAAACGAAGAGTCGTGCGGAGGTCGCCGGTTCGACGAAGAAGATGTATCGCCAGAAGGGGACGGGTAATGCTCGTGCCGGCGGTCGTCGTAGTCCGGTGCGTCGCGGCGGCGGTCACACGTTCGCCAAGCGTCCGCGCGATTGGTACTTCCGGTTGCCGAAGAAGGCCGTGCAGCTCGCGACTCGGATGGCGTTGGCTTCGAAGATTATCAGCGAGCAGATCGTGGTGATCGATGAGCTGAAGTTTGCCGCCCCGAAGACGAAGGAAATGAACGGCATTCTCAAGGCCTTGAAGTGTGACGGCGTGAGCTTGTTGTTGGCCACGGCCGGTTACGACAAGACGGTGTATCTGAGTGCTCGTAATATCGATCGCGTGTCGGTTTCCCCGGTGGCGGATTTGAACGCCCTGGAAATCCTGATGCCGAAGAAGATGTTGGTGACGCGGGAAGCGCTGGATGCAATCAAGCAAAA
>CAZWDN010000136.1:5053-12722 GCA_964633125.1 uncultured Pirellula sp. | reverse complement strand
TGATCCCAGGCGGGGTTGTTCGAGTTGTCGCTGTAATTCACCTGGATGTAGCGCACGCCGGATTCCGCCAACCGCCGAGCCATGAGGCATTGCCGGCCGTAGTTGTCGGTTTCCTTCTGACCGATGCCGTAGAGGTCGAGAGTTTCTTGCGACTCGCCGGCAAGGTCGAGAATGCCCGGAGCAAACTGCTGCATGCGGTAGGCGAGTTCGTACGAATCGATCACCGCATCGAGTTCGGTATCGGCGGCGATGCCCCGCGAAGCGCGAGCGGAAAGTTGCTCCCGGTTGAGGGCCTGCACCAGATCAAGTTGTTCGCGTTCCTCCGTGTCGCTACGGCGTTCGTTGAGCAAATAGCGAATCTTCGCTTCCTTCGCCGGAATGCCGGGCCGGCCGATGGCCGTGCCTTGATAAACGGCCGGCAAGAACGCATTGCCGAAGTTACGCGGCCCGCCGTTACCCATCGAAGGAGAAAGCGTCACGAACCCGGGCAAGTTCTCGTTTTCGGTCCCCAGGCCGTAGGTTACCCAAGAACCGACCGACGGACGAATCTGCGTGGTGCTGCCGGTGTGGAGGAATAACGTCGACGGACCGTGCGCCACTCCTTCGGTGTGCATACCGTGCAAGAAGCAGAGGTCGTCGACATGTTCGCACATGGCCGGGAAGAGTTCCGACGCCCACTTGCCCGATTCGCCGTGCTGCCGGAACTTCCAGAGCGACTTCATCACGCGGGCCGTCGAGCCCTTGCCGCTACGGGCCACGTTGCGGGCATCGTTAAACTCGCGCGACTTCCCATCTTCCTTTTCCAGCAGCGGCTTGTAGTCGAAGCTGTCGACTTGGCTGACGCCGCCGGCCATGAATAAGAAGATCACGCGTTTGGCTTTCGCCGGCAGATGCGGAATCTTCGGCGCGAGCGGGTTTGCGGCTCGGCTCGGCTGATTCAAGAGCCCGGCCAAGGCCAGCGAACCAAAGCCGCAGGCGGTCGATTGCAGCATCCGACGACGCGAAACGGAGGCGGGATTCAACATCGGGCCTTACTCCAAATAGCGGAAATCGACGCAACCGAAGAGCGCTTGGAACACGCGTTCCCAAGCGGCCTGTCGGCCGTCCGTCAAAGAGGCTTCATTCGATTGATCGGCATTTTTCGAATCACGGGCCAGCGCGGCCAGCACCGCCGATTTTTCACCGTCGGTCGGCTTACGTCCCAATGCTTCGCGGAATGCCCGCTCGACGCGCGCGCCGTCGTTTGTCGACGGTTCTTCGGAAAGCAGTCGAGCGGCCGCGGCCGCCGCCTGGTCCATCACAAACGGACTGTTCAATAGGTAGAGCGCCTGCGGCGCCACGGTACTCACGTTCCGCTTGCCTGCGACGGTATTCGGGTCGGCAAAGTCGAACGCCTCGAACAATTCCAGCGTGCGATTGCGGAATGCCGGCGTATAAACGCTACGACGCACGTCTGTGAATTCGTACGTGTATTCCGTCGGTGTGACGGTGCCGACCCCCTTCAAAACGCTCGGGTCGATCACGCCGGGGCCGCCTGCCGTGAGATCGAGCTTGCCGCTGACGGTCAGCATTGCGTCGCGGAGCGCTTCGGCATCGAGCCGACGACGATTCATGCGCCATAACAACCGATTCTCGGGGTCCGCCGCCGCAGCCTGCTTGTCGTCGGCCGTGCTCAGGCGGTAGGTCCGGGAAAGAACGATTTCGCGAATCAGACGCTTCGTCGACCAATGGTGATCTGTGAATCGTCGGGCGAGATAGTCGAGCAGTTCGGGATGCGTCGGCGCTTCACCGGTCGTGCCGAAGTTGTCGACGGTTCGTACAAGTCCCGAGCCGAACAAGTGGTGCCAGACGCGATTCACGTACACGCGCGAGGTCAGCGGGTTCTCCGGATCGGCGATCCAGGCGGCGAGTTCGCGCCGGCCGCTACCGTCTTTCGGCATAGCGGGCGCTTGGCCGACGGTCGCCACTTGCAGCACGCCTCGCGGAACGACCGCTCCGCGATTGTGCGCATTGCCCCGGATGCAGATTTTGCAATCTTCGATGGTCTCCGCGTCATCGACGGCCATTGTCTTCGGCACATCTGGAGCCGCGGCGGTGAGCGACTTCATTTCCCGCTCAAGCTTAACGACTTCGGCAGCCGCGCGCGCGGCCTCGTCCGACACGGGCTTGTTCGCGTTCCGATCCTCTTTCGACGCTTTGCCGTCGGCGACATTGGTCGGTCCCGGTTCCGCGGCTTCATCGATCGGCACGAACTGTACGCAGTCGACCGTCACGAAACCTTCCGTCCCCTCGTTCGAGATCATGACGAACCATTGGTTCGATGCGTCAAAACGATACTTGCCCAACGAGAGGAAACGGCCGTCAATGGGCGGCTCGGCCCGCATGTTGATCTTCAGATCGATTTCGCCGTCGAGCGTCAGCAGAGAGACGGGCACCGATTCGGCGCGATTCCCGAGTGCGACGTAGCTCAGGCGAACGTCATAGAGTCCGGTTTTGTTGAATTCGGGTTGAAACGTCAACGTCTTCTCACCCTTGCCGAGGTCGTCGTCGGTTAGATAGCCTTCGCCGACGTACTGCTTGACATGCCGCGACGTGCTCCACTCGCCGACCCGCTTGGCCTGCGTATCGTCGATGACGATGCCCGGAAGTTCCGAGGCCGCGATCGGGCCGGATTTGGCGAGTCGCGACGGCGCGAGCTTTTTGGCGAGTTTTTCCGCCGCGACCAACTTGGCCTTCAGTTCGGCGACCGCCGCTTCGTGCTTCGATACGGCGGCCTCGACCTCCGGCGTCATCGGCAACGGGCGCTCGGTCCACTTGGAAACGTTTTCGTGGATCAGCATGCTCGTGCTGCGGAAAATGCCCGCCAGCGCGTAATAGTCCGATGTCGGGATCGGGTCGAACTTATGATCATGACAACGGGCGCAGCCGATCGTCATGCCGAGCAGTCCCTTGCCGATCGTTTCGATTTGTTCGTCGGCGACGTCCATTTCCAAGACGCGTTTGTCTTGCTCTTCGTAATTCGTTGCGCCGAGCACGAGATACGACGTCGCGACGAGGTGTTCTCGTTCCACATCGGAAGTTTCATGCGGCAGCAAATCGCCGGCGATTTGCTCGGACACAAACCGATCGAACGGCTTATCTGCGTTGAACGAATCGATAACGTAATCGCGATAACGCCAAGCCTCTTTGAAGACCATCGAGCGTCCGCCGCCGCTCGATTCGGCGAAGCGCGCAACGTCGAGCCAGTGGCGGCCCCAGCGTTCGCCGAATTGCGGCGATGCGAGCAGCCGATCAACTACCACGGCGTAAGCATTCGGCGATTTGTCGGCCAGAAAAGCATCGATTTCGGCAGGGCTCGGAGGAAGCCCGATGAGGTCGAACGTTACACGTCGCAGCCACGTGCCGCGGTCGGCGTCGGCGACCGGATGGAGCCTCTTGGCCTCGAGTTTCGCAAGGATGAAGCGGTCGATGTCGGACATCGCCCAGTGCTTGTCGGAGACCTTCGGTACTTGCGGTCGAGCGATCGGCGTGAACGACCAGAACTTACGGCCGGCTTCGAGGTCAATCCCCTTCTTCGCGACTGCGGTCGTTGATGTCCGCGGATCGGGCGCTCCAATCTTCACCCAATGTTCAAAATCTGCGATGACTTGCGCAGGCAGTTTGCCCGAAGGGGGCATTTCAAAGCCTTCGAACTTGAGGGCTTGAATCAACAAGCTTTCGTTCGGCTTGCCCGGCGCAATGCTCGGGCCGGAATCGCCGCCGGTGAGTACACCTTGCTTCGTGTCGAGCAGCAATCCGCCGCGCAAAGCCTTCGCGTCGGCCGAATGACACGAGTAGCACTTCTCGACGAGTACCGGACGAATCTTGGCTTCGAAGAACTCTATGCCGTGGGCGTCGGGCTTGGCGTCGTCGACCGGTGACGTCGCATGACTCGGGGAGGCGAATAACACAACGGCGCAAAGGGTCAGAACACACGAATTAGTGTGCGGAAACGATCGACCGGTGAAACGGAAAGTACGGAGCTTGAGCATCAGGCGCCGTCCGATAACGATAAAAGGTGGGCTCGAAATGGTCGCCGGGCGGCAACCTCAGGCAGGGCTTACATGATAGCCGATTGCCGTAAGGGGGGAAAAGCGAATTTGCCCGAAAATCAATCGGCGAAACGGGTTCCTTCGTGAAGTCGCCAGATTGTCGCGGAGTGCTCGAACGTGAGGTTTCAGACGCCCAGTGTTCGGTAGTGAAGAATCACCGCCACGATCGCGAAATCCACCAATGCGGTCCCAATGAGCCCGACGATGGCTTGCGGCTCACGGTATTTCTCGATGTAAAAATACATGCATAGGTTGGCAATGCCGAATAGGGTCCAAGTGAGCGCACTTGCCCCGTCGCTACGACCGGTCTGCCATAGCGCCCAGAGTTGCGCGGCCGTACCTGCCGGAAAGACTACGGAGGGAACGTACCCTAGCGTTCGATTCCAACGCATGTTCGCCTCTTTCCGCCAAGAATGATTCTGCGATGCAAACTTGCCCTACCCGAGGAACGGTCCCGCGTGCCGGCTATCGAGTTCCTTGCGAACGTCGGCCCCGGATAGTTCGTGGGTCGTGAGCTTGCGAGCCACGGCGACGGCCGCCGCCGTTCCCGCGGCTTCCCCCATCGCCATGGCCGTCACCGTTACGCGGGTGCTGCTTGCCGCTTCCTTCGACGCCGAGTGACACCGCCCGGCCACGAGCAGGTTGGCGACTTTTTGCGGTTGCAACGAACGGTACGGGATATCGTAAGGGCCCGGCTGAAAGCCGTGGCCGATGTTCGCCGAACCGACGGTAACGGTTTGCGGATGGACGTCGAGATACCAGCAGCCCGTGGCGATCGCATCATCGAACTTGCGACCGGCGCGAATGTCGTCTTCCGTGAGAACATATTCGCCGACGAGCCGGCGCGTCTCGCGGATGCCGATGTACGGGCCCGTCGAAATGAGATACGACTCCTCAAAGCCGGGTACGTTCTTTTTCCAACGGCTAAACATCGTCCAGACGTCGGCGCGCCCCTGCATTTCGGCGCGCGTGAGGTCGTCGGCATCCGTGGCGTCGGCGACGACGCGGATGGCATGGACGTAGGCCTCGTTGGGGGCGAAAATGTAGCTTAAGCCGGGGCCGTAATACAGCTGCAATTCTCCGGCGGCGTGGGCCTCGGCTAGTTGCTTCGCGCAGTTTGTTTTCGTTTCCAGGTTGCGCTGCACGTTGCCGATGCGGAAGTGCATCGTGAGCGGCATCAGCGGATTGTTCTTCTCCGTGGGTGCGCCCGACCAAGCGGCGACGTCGCCGTCGCCGGTACAGTCGATCACTTCGCGCGGACGAATACGCATTAGGCCGCTCTTGTTGGCGACGGCCACTTCAGAGATGCGATCGCCCGAGGTGACGACCTCGCAAACCGTGCTGTGAAACAGTACTCGCAGCAAATCCTTTTGGGCCGACAATTTGCGATCGGCCAAGAGTTTGAATTGTTCGGTGTTGCGAATCACCGGATTGTGCGGGCGAATCTCGGTATCGCCGGGGCGGCAAACGCCCATCTCGGAAAGCAGTTCCAGCGGGATTCCGCGTATGAGGATGCGATAGTCGCGCGGGATGGCGATGCCGTCGAAGAACGGCAGCCCGACCGTGGTGATGATTCCGCCTGCGAATCCGGCGCGCTCGACGAGAATCGTGCGCGCCCCGGCCCGCGACGCCGCCAAAGCCGCCGCGATTCCGGCACAGCCGCCGCCGCAAACCAGCACGTCGGTCTCAATCTCTTCGCCTTTCGCCATGGCCGCACCCCGCGCGAATTCCTAAGTTTGCCTCGTCGCTCGTCGGCCATCATAAGCAGGCCGCGCGATCCGGTCAGTCGCCTAACCTTTTACGGCCTTCCAGCCGTACGCTTCGTAGCCGTATTCGAACTCGTCTCCGGTGACGTCGATCACGCCGTACCCTTCGGGATGTTCGCCGATGGTCGGTCCCTTCCACCATTGGCCGCTTACGGCGCCCGACTGGATGTACGAAATCCGGCCGTAGTCGATCCGTTCGCGAACATGGACGTGCCCTTGCAGCACCAGTCGCAGGTTTTTCTTGAGCAATCCCTTGCGCAAGGTGTGGGCGTTGGCGACCATCGTCTTTTCGCCCGGCAGTTTATTGGGGCCCTGAGCCATCGTGATGTAGGCCGTATAGAACGGAATGTGCGTCACAAACACGACCGGCGTCGTCGGCGCCAGTCGGTCGAGGTCGGCCTGAAGCCAGGCAATCTGCTCTTCGTCCAAAAGCCCCATATAGTCCGGCTTTCCCGGTTGTTGGCCGATGGAGTCAAGTAAGACGAAATGCCAGCCTTGGAAGTCGAACGACGTATAAACCTTGCCGCGGCCGGCCCGTTCCGCGAAGAGCTTCTTGCCGTAGTCCACATCGTCGGGCGTCACGAGCGCCTTGCTCGACCAACCGACGATGTCGTGGTTGCCGATCGTATTGTAGACCGGCATTTCAAATTCGCGGCAGCACTCCTCATACATCTTCCAAAGCTTGAGAGTGCGCGCTTTGTCGACTTCCAGCGCATCCATAAGAAGATCGCCGCCGGTGATCACGAAGTCGGGACGCGGTCGAAGCTCGTTGACATGCGCAATACATTGCCGGAAGCCTCGCTCGGCGTCGAGTTCGGGTTGCAGGTGAATATCGGTGAGATGCACGAAGCGAAACTGCCGAGGCGACGCTTCGGCGGCGATCGAGGTCTGCGGCAGCGCGGCTAGCCCGGCGGAAGCTGCGGCGCCGAGCTTTAGGAAGTTGCGGCGTGCGATAGGGGCGTTCATGGAAACTCGCTCGAAAGAAAGCTATAACGGCGGCGCTCACGGCGAAACACGATTATCGGCAGAGGCTTGCCGAAGGCAAGGAGATTAGATGGGTTTGCGCATTCTCGTCACCGGCGCCACGCGCGGGCTGGGCCGTGCGATGACCGAGGGCTTCGCGCAACTGGCGCATACGGTCGTCGGCTGCGGTCGCGACGCCGGGGGCGTCGCGGCGTTGCAAAAGCAATTCGGCGCGCCGCATCGTTTCGACGTCGTCGACGTCGCCGACGACGCCCAGGTCGCTCGCTGGGCCGTCGCGGTCGGTGCGAGTTCGGAGCCGTTCGACATTCTCGTCAACAACGCGGCGGTGATGAACGACACGAAGCCGCTCTGGGAGATCTCGGCCGCGGAAATGCAGAGGCTCGTCGACGTCAATATCGTCGGTACGTCGAACGTCATCCGGCACTTCCTGCCGCCGATGGTTGCTCGGCGTCGTGGGATCGTCGTCAATTTCAGTTCCGGTTGGGGGCGTTCGACGGCGCCGGAAGTCGCTCCCTATTGCGCGACGAAGTACGCCGTCGAGGGACTCACGCTGGCCCTGGCTCAAGAACTGCCCAAGGGGATGGCCGCCATTCCGCTGAATCCCGGCATTATCGACACCGACATGCTTCGCAGTTGTTGGGCCGACGAGGCGGGCCATTACCCCGGCCCGACGCAATGGGCCGAGAGGGCCGTGCCGTATATCCTCGGCTTCGGCGCCAAGCACAACGGCCAATCGCTCACGGTGCCGCTATGAGCGACGCGTTTCATCTCGAGCGTTTCGTTGCAGCGCAAGACCCCGTGTATGCCGACGTCGTTGCCGAGCTGCGC
>CAZWDN010000136.1:0-4953 GCA_964633125.1 uncultured Pirellula sp. | reverse complement strand
GCGCTCGGCCGAGCAGATCTTCGGATCGATCGACGCGCAGAAGCTCCAGTCGTGCCTCACGCTTTTCGAGCTCGCGTCCGACGGCAACCCGGCGATCGTCGCGGCCCTTGAAAAGTATTACGACGGCCGGCGCGACGCGACGACCTTGCAATTGCTCGGCGGAGATCATTCGAAATAGTTCGTATTCAGAGAAAACCATGAAGCTCGGCCTCATCAATTCCGCGTGGGTGCAAACCGGTAAGCCGACGATCTACGGTTTGCAGAAGACCAAGGAAATCGGCTTCGACACGGTCGACTTGTTCGTCGACCCGTTGGACCTCGATCCGGGGGAGCGGCGTCTTATTCTTGGCGAGTGTAAGCGTTTGGAGCTGCCGATCGTGTCGCTCTGCTGCGTCGCCGTCGGGCTGATTGATTTGAATCCGAGCGTGCGGCGGTTTCATCTGGATCGGGTCAAGAAGTATCTCGACTTAGCCGCTGAGTACCAGGCTCGCAACGTCCTCCTGGTGATCGGCGAGTACATTTGGAATCGTGAAGTGATTCCGGCCGTTGAGCAATGGCATTGGGCCGTGGAGTCGTGCCGCGAACTCGGAGCGTACGCCGCCAAGCTCGGCGTGGAGATCGTCATCGAACTGGAGCCGTTTCCCCTGTCGCTCGTTAACGACATCGACACAATGGTCCGCTTCCTCGACGACGTGAACTCGCCGGCCGTGCTGGCCAATATCGACATCTCGCACCTTATGCTCTCGAAAGTCCGACCGGAAGAACTCCGCAGGCTGCGCGGCCGCGCGGGCCATGTACACATCTCCGATTGTGACGGCGTAAAACACGGCGATCTTCCGCCGGGACGCGGCGTGGTGCCGTTTGCGCCGTATCTGGCGGAGATCAAGGCTCTCGATATCGACGGCGTCGTCTCGATCGAGTTGGAATACTCGCCGGAGCCGGAACGGATCACGCAGTGGGTCGAGGAAGCGTATCGTTCGACGGCGGAGCTGATGAAAGCGGCCGGCTTGCGTGTTTGATCGCTACTCAAAATTCAAACTTCGATTTGCTACCGCTTCACTACATAAAAGTCGATCTCGCGATTGCGCCCTTCGTCGACCGTCGTGCGGACGAAGCAGTTGACCTTCAAGCCGAGCTTGCGGCAGTCGTCGGCAAAGGAGCTTGCCGCACCCCGTTGCGGGTCGGTGCAATAGCCGATACCGTCGGGCTTCAGGAAGCGGTCGAACATCGCTGCCACGAGCGGCACGTTGGGGCGTTCGTACAAGACGTCGGCGGCCGTGACGACGTCGAATGCGCCGAGTTCGTCCGGCGGGGCGCGCCAGTCGAGTAGGTAAGTCGACAAAGTGTCCAAGCCGTTGAGCCGTGCGTTGGCTTCGACGAACTCCAGTGCTTCGGCGTAGTAGTCCGTGGCTACCGTTTCATAGCCGAGCCCCGCGGCTACGAGCGACGAGAACCCGACGCCGCAGCCGAGCTCCAGCAGGCGGCCGCGATTGGCCCCGCGCTTGTTGAGTTCGTCGGCCAGCACGCGCGACGACGTCCACACATCGGCCCAATACGGGATGCGCCCGTCTTTCTGAAAGGCTTCTTCGTCGATGAGGTCGTCGGCCGATTTCGGGCGGGCAAGTTTCCAAACGCGCCCTTCGCGTTCGATCTCCTGCACGATCACGTCGAACCGCCCTTGCAGGCCGGTAAGCAATTCGGTCATGAGCGCGGCTCCAAGGCGGGCAAATGCAGCCACTCCGGCACCCGTTGCACGCGTCCTTCGCGATCGACGCAGGCCAAGGTGCTATGCCCTTCGCAGAGCAACTCTTCGCCGCGAAACAGCTGGTACTCGTGCTCGATTTTCGCCGCCGTCACGCGCGTGGTCGTCGTATGCAAGCGGAGCACGTCGTCGTACCGGGCCGGGCGGCGATAGTTGCAGCCGATCTTCACGATCACCATCAGTAGTCCGCCGTCTTCGAGGTCGCGGTACGATTTTCCGTTGGACCGTAGAAGCTCGGTCCTCCCCATTTCGAAGTAGGTGAAGTAGTTGGCGTGGTGCAGCACGCCCATGGCGTCGGTCTCTTGGTACCGGACGCGGATTTCGAGATCGTGTTCGCGAATCATGTCGACGGAGCGGAAGGTTGCGAAGAAGTAAGACCACGGATTCTACGGGCGACCGCGCAAGTCGCCAATGCTCAAGTGATGGCGGCGAACCGTCGTGCGTTGACGGTTTTCCCGCGGCTCGATAGCTTACTGAGCATGAGCATCGACGAAGGAGCGGGAGCTGGCGTAGGGTTCGACACCATGCGGGGACGGAATTATCCGTCGATCCGCCAGTTCACGGTTTTTTTGGAAAACCGCGTCGGGAGCCTGCTGGAAGTCGTGCGCCGCTTCGAGGGAACTCGGGTTCGCATCGTAGCGCTGTCGATCAACGACGCGGCCGAGTGCGCCTTCGTCCGGTTTCTCTTGAGCCATCCCGAGCAAGGGCGCGAGATTCTCGAACGGGCCGGCTTGGCGATCATCGAAAGCGACGTGATCGGCGTTGAACTTCCGGACGATCAACAGCCGCTGTTGCGCGTTTGCACGGCGTTGCTGCAAGGGGAAGTGAATATCATTCAAGCCTACCCGCTGTTGGTGCGCCCGCACGGCCGGCCGGCCGTGGCCGTGATGGTCGACAACATCGAGATGGGCCTGGAGATCTTGGCCCGCGCCGGCTTCAAGACGATCGAAGAAAACGATCTGCACGAAGACGACTAGCCGACGGAACGTCACGGAGTCGTTCCCTACAGGATGAGCATCGCGTCGCCGTAGCTGAAGAACCGGTACTTCTTGGCGACTGCTTCTTCGTAGACGCGGCGCATCAGTTCGTCGCCGCCGAACGTGCGCACGAGGACCAAGAGCGTCGAACGCGGCAAATGGAAGTTTGTTAACAGGCCGTCGACGACGTTGAACTTTCGGCCGGGGCGAAGGAAGAGGTCGGTCGGCCCTTCAAACGGCTTGAGTTCGCCGCTCTGCGCAGCGGTTTCCAAGGTGCGGCAGGCCGTCGTGCCGACGGCGATACATCGTCCGCCCGCCGCGCGCAGCGAGCGAATGCGATCGACTGCCGCTTCATCGATCCGGCAGAACTCCGTGTGCATTACGTGCTCTTCGAGCCGATCGACTTTGATCGGCCGGAACGTATCGAGGCCGACGTGCAACGTCACGCGCACGGGCGTTACGCCACCGTCGATGAGCTTGCGCATCAGCTCGTCGGTGAAGTGCAGACCGGCCGTCGGAGCGGCGGCGCTACCCGGTTCGCGGGCGTAAATGGTTTGGTAGCGCGAGCGATCGTCGTCGGTCATCTCGCCGCCGCGGATGTAATGCGGCAGCGGCACGCGCCCCACGCGCGAGAGCAGGTCCCAAGCCGATTCTTCCGTCTCGGGGTAGACGAGCCATGGGCCGCCCTCTTGTTGCTCGATGAGCCGCAGGCGGACGTCTTCCTTGGCCCGGCGATTAATGAGCACGATTTGATCGCCCGGCTTCTGGTGCCCGCGCGTTTTGCACAGGATGCGCCAAAAACCTTCTTCGGTGACGGAGAGGAACAATCCTTCCCATTTGCCTTGGCTCACCGAGCGCTTGCCGATCAGCCGGGCCGGTACGACCTTGGTGTCGTTGATCACCAAGGCATCGCCCGAGACGAGCAACTCGGGCAGGTCGCGAACGTGCAGATGTTGCCATGTGCCGCGGGCCCGATCGACGACCAACAGCCGGGCGTCGCTCCGAACCGGCAGCGGCTCTTGGGCGATGAGCTCTTTGGGAAGATCGTAATCGTAGGCGTCAAGTTCCGACATGGCACTCACACGAAGGCGCAACAGGCAGCGAAACGGGAACTGTAGCGACTCGCGTCGCTCGGGCGGTAGGGGAAACTCACGGCCGGTACCACCCGGTGGAAATTCGCGGCAAAAAAATCGCCCGACTTTTCTCCGAGAAAGAGCACGATTTTCGTCGCAACCACCGCAAATCCCAGGCTCAAATCTCTGCTTGACGAAAAGGCACGAAGTCTTATCTTTGGGGCCATGTGGAGCAAAGTGGGGATGTGTGGTGATTCATGCTGCTAACCGGCACATTTGCTCGTGTCGTTGATGACAAGCAGCGGATCGCCTTGCCTAAACGGATTCGCGAAATCTTAGAAGCAGGGGCGGATGCGAAAGAGCGGGGGCTTTTTCTCACGCCTGGTACCGACACGTCGCTGGCCCTTTACACGGAGGAGGTTCTTGCAGCGCTCGGGCAACGACTCGCCGAGACATCGCCCAACCGACGCGATGTGCGGGCCTTTGGACGTGTGTTCTACGCCCAAGCCGAGCGCGTGGAGCTTGACGAACAAAACCGCTTTCGCATCCCGGCCGTGCTCATGGCGCATGCCGGAATCACGAAGGAAGTCGTGCTGATCGGCGTACAAGATCACCTAGAGATTTGGGACAAGCTGCGTTGGGAGCGGTACTTGGCAGAGCAGGCAAAGGAGTTCGACCGCATTGCCGAGGAGGCCTTCGGGCCGCAACAGTCGCCGATCAACGGCTAAATCACATTACGGAGTCAGAGTGCAGCGTCCGTCCGAGGTTTGCAGCGCTTGCTTGAGCGGGCGACGATCACGGCCACCGATCGTCGCTCGCCTCAAGCGGGGCGGGTCGCAAGAAGCGACGCCGGCAGACCGATAGCAGTCGTCCTCCGACCTGCGGCGCCCACCCCCCTTGGCACATGGATGTGCCAAAGGTGGGTTGCTATTAGTTGATTTCGGCACCTTTGCTACAGTGCCGCCCCCCGCAACGGCGTTCGGAGGCGGCATCGTCCAGGTCGATGCGTTTCCGCAAGCCGGCTTCCAGCCCGACTTCCGCGTCGCAAATCGCAAACGGCCATGACCGACACTTCCACTCAGCACGTTCCGGTGCTCTTCGAGGAAGTGCTTGCGCAATTGAATCCGCAGCCGGGCCAAGT
>CAZWDN010000135.1:0-12743 GCA_964633125.1 uncultured Pirellula sp. | reverse complement strand
GATGACGCAGATCGAACAAGCTCGGGCCGGAACCGTGACCCCGGAAATGGCGTACGTCGCCCAGCGCGAAGGGCTCGAGCCGGAACTGGTGCGCGAAGAAGTGGCGGTCGGCCGGATGGTGATTCCCGCCAACAAAGTGCACCTCACGAAGCGGCTCGAGCCGATGGCCATCGGCATCGCCGCCACCTGCAAGATCAACGCCAACATCGGCAATTCGGCCGTGACGAGCGACATCGCGACGGAGCTTGAGAAGCTGCACTACTCCGTGCACTACGGCGCCGACACCGTGATGGACCTCTCGACCGGCAAGAACATCGACGCGATTCGCGCCGCGATCATCGACGCCTCGCCGGTACCGATCGGCACGGTGCCGATTTACCAAATGCTCGAAGAGCTCGGCGGCAACATCGAAGACATGACGGCCCAACACTTCTTGGACATGGTCGAGCACCAAGCCAAGCAAGGGGTCGACTACATGACCGTGCACGCCGGCGTGCTCTACGAACACCTGCACCTGACGATGAACCGCGTGACGGGCATCGTCAGCCGGGGCGGCTCGCTCATCGCCAAATGGATGATGGCCCACCGCAAGCAGAACCCGCTCTACGAATGCTTCGACGACTTGTGCGACATCATGCGCGAGTACGACGTTACGTGGAGCCTGGGGGACGGCTTGCGGCCCGGCAGCATCGCCGACGCCAGCGACGAAGCCCAATTCGCCGAACTCGACGTGCTCGGCGAGCTCACGCAGCGCGGTTGGGCCCGCGGCACGCAAGTGATGGTCGAAGGGCCCGGCCACGTGCCGATGGATCAGATCGACATGAACGTGAAGCGGCAGATCGAAGTCTGCAAGGGGGCGCCGTTCTACGTGCTCGGCCCGCTCACGACCGACATCGCGCCGGGCTACGACCATATCACCAGCGCCATCGGCGGCGCGATCGCCGGCTGGAGCGGCGCGGCGATGCTCTGCTACGTGACGCCGAAGGAACACCTGGGCCTGCCCGACAAGGAAGACGTGAAGCAAGGGGTGATCGCCTACAAGATCGCGGCCCACGCCGCCGACTTGGCCCGACACCGCAAGGGAGCCCGCGATCGCGACGACGCGCTGTCGCGCGCCCGGTTCGCGTTTGATTGGAACGAGCAATTCCGCTTGGCGCTCGACCCGGAAACGGCTCGGCGGATGCACGACGAAACGCTGCCGCAAGACACGTTTAAGAGCGCCCACTTCTGCAGCATGTGCGGCCCGAAGTATTGCAGCATGAAGATCACGGAAGAGATCCGCGCGATGCACGACGAAAACGGCGGGGAGATACCGGCGAAACGAGAGTCGGAACTGCTGCAACTCGAAGCGAAAGCGTAACCGACCTGGCCCCCGGCGGCTCGTCGGGGCTAAGATGTGAGCCGCGCTGGGGCGAGTTCGGTGTCGCGCTCGAGGTGCTTCGCGCCGAGCATCCAGAACACGCCGCTGAGGAAGATGGCGAGCGAGACCCCTGCACCGAAGCTCAGGTTCATGTTACCGACCGGGAGTTCGGCGGACTTCGTGGAGTCGGTGATCCAGCCGATGAGCGACGGCGAGATCGCGTCGCCGAACATGTGAATGATGAGAATGTTCACGGCAAACGCCGAAGCCCGCACGGCGGGATGCGTGACGTTGGCCAGAATCGTATTGCTCGGCCCGGTGTTGAAGAACAAGCAGAACTCGGCCGCGAACAGCAGGCCCCAGGCAAACGGAAACGGCGCGACGAGGAAGCCGAGAAAGAGCGGCAGGCCGATGAGCATGCCGACGCCGGAAACTAAGAAGTACGAACCGGGAAAACGATTGCGGAGTTTGTCGCCGACGTAGCCGCCGGCGAGCGTGGCGACGAGGCCGGAGACGACGGTGATGCCGCCGAACTTCGTGCCGACGTCGGCCAAGGTCCCCTCGCCGCGGAAGAGCACGATGTAGCGCGGCATCCAAAAGGCCAGGCCGCCGAGAGCGAAGGTCATCGCCGTCATGCCGAGCGTGTTGTAGACGTAGGAGGGAGTTTGCAGCAGAACTTTCAGATCGGCGAACGACGCCTTACGCGCCGCGGTGCCGTCGGCATTCACGGCCCGACGCGGCTCGTGCATGAAGAGCGCCCAGATCGCCAGCAAGATTCCCGGCGGGGCCGAAAGATAAAAGGCCCACCGCCAACCCCACTCGGGCATTTCCGCCAAGTGCCCGCCCCAAACGTAGCCGAGCGCGCTGCCGACCGGAATCGCCATGTAGAACCAAGCCAAGACGCTGCCGCGGCGCTCGACCGGATAGAGATCGGAAATGATGGTCGGGGCGGTGGGCCCGTAGGCCGCTTCGCCGATGCCGACGAAGACGCGCGTGAGCAACAGCGCGAGGTAGAACTCCGCGAGGCCGGAAGCGCCGGAGGCCAAGCTCCAGACGAAGACGCCGACGGCGACGATTTTCCAGCGCGACGTGCGATCGGCGAACCAACCGAAGAGCGGCGAGGCGAGCATGTACGACAGGAGAAACGCCGTGGAGAGCAGCCCCATCTGCCAGTCGTCGATGGGCTGCCCCCCCTTCGCGAATTCCTCGCCGATCTTCACCTCGACCGCCGCCAGCACTTGGCGATCGACGTAATTCATCAGATTGATCGAGAGCAACAGCGCCACGGCGACGCGCGGGCGCGCGAGCCACGGCACTGGAGGGGCGATGCTCGAAACGGACGAGGGAATCGACAAGGCACAGTCTCGCTAGAGGTTCCCGGTCTGCTGAATATTCAGATGCCGTCGGCGCCCGAGTTGCTAACATGTCCGAGATGGCCGCGATTGTAGAGCGGCGGCCGGCGGCGGTCGACGCGAGTTCGCCGCTTCCGCTTGATTTCGCGCGGATCGCTTCATCCCGTACGCCCTCCTCGAAAGTAATCTCATGGCT
Organism: uncultured Pirellula sp.; assembly: GCA_964633125.1. Lineage (GTDB taxonomy): Bacteria > Planctomycetota > Planctomycetia > Pirellulales > PNKZ01 > PNKZ01. The sequence goes on along the minus strand of CAZWDN010000135.1, from coordinate 9,835 downwards.
CCCCAAACCGGCAAAGCTTCCTGGTTCACCCGGTTCGCAAAGGTCACGGCCCGCGCGGCCGGCGAACCGGTGACGTTCGCCGGAGCGCTGGGAATCATCGTCGGCTGGGGGCTGCTCGGCCCGATCTTCGGCTTCAGCGATTCCTGGCAACTGGTCATTAACACCGGCACGACGATCGTCACGTTCTTGATGGTGTTTTTGATTCAAAACTCGCAGAATCGCGATGCGGAAGCGGTGCAGATCAAGCTCGACGAACTCATCAGGGCCGTCGAAGGGGCCGAGAACGCCCTGCTCGATCTCGAAGAACTCGACGAATGCGAACTCGACGAAATGCGCAAGAAGTATCTGGCCCTCGCCGAACAAGCGCGCGATAAACTGGAAGTGAAGAAAGGCAACGAAACCTCCTGAGGCGCCGACATGCCCGACGAGATTTGGACGGTCATCCGTGAAGAACTGTCGGACCTACCCGACGCGGCGACTTGCACGCGCGTCGCGATTCGGTTGCTCACCGCGGCGATCTTGGGCGGGATTATCGGCTTCGAACGGGAGCACCGCGGTAAAGCCGCGGGCCTGCGCACGCACATGCTCGTAGCGCTCGGCTCTGCCCTCTTCGTGCTGGTGCCGCAACAAGCCGGCGGCACGAGCGCCGACATCTCGCGCGTCACGCAAGGACTCGTCACGGGCATCGGATTTCTCGGCGCCGGTTCGATCGTTAAGGGGGTCGACGAACGAGGCGTGCACGGCCTCACGACGGCCGCCGGACTCTGGCTCACCGCCGCCATCGGCATGACGGCGGGATTAGGTCGCGAAGTGACCGCGATCGCCAGCACCATGCTGGCGTGGGTGATTTTGTCGCTGCTCCCAGCGCCGCATGTTTCCACCGATCCGAAGCCGCACGAAGCGAAGTAGCAAGACAAGCCGAGCAGCGTAGCTATCTCGGCGGCGTCGAATCGATCGAGAGCAACTGATTCAAACTACCACTGCGGAACCCCTCGAGATCGAGCGTCACGAACTTGAAACCGAGCGCGCGCAGATGGTCGGCGATCTCGCGCCGCAGCGCCGGTTCGGCTAATCGGGCGATTGCATCGGCCGGCACTTCCAGCCGCGCCAGGTCGCCTTTGTGATACCGCACGCGCAATTCACGCAAGCCGCGAGCCCGCAGGAACTGCTCGGCCCGATCGATCATGGCAACGCGCTGCGGCGTGACGTCCTCGCCATACGCAATGCGGCTGCTGAGGCACGGCGAGGCGGGCTTATCCCACACCGGCAACTCCCAAAGCGCGGCCAGCCGGCGAACGTCGGCCTTCGTGAGCCCGCACTCCAGCAAGGGACTGCGTACGCGATGTTCGCGGGCCGCCGCCATGCCGGGGCGATAGTCTCCTTGATCGTCGAGATTCGCGCCGTTGACGATAACCGCGTCGGGGAAGCGCTCCAGCAATTCCTCCAGCCGCGTGTAGAGTTCGGTCTTGCAGTGGTAGCAACGGTCCGGAGCGTTGGCGAGGTAGGCGGGCTCGGCGAATTCCTGCGTAGTGATGATCTCGTGCCGAATGCCGATCAGCTCGGCGAGGCGACGCGCGTCGTCAAGTTCGCCCGAAGCGAGGCTGGAGCTCACGCCCGTGGCGGCCAGCGCGGCGTCGGCCAGCGCGACCTGAGCGGCTTTGGCGACCACGACGCTGTCGACGCCGCCGGAATAGGCGACGACCACGCGCTTCAGATCGGCCAAAAACGCCACAAGCCGGTCGCGCTTCGCAAAGAGCCCCGGTGAAGGGAGGTCTTGCTGAGCGAGATCGGCTTGTGACGATGGTACGGACACGAAAAACATCCTCCACCGCAATGCCGTGGTAACGCGGTTTTCGGGAGCCCGTTTAACCGTAGAACGGCGGGCACACCGGCCCCGGGGTTGTGTGATCCGGCCGCTGATTCCGCAGCTCCGAAGAGTGCGGGCGTCGGCTATACACGCGGCCCAGGGCGTTCTTCAGGCACCCAGCGGACTTCTTATCGGCTCCCCGGAAAATGAGACGTTCCAGCACGAGCATGGCAGAGGACAAGGGAATGATACTCGCGCGTCCGTCCTACGGCAAGAAAGACTTGAGGCCGAAGAACGAGCAAGGCCCGTCGAGCAGTGAATTCTCGACGGGCCTTGCGCAGATTCAGTACCACGGACCGCCGCGGAGGACGTTCCCTTCAGGAGTCGAAACTCGGCAACTAGTCTTGCGAATTGTTGTTGCCGCCGTCGCGGATGAGCGGCTCCATCGTCTTCGTGTTGCGTTCGACGGCCAGAACGACCGTGCGTTGCTCCAGGCCGTTGGCGCTGGCGGCCACGGCCGGAATGACTTGCCTAGCGTTCGGCAGGCTATACCGCACGGTAAACGTACCGTCGGGACGAAGCTTGATCGGTTCGTTCTGCAGCGTCACGCGCGCATCGGGCTCGGTTTTGCCGAACACGATCAACTCGGCGTCGATTTCGAAATGAAACGCTTTACGGCCGCCGAGCAAGCCGTCGACGCCGGGGCCGAAGCGGGAGATGAGCGACGAACCCATCGGCCGGCGCAACCGCTCTTCGAACACTTCTTGCAGTTCGACGCTGCCGTTGCCGTCGCCGTTGTAACCGCCGCTTTGCGAATAAATCCGCTCGAAGTCGCTGGCGATGTCGCTCCAGTTTTGATCGAGGTCGTCTTTGCTGCCGGCCCGCGGCGTGGTCACGACGTTGCTGCGAGCAAGTCCGTAGAAGCGGCCGCTGGCGGTAAGGTAGCCGATGTCGACGCGATAGCTCTTCGGCGGATCCTGCACGTCGATGTACCAGTTGTTGACGCCGCCGTGGATTTCGATGTCGCGAACGGGCGTTTCGACGGCGCTCGTGGTGCCGCCGTCGGTGACTTCCACCAAACGCAATACCGGCTTCACGGCGTGCCACTCTTGGCCGAGCGCGGCTTGCGCACGTTCGACGCCGTTTCGCGAGAGTTCCCAATGCGCTTGCAGCCAGTACGAATCGCGGACCATGACGACGAGCCGGTCCTTGACGACCTTCTGTAGGCCGCGGCCGTTCTTGCCCGAGGCGAGCTGATGCGATAGGTAAGCCAAGTCTTTCTTCAAGGCAGAAGCCGTGCGAATGACTTCGAGCTTACGCGTCACTTCCGGATCGCGCGGCGGCAGCGGCTTGGCGGCACGTTGCGGCGCGGCAGAACGTGCAGCATTGCCGTTCAGCGCATGACCGCTTGCGGGGACGCCGTTCGAGGAGGGCTTCGACGACGACGCGGCCGGCTTACCGTTCGCAGCGGACTTGTTCGACGTGGTACCGTTGAGCGCCGCTCGCGGCGCAACGACCGCGGGCTTCGAGGACTTGACGACGCGCGGCGCCGGGGCCGAACCCCGCGCGACTTCGCGCCCGCGCACTTTGTTCGATTTCTGTCGCGCAGCTTTGACGAGAGCTTTGATCAGTTGCTCTTTCCGCATGCCGTGCCAGCCGGGCACGCCGCGGTTCTTGGCCATCTCGGCCAAATCTTTTGCGCTATAGCTATTAAGAGTCTCGGCGGTCATCAGACGGCGTCTCCCGACACGGGGCCGCGCACTCTCCCACCCGCGGCGGGAAGCCATGCGTCGGCTGATGCCTGAACTTCGTCGTCCCTGACAGAAACGCGCTTCGCCGCACCCGCGGACGATCCTCGTCCGAACGAGCTTGGAAGGCTTGCAAGTTGGGGAAACTTACTCGCCGACCGTTCCGGCTTCACGCACATGCCGAATGTCTAAACCGCACACTTCAACGTCCCGTTCAAGGTGGATTAAGACCTACATCACTCCTCTCGAAGGCAGGACTCAGAACGACGTGGCTTTCCACGCAATCCTGAGCGAAAGAGAGAAGAAAAGCAGTGAATTTATCTTAACCAATTGGGGTTAGCCTTGCAACGCATTTGATGCTTATACCGCCCTTTTAGGGAAAACTGTGGCGCAACCGAGCCACACAATCGCTAATTTGGGCAAAGTTCGCCCGAAGCTCGGAATTTCACAACTTCAAGAGACACCCCCACAGTAGGCGTTGCTGGAAAAGGCTCCCTTTGGCCGACATCCGCCGCATGGCATCTCTGTAAACCATTCAATACAAAGGCCTTGCGCACAACAAAAGACTTTGTGAAAAAAAACACGATGTCTAATTGACACCCCGTTTTGCCTCCGATAGATTAACCGCCTTAACGCCGAGTCAGGTTTCTCGATCGTGTGCGTCGTTCGCGCTATTTCTAGGGCTGATCGTCCTTAATGAGTGCCCCATCCAGGGCAACTTAGGCTACTCGAGTCCGCTCGTCGGGTCCGAGTATCAGAGTCCTTAATATCGCGTGACGAAGCTTCTTCGTGAGGCCGGCGGTTTGGCCGTCGTCGCCAGTGGTCGTCATGGATTATCGACCGCCGTCGTCACCCGTCGCGGAAGCAATGAATTGGGTCTCGCGGATTATCTCCGTGGCCCTCATGACCTTGCTGCCGATTCTCGGAGGACGCTGGCTCGACGGCAAGCGCGGGACATCGCACTGGGCGTTAATCGGATTGATCGTCGGGCTGTTGGTCGGTTCTTGGCAATTGCTTCAGATCGTTCGCGAATCGAACAGGAAGCAGCGACGGACCGGCACGACGACGGCGACCAACGCGAAGCGGGCGAGCGCGGAGCGCGAATCCCATTCGGATGGTTCGGATGCTTCCTCGTCCGGTTAGCAACTAGTTCTTCCTTACAACTTTTTCGCGAGCGAGTTCTCGACGAGCCGACGAACATCGGCCGACGATTCTCTCGCTCGGAGCGACGAAACGTGATCGGGCTGATCGGCCGTTACAGCGCATACGTCAGCGGGCTTTCGCTCGTCGCTCGCTGCGCGCTGCTGGTGATCGCCGTCGTTTGCGTCGCGATACCCGTCGGCTTCTTTGCCGCTCAAGACGGCAGCGTTCAAAACGGCAATGCCTCGCTCGAAGCGGCCGGCCTGGCCGCGGCCGTTTGCTTGGCGACCGGTTTGGGCGCCCTACTCTTAGCTCATCGCGGCCGCGGCACCCCGTCGAGCGTCGCCTGGGTCTTGGCCGGCGACGGCATTGCCATGGGCCTGCCGCTCGCGCTGGCCATGCTGCTGCAACGCGGCGGCCATGCTTGGCACGCAGCCGGGTTCTTCCGCTATATCGTCGTATTTTTTCTGGCGACTTTGACGGCGCGCACGCTGTTGGTCGCTCCTTTCGTTAATGTCGCAGCGCGGCCCGCCGGTCGTGCTTCTGGCGCGGAGGCGCGAGTCTAAAAGTCATGGCCGATGCCATTCTGCACATTAAGGACTGCTACTACTTCGAAGTGCCGAAGGTCCTCTGGCCTGCGCATTACACGAAGCTCGAAGAGTTGCCGTCGCACCTGGCGTTTATCAAGCACGAAGTCGAAGCGAGTCAAGCAACAAGCCACAAGCTTACGATCGCCGACGTCAACCGTGAGTTGTCCGGCAAGATCGTCATCCCGCAGCCGTTCGGCAAGCTCAAGAGTTTTTACGCCGTCGAGTCGGGCTTCTGCATTTCGAAGTTCATGGTGATCGAACTGATCATCGCGGCTTTGATCGTCCTGATCTTCACGCGGTTCGCTCCCAAGATCGCCGGCGGCAAGGCCCCCAAGGGGTACTTCGCGAACGCTTTCGAAGCCACGCTGCTCTTTGTGCGCGACGGTATCGCCCGCCCGGCGATCGACAGCCATGACGATCACGACCATTCGCATCACACGCCGCACGATCAGGATCAAGAGGCGTACGGCGTCGCTCACATTCACGGGAAGGTGCATCACCACGACGGCGACAAGTTCCTGCCGATCCTGTGGACGATGTTCTTTTTCATCCTGTTCTGCAACTTGTTCGGCCTGCTTCCCTGGCTCGGCGCTCCGACCGGTTCGTTCAGCGTGACGCTGTCGCTCGCGGGCGTGACGTTCCTTACGAGCATCGTCGCCGGCATCTTCAAATTCGGTCCGGTGGGCTTCTGGCTTAACCAAGTGCCGAGCATGGACCTGCCGCTGCCGCTGGCCGTCGTGCTCAAGCCGATGATTTTCGCCATCGAATTGCTGGGCCTCTGCATTAAGAACGGCATCCTCGCCGTGCGCTTGCTCGCCAATATGGTCGCCGGCCACTTAGTGCTCTTGGCCGTGTTGGGGTTGATCGTCGCTTCCGCTCAAAAGGGTCAAGCGGTCTTCGGCACTTACGGCGTCGTCACCACGATCAGCGTGCTCGGCTCCACCGCCTTTAGCTGTTTGGAATTGTTCGTCGCCTTCCTGCAGGCGTATGTCTTTACGTTTTTGTCCGCGTTGTTTATCGGCGCCGCAACACACAAGCACTAATCCTGCTCGAAGTGCGACGCCGTTTGGAATTGCCTCCCGTTTTACTGCCCCAGTCGTAGGAGTGTTATCGTGAACAAGTTCGTCCAATTCGCACTGATCTGCGTCGTCGTGTTGTTCGCCGCCGCGCCGGCCCTGGCCGCCGATGAAGCCGCGAAGCCCTCTGCCCTCATCAACTTCACCGGTTCGTTCGGCGCCGGCCTCGTCGTCATCGGCGCGGCTCTCGGCATCAGCAAGCTCGCCTCGAGCGCTTACGAGAGCATGGCCCGTCAACCGGAAGTGGCCGGCAACATTCAAACGGCGATGATCATCGCCGCCGCTCTTATCGAAGGCTTCACGTTCTACGCGTTGTTCATCACGTCGGGCCCGGGAACCTAGTTCTCCCGCGCCGTTAGTGTTCGCACCGGATTTCGTGAAACTTTCCCGCTTCAGCTAACGAGACGTGCCGTGAAAGCCTTGTTGCTTGGAATTCTGATGTTGCTCCTTCCGGCGACGGCGGTGCTTGCCGCCGACGCGACGAAGCCTGCCGACGCGGCTCACGCCGCCGACGATCATGGCGACGGCCACGGAGCGCACCTAGGTCATGCCGGCGCCAACACCGACCCGGCGCAAGTGAAGGGAGATCTCGCCATCTTTTCGGCGGTGGTCTTCCTGCTCTTGGTGATCATCCTCCGCAAGTTCGCTTGGGGACCGATCGCCGCCGCGTTGGAGAAGCGGGAACATCACATCGCGCACGAAATCGCCGGAGCCGAGAAGGCCAACCACGAAGCGAAGGCCCTTCTGGCCGACTACCAGAAGAAGCTCGACGCGGCGCAGTTGGAAGTTCGCGGAATTCTGGACGAAGCGCGACGCGACGCCGAGAACGCCAAGCAAACGACCGTGGCGGAAGCCCGCGCGGAAGCGGCGGCCGAAGGCGCTCGTGTCATGCGCGACATCGAGGCCGCGAAAGACGCCGCGATGCGCGAGTTGGCGACCGTCGCCGCGGATCAGGCGCTGGCCTTGGCCGGTAAGTTGCTGCAACAAAAGCTGCAACCGGCCGACCATGCCCGACTGATCGACGACGCCTTGGCCAAGTTCCCCACGAAAAGCCCGAGTCGCAACTAGGCCCGCATCGCAACGAGGATCGAGCCGCAAGTTTTCGCAGCCGAGCAACAGCGTTCTCTAAGATGGCAAACCAAGCAAAACCGACGAATCTGCGCGAGGCGGAAGCCTTGAACGAAGGGGCCTTCGCCGAACCGGTCGATATCGGTTTGCAGCCGCTCGCCGCGGCTTACGCCAAAGCCCTGTTCGCCTCGGCGGAAAAGGCCGGCGCTTTGGACGCGGTCGTCGAGGAGTTCGACGCGCTCGCCACGGAAGCTTTGGATAGAAATCCCAAACTGGTCGACGTTTTCGCGTCGGGCATGTTTTCGCCGGAGAAGAAGGTCGAAATGATCGACCGGGCCTTCGGCAAGCGGGCCCACCCGCTACTGACACGATTCCTGAAAGTGTTGGCGGTCCATCAACGTGTGCGCATCTTGCGGTCGATCCGCGAGGAGTTTCGCAAGTTGTACGACAAAGCGCGGGGCATCATTCCCGTGCGCGTCGTGACCGCCGCCCCGTTGTCGGCGGCACAGGCGCAAGCCGTCGCCGCCCGTATTCGAACAGCCTTGGGAGGAGAACCGATCCTCCAGACGGAAGTCGATCCGAGCCTCATCGGCGGCCTGGTCGTTCAGGTCGGCGACGTCGTTTTCGACGGCTCGCTCTCCGCTAATTTGGCACGACTTCGCGAACAGTTGATCACTAGGAGCGTCCATGAAATTCAACGCCGACGAGATAGCGTCCGTACTACAGCAGGAAATTGAGCAGTTCGACGCCAAGATCGACGTCCGTGAAATCGGACGCGTTCTCGAGGTGGGCGACGGCATCGCGCGCGTTTACGGCCTCTCCGGCGTAATGGCCGGCGAAATGGTCGAGTTCGCCAACGGCACGATCGGTCTGGCCTTCAACCTGGAAGAACACTCCGTCGGCGTGATCATCCTGGGCGATTACCTCAACATCGCCGAAGGGGAAGAGGTCAAGAGCACGGGCAAGCTGCTCAGCGTGCCGGTGGGCGAGGCGCTGTTGGGTCGCGTCGTCGATCCGCTCGGCAATCCGCTCGACGGCAAGGGCCCGATCGTCACCCCGCACCGCCGCATGGTCGAGAGCAACGCGCCGGGCATCGCCGGTCGTCAACCGGTGCGCGAGCCGCTGCAGACGGGCCTCAAGGCGGTCGACGCCATGACGCCCATCGGGCGCGGCCAGCGCGAACTCATCATCGGCGACCGCAAGACCGGCAAGACGGCCATCGGCATCGACGCGATCATCAACCAGAAGCACACCGGCGTGAAGTGCTTCTACGTCGCGGTCGGTCAGAAAGACACGACGGTCGCCAACGTCATCGACGCCCTCACGAAGCACGGCGCGATGGACTACACGACGGTGATCGTTTCCGGCGCCAGCTCCCCTGCTCCGCTGCAATACGTCGCTCCGTACTCCGGTACCGCGATGGCCGAGTACTTCATGTACAACGGCCAGCATGCGCTCATCGTTTACGACGACTTGTCGAAGCAAGCCGTGGCGTATCGCCAACTGTCGCTCCTCATGCGTCGTCCGCCCGGTCGTGAAGCGTATCCCGGCGACGTGTTCTACGCCCACAGCCGGTTGCTCGAACGTTCGGCCAAGCTCAGCGCCGACCTCGGCGGCGGCTCGCTCACCAGCTTGCCGATCATCGAAACGCTGGAAGGCGAAGTTTCGGCGTACATCCCGACGAACGTGATCTCCATCACCGACGGTCAGATCTACCTGCAGCCCGACTTGTTCTTCTCCGGTCAACGTCCGGCCATGAACCCCGGTATCTCGGTGAGCCGCGTCGGCAGCTCGGCTCAGATTCCGGCGATGAAGCATAAGCTCGTGTCGGGTGGTTTGCGTTTGGCGCTCGCCGCCTTCCGCGAACTCGAAGCCTTCGCGCAGCTCGGCACCGATCTCGACGCCGCCACGCAGGCCAAGCTCGATCGCGGCTACCGCATGATCGAACTCTTGAAGCAAGGCCAGTACGCGCCGCTCGACGTGATCGACCAAGTGATGGTGATCTTCGCCGGCAACGGCGGCTTCCTCGACAAGGTGCCGCGCAACCAAGTCGCCGTGTGGGAAAAGGAATTCATCCAGTTCATGCGCGAGCAGAAGTCGGAAGTACGCGGCAAGCTCGCCGAAACTAAGAAGCTCGACGACGAGATGATCAAATCGCTCGAGGCCTGCATCGGCGAATTCCAAAAGCAATACGACCTGAAGTACGCCGCCAAGGCGTAGTCCGAACAGCACATTTAGCCGCGACGCTTGTCGTCGCGCGAACCCGCGGAGATAAACTCCGCGGCTAAATAGAATCTGATGACGAAGTTCGACTATGGCAAAAGCTCGCGCACTAGATAAACGACGCAAAGCGATCCGCAACATCCGCAAAATCACGCGGACGATGGAGCTGATCGCCACCGCGCG
>CAZWDN010000134.1:0-12760 GCA_964633125.1 uncultured Pirellula sp. | reverse complement strand
GTGGCGACGAAGAACGGCATGCCGGTGATATTCGTCGGGACAGGCTGCTGATTGGGTGCGGAAGCTGCTTGGTTGTAAGCCCCCATGTAGATTTCCGGAATCGTACGGAAGTTGACGGCGTGATCGCTTGGCGCCGAGAAGTAGTGACCGGCTCCCAAATGCAAATAGTAGCGACCGTCGGATTCTTCGTCGTAGCGCGGCAACCAAGTGAAACGCTCCGCCGTGCCGACACCGCCGGCCGTCGAGATGGAACCGCCGTACTGATCTTGCCCCGCCGCGAAGACGCTGGCGGCCCAAGTCGCCGTCAAAGCATCGTTGCGGTCGTAAAAGCCCGCTCCCAAATGCCGGAACGGCGTGAACGGTAGGAAAAGCACCGAACGTTCGGCGAACGTCGTGTAGCGGAAGCTGCTCACCACTTCGAGGCTGAACGGTTGTTTCCATTGTCCGGCACGAACGTTGCCGAGAATCGGCAGATCGGTTTGCTCGACCCAGACGTCGGTAAACGTCGGCTTGCCGAAAAACGCGAAGTCCATTTGAAAGAAGTAATTGTTTACCTCGGTCAGAGCTCCGCTTGCGGCGAGACGGGCGCGGCGAAATTCGACGCCGTCTTTGATGTTGCCGTAATGGTTGATGCTGTTTTGGTCTTGGCGATTCCAGCCGAAGTCGGTTTGGAACACGCCGTTGATCTTCACGTTCGGATAGACCGTCGCCTTGCTGCCGGTGATGAAATCGTTCAATTTCTGCTCGATCGCCGAGAGGCGATCATTTTCCGCTGCGGCTTCGGCATTGGCCGAGTTGAGGTTCGACGACGCAAGCTCCACCGAGAAGGGGGCGTTGCCGTCCGCAGTGGGTTCCGGCGACGAAAACCCGCCGCTGTACGGCGGACTAGTCGGCTGTTCGGCCGACGCGACGGCGGTGGACGTCGTCGAAAGCGTCTGCCCGACGGCCTCAATCGCAGCACCTGACGTGAGTGCAACGACCGCGGTGATCGCAAGGAAATTGTAATACTTCATGTCACGGTCTCTTGGAGTGCGTTCGCGTCAGCTAGCGGGGCACTTTTCGCGGATGCTTTACGTATCGGCTTCCAAGACATCACAATCCGCACAGGTCGCACATTTGTAATCTTCGGCAGATGCGGTATCTGGGCGTCTTTTCCTTAGATGGAAATGACTGGAGATTGTCACATTCGCACAGTGCCGGCGTCGGCAAAATCGGAGAAATCGATACAACCGTCAAAGTTCGCTGAAGGGGGATACGGCGACGCCCCGATACAACCCTGAAGGACCGCATTCTCGTTACGATCGATGCGACCGGACGCGTTTCGCCGGGGGATATAAGTGGTGGGCCAGTCACTCCAAGTTTCAAGGCGTCTCGCCGTCTGTGCGGCGTTTCTTGCGGGCATGCTTTGCGTACTGCCGCTGATCGCGGGTAAGGCGTTCGCACAGCAGCCGTCGCCGCAGCAAGCTCCGATCGTTCTGACGCCCGAGGCGTTGCCTCCCGTCGGTGCGACGATGCTTCCGTTGCCGAACACCAGTTATGCGCCGAACTTTGTGCAGCAAGCGGCCAATTACGAACCAGTCGTGCAGCCGGCTCTGCCCGTCTTGGCGGCCTCGCCGGAATCGCAATCCGGCGCTCCCAATGTTGCGCTTCCGGAGCCCCTCTCGGCACAAACGCAACTGACTCCCGGCGACGTCGAGCGGATTGTCGCCGACTACTTTCAAAAGCAAGAAGCGGCCAAGGCCGAAGCTGCCGCCGCGCCCGGCTGGTACGTCGTCGGTACCGACACGGCCCTCTCCGCCAAGTGGAACTACGGCTTGGAGTTGGAGTCGAAGAACAAGGATTTCAAGGTTCACGTCGGCGGCCGCACGCAGCTCGACACCAGTTTCTTCAACGGTGACCAGTACCTCGAAGTGCCGAGCAGCCTGGGCGGCATCAACGGCAGCTTGTCAGGCGGCGGCTCGCAACCGCTCACCGACTCCATTCAGTTTCGTCGGGCGCGTCTGCGCGTCGACGGCACGATGTACGAACAGATCGACTTCGCCTTTGAGTACGAATTCTTGAACGACGTGTCGGTCGCTTCGCCGACGGCGACCTCGAACGCGCTGGCAACGACGGCTCCAGCCGCCACCGATCTCTGGGTTAACTTCAATTCGCTGCCGATTTTGGGGAATATCAAAGTCGGTAATCAGAAGAATCCGATCGGCATGGAGCACTTGCAAAGCAGCCGCTTTCTCGATTTCATCGAGCGCTCGTTCAATCAAGATTTGTTCTACGGACCGTTCAACAACGGCTTCTCGCCCGGCATCTTGGCTTGGGACATGCTGCTGGACGAGCGGGCGACGTACGCCGCCGGCGTGTTTGCGGCGAATATGAACAGCAGCACGAACATCTTCGGTTACGGACTCAACAATGAATGGGTCTACTCGTTTCGCGGCACGCTGTTGCCGTATTACGAGACCGACGGTCGCTATCTCGTTCACATCGGAACATCCTACGAGCACCGGGCGGCCGACGACGGGCACGTGCGCATTCGTACGCGCGGTAACATTCGCAATGGACCGCCGGGGCCGTTCAATGCCGTCTACGCCGACACCACATACCTGCAGGCCGAAAGCCAAGACCTCTTGAACTTGGAAGCCGCCACCGCCTGGGGGCCCTGGATGGTGCAGGCCGAATACTGCTTCTCGTATACATATGACGCGGTGCAGTCCATCAACGTCGCGGCGCCGGTCAATCGCGGCACGGTCGTGTCGCACGGCGGATATGTCGAAATGTTGTACTTCCTGACCGGCGAACATCGCGCCTATAGCAAGGAACGCGGCGCATTCGATCGCGTCGTGCCGTTTGCCAACTCGTTCCGAGTGATCGGCAACAACGGTCGCATTTGCCAAGGCTGGGGCGCATGGCAAGTCGGCATTCGCTACGATCATGCCGATCTGAATAACGCCGGCATTAACGGCGGCATGCTCGACGCCGTGACGCTCGGCGTGAATTGGTTCTTCAATCCCAACTCGAAGCTGCAGTTCAACTGGGACTACACGCACCGCGGCGACGTCACGACCAACCTTGCCACAACTCCGTCGGGCGAGGTGTTCGGCTTCGGCACTCGCTTGGCCGTCGACTTCTAACGTCGCCGGCTACTTTTTCGGCAAGGGTTCTCGATACGGCTTGCCGCTACGATACAGTTCAAGCCTCGCACGCATGCCTTCCGGTCCGGCGTCGCCGAAGTCTTCCAGTCCTTTTTCGAGCATGGCGATCGCCGTCTCGAAATCGCCGGTCTCGGCGTAGGAGGCCGCCAACGTGTCGAGCATGAACGTGTCTTGCCAATCGGCAAGTTCGCAGGCTTCGAGCGCAAGCCGAACGGCTCGCTTGCCGTTACGGACGGCGGCGTCGGGACAAGCGGCCAGCAACCATGCGCAATCGTTGTGAAGGTATGCACTTTCAGGGTCGAGGCGGATTGCGGCGTCGTATTGTCGCAATGCTTCGGCAAATCGTCCGAGTCGGACGAGCGCCCGGGCTCGCGACGCTTGGAAATCGACGACGCGCGGCTCTTGTCTGATCGCTTCGTCGAAATCGCCGAGCGCCTTCGACAGTTCGCCAAGTTCGAAATAGACGTTCCCTCGGTCGGCATATGTGTTCGCGCTTCGGCGGCCCTTGAGTAGGGCTGCCGTGTAGTCGTCAACGACGTCTGTTGAAGGCCCCGCCGTAGTCGACCTTGCTACCGCCCGGAATTCGTAGTGCGCGCCAACCTCGGGGTGGGCGGTGATCCGTCGGGTGAAAAACTCGACGGCGTCCGGCAATTCCACCACCTGTGCGGCGTCCAATAGTACCTTCACGCTCTCGCGTCGCGGCGTGGAAACGTGGGCGACGAGATTGTTGCCTTCAATGCCCGTGATATAGAGGGGAAGATGCCGCGGGCCGATTTCAATGGTTTGGCCCGCATGTTCGATGCGAATGGTCGACTTCGTCATCACCGGTTCGCCGATGTAGCGCTGCAACTCCTTGGCCGACGCGGTAGCCGTTGCGACCCCGTAGAGGAGCGTCATCATCAACGCGGCTTCGACGCTTCTGCGGCGCGAGCCGCCTATATGTTGCGACATGGCGATCGTGGCCCTTGAGCCTCGGTGTTCTTAGCCGTTTGAGTTCAGTCTAGTCGGCGAGCGCGGCAAAATGCCAGAGGCGACGGCCGCGACCCGCCGACATAGGGGCGACGATGCCGTAGAATGCGGACGTATGTTGCTTACGCGTCTTCCGGAGCATCTTCATGGCGGCCCTCTATTTGACCGAATCCGACGTCGCTCGGCTCATCGATATGCCGGCCGCGCTAGGCATCGTCGAAGAATGCTTGCGACGTTTGGCGCTCGGCGAAGCGACGAACGTTCCGCGCGATCGCGCTATGGGACCGGGAATCATACTCCATACCATGAGCGCCGCCGCCGGCTATTTGGGCCATGTCGGATGGAAGGCCTATACGACGACCAAGCAAGGGGCGCGGTTCTTGGTCGGTCTGTGCGACTCAACCGGCGCGATGGTCGCTCTCGTGGAGGCCGACAAACTCGGGCAATTGCGAACCGGCGCCGCGACCGGCGTCGCGGCCAAGTATCTCTCTGCGCCGGATGCCGACCGCTTGGGGGTATTCGGCACCGGCACGCAGGCACGAACGCAACTTACGGCGATTGCCGCGGCGAGGAAGCTTGCGAAGGTCTTGGTGTATGGTCGCGACCTTGATCGACGACGGCGATTCGCCGCGGAGATGTCGCAGGTGTGCGGAGTCGACGTCGAAGCGGTCGACGATCCGAAGGACGCAGTTCGTGAATTGCCCATCGTCGTCACCGCCACGACCAGTCGAACGCCGGTATTCGACGGCCGTGATCTCTCGCCCGGCACGCTTGTCTGCGCGGTCGGCAGCAATTGGTTGAACAAGGCGGAAGTCGACGTGACGACGATTGCGCGCGCGGCGCGCGTGGTCTGCGACGACGTGGCCGCCTGTCGCCATGAGGCCGGAGACTTCGTTCCGGCATTGGAGGCGGGAGTGCTTTCGTGGGATCGGGCCGTATCGCTCGGCGAGGTAATCACCGGCCGGGTAGCGGCGACGGCTGGTTCCCAAGAGATCATCCTTTTTAAATCGGTCGGTTTGGCGGTCGAAGACGTCGCCATGGCGGTGGAAATCGTCGGTCGCGCACGCCGCAGCGGGCTAGGCGTGGAATTACCCTTTTAGTCGGCGACGTTCGTAAGGGTATTGCCGGACTACGCGGTCGTCGGTCGCATTTACAAGCCGGCACGTTTGCGATACCGTTGACGTCAGCTTGAGAGAATGTCGAGGTCGCTAGTTTCATCGAGGAAAGACGCCATGCTCATCGCCATGCACATGCCCGACCATACGCTGAGCCCCGAAGTTGCGATCGGAACGACGATCGCGACGCTTGCCGCTTGTGCCTGGGCTTGGCGTCGGCACCGTGGCGGTACGACGACCGTCGACGGTTCGCCGTCTACGACTGCCGCCGCGCCTGCGATGATGGGCGTCGTCGCGGCGCTCGTATTCGCCGGACAGATGGTGAATTTTGTAGTTCCCGGGTTGGGAGTTTCCGGTCATTTTCTCGGCGCAGCGGCCGCTGCATTGTTGCTCGGGCCGTGGCGCGGCGCGGCGACGATCGGGCTGGTGCTAGTCATTCAATGTCTCGTATTTGGTGACGGCGGACTGACTGCGATCGGCGCCAATTTGTGGAACATGGCCGTTGTCGGCGTAGGCTCCGCTTGGTTCGTCAGGCATTGGTTGAAGGATCTCGAGGGAACGTCGACCGGTCGCTTAGCGATGGCGGCCGCGGCGGGAATGGTGAGCGTCGTCGTCGCTGCGATCGCCTGTGCAATCGAACTGGCAATGAGCGGGGTTCAAGCCGCCGTAATCCCGCTATTGCAATATCATGCGATGATCGGCGCGGCCGAAGGCTTGTTGACGGTCGCCGTCGTCGGATTGCTCGAAGCGGCCCGAGAGTCTGCTTCGTCACGGCGGCGTTTGTGGATCGGCGGCGCCTTTGCTCTGGTTGTAGCCGCCGTTCTGTCGCCCTTCGCCAGCAGCCTGCCCGACGGCCTCGAAGCGGCCTTGCATGCGGTCGGCATTGTGGAAGGCGTCGGCTGCTATTCGGCTCCGCTGGCCGATTACGCTTTGCCGAGTTCCTGGTCGGTTAACGATGGGACCGCCGCGGTGATCGTCGCCTTGTCGGGCACGCTGGGCGTATTTGCCGTCGCGCTGCTCGCCGACCGTCGACTAGGCGCGTTGCGCCAGCGGCACGAACTTACGTAAAGGCGGCCCGACGTAATCGGCCGCCGGCCGAATGAGGCGATTGTTTTCGTATTGCTCCATGACGTGAGCGGCCCATCCGGCGACGCGCGCCGTCACGAACAGCGGCGTATAGAGCGATACCGGCAGTCCGAGATAGTGATAGAGACGCGCGCTCGGCCAATCGACGTTGGCCGGCAGGCCTTTCTCGGCGACGATGATCCGCTCGATCACCGTCGCAGTTTGTTCCATGGCCTCGCTGCCCGTTTGCTTGGCCAGCATTGCGCAAATCGGTGTCAGTATGACGGTTCGCGGGTCGCCGTGTTTGTACACGCGATGCCCGAAGCCCATGATGCGCACCTTCTTGGCCAACGCATTGCGAATCCACGGCTCGGCGTTTACAGGCTCCCCGACCTGCTCGAGAACTTCGAGCACGCGCTCGTTGGCCCCTCCGTGTAGCGGTCCTTTCAACGCGCCGATCGCCGCGGTGATCGCCGAATGCAGGTCGGCCAGCGTCGAAGCGACGCAGCGGGCCGTAAACGTTGAGGCATTAAACTCATGTTCGGCGTACAAGACGAGCGACGTGTTCATGGCCCTAGTCGCCGCTTCGTCGGGCTCGCGATCCGTGACCAAGCGGAGAATGTTTTCCGCCAGGGAACGCCGTGCATCGGCCGCGGCGTAGGCTCTACCGGTGTTGAAGCGATGCTTGGTCGCCATGACGAGCGGCAGCCGCGCGAGGAGGCGTTCGGCTTTTCGTAAGTTTGCTTCGCGGCCGTTGTCGGCGACGTCGGGATCGTAGTGCGCCAGCATGCTGCATCCCGTGCGCATGACGTCCATCATCGGCGCTTCGACGGGAATGGCGCGTAACGCATCCACCAGCGGCGCGGGGAGCTCCGCCGCCGCCGCAATGCGAGCTTGGAACGCATCTAAGCTCGGGCGCGTCGGCAGCTCGCCGTGGAGCAGCAGGTAGGCGACCTCTTCGTACGAGGCGCCCGACGCGAGGTCCTCAATCGTATAGCCGCGATAGCTCATGCGGCCTTCGAGCGTGCATACCGCCGTCTGTCCGGCGACGATTCCTTCCAAGCCGCCGGCCGTCGTCGAATCGGATTTCGTCATGGCTTTGCGTCTCCGTGAAAGTACCCGCGGTCGCGCGCTTCGTAACCGGCATAGCCGAGCAAATCATATAGTTCCTGTCGGGTCTGCATGTTTGGAAGCAGATTGCGCTGCGTGCCTTCGGCGGCGATCGTCGCCAGGGCCTGTTCGACGGCGCGCATGGCCACGCGCAGCGCCGTCACGGGTAGCAAAGCGGCCGCGTATCCAAGCTTCGTAAGTTCATCTCGGGTCAAAAGCGGGCTGCGGCCGAATTCCGTCATATTGGCCACCAGCGGCGCGCGAACCTCGGCGGCGAAGCGAGCAAATTCTTCGGGCGACTCGAGCGCCTCGGGGAAAACCCAATCGGCGCCGGCGGCTAAATAGGCATTGGCGCGCCTCACGGCGGCGTCGAATCCTTCGGCGCCGCGCGCATCGGTTCTCGCCAGAATGACCAGCGACGGATCGCGACGGGCCGCGACGGCGGCTCGCAACTTCGCGCACATTTCCTCAGCGCCTACGAGCGACTTCCCGGATAGGTGCCCGCAACGTTTGGGAAGCTGTTGATCTTCCAATTGAACGGCGGCGGCGCCGGCCGCCTCGAGCTCCGCGATTGTTCGTTCGACGTTCACCGCTTCGCCGAAGCCGGTGTCGGCATCGACGACCAACGGCAACGCGGTGCTCCGCGCCAGCCGGCGGACCTCTTCACAAAGTTCCGACAGCGTGAACAGCCCGATGTCGGGCAGCGCCAAAGCACCGGCGGAAAAGGCGGCGCCCGATAGATATGCAGCCTGAAAGCCGGCCCGTTCGATGAGCCGAGCAATCAGGGCGTTGGGAGCGCCGGGAATTAAGAGCGTCGCATCGGTCGCGGCTCGGCGAAGCTTCCAGCCGGGCGAATCGGTTTGCGACATAAGAACGGCTCACGCACTTGTGGGAATCGTAACGCTCTTGGCAGAATATAGGCTGAGAATCCGACCGCTCGCAACCTGCTTCGCGGCTTCCTTGCGGCTGCGATGGTTACAATGGGGTCAGAAACGATACGCCGCTGGCGAAGTTAGGCCGTCGGCATTCTCGACATTCGCCGTTTTCCCGCATGAATGAACCCGTAAGTTCGCAATCAGCGCTTCTTCGACGCTACGCGCCTGCGTGGACCGATACGGCGCTGGTGTTCTTGGTGTTTGCCTACTTTGGGGCATGGCCGGCGCCCGACACGAACGAGGCGCATTATCTGACCAAGGCCAAACACTATTGGCAGCCCGATTGGATCGCCGACGATTTGTTTTTGTCGTCGGCCAATTCGCATGTCGCGTTCTACGCAACGTTCGGATACGCAACGCAGTTGTTTTCCCTACCGACGGCGGCTTGGATCTGCCGCCTTGCCTGCTGGCTCCTGTTGGCGATTGGTTGGCGGCGGTTGAGCTTTTCGTTCCTGCCTCGGCATGGGTGGGCCGCGGCCACTGCGGCCTGCGTCGTGGTATTGAATGAGAAGTTTCACCTTGCCGGCGAGTGGTTCGTCGGCGGTGCGGAAGCCAAGGTACCTGCTTATGCCCTTGTGTTTTTCGGGCTTGCCGACGTTTTTCAAACGCGATGGAATCGAGGGCTCATGGCGCTTGGCGCCGCCGCGGCAATGCATGTCTTGGCCGGCGGCTGGTCGCTCGTGGCGGTCGGTTTCGTCTGGCTCACCGATCGCGCGCGGCCTTCGCTGATGTCGTTACTGCCGGGGCTTGTGTCGGCGGGGCTGCTTGCGTTCATCGGCATAGTGCCCGGACTGCGACTAAATGCCGGGCTCTCTCCGGAATTGGTCGCACAAGGGAATCAACTCTATGTATTTCAACGCCTTGCGCACCACTTGTGGGCGCCGGAGTTTGTCGGCAAATATGGTTTGCGGCATGCGGCACTATACGCCGTCTATGCGGCAATCTGTTTCGCGGTCGTCCCGGAGGCTGCGCTACGCCGATTACGCTGTTTTGTAGCCGCCGCGGCGATTGTTTCATCCGTCGGGCTCATTGTTTCTTTGGCGTCGCCCCAGCCTAGCACCTGGGCCGCGGCGATCTTGAAGTTTTATTGGTTCCGACTGTCCGACGTCGCCTTGGCCGTGGGAATGACCTTCGAGTTGGCCGGCTTGGCGTCGTGTCCAAGTGCGAATCTGATTTCAAAGCGGATTGCCGTCGGCGTCATCGCGCTCGTCGTTGTCGGGGGAACTGCTTCCGTGTGGCAAGTCCGCGCCGCGCGCGACGGCGTGCCTCGCGGCGAGCGCATTGACGACGCGGCGACCTACGCCAACTGGCGCGACGCTTGCGAGTGGATCCGTGATAATACTCCGCGCGACGCGTGCGTACTTGCTCCGCGGGCCTTCCTGACGTTCAAGTGGTTCGGTCACCGAGCGGAGTACGGCAATTGGAAGGATGTGCCGCAGGACGCGATGCACTTGTTGTTTTGGAAGGCCGCGCTCGACGATCTTTACGGTGTGCAAGGCGAGTACGGCGGTTGGGTCAACTACGTTCCGAAGGATCGTTTGTCGGCCGCCTGTCGTAAGCATCATGTGACGCACGTCATCGCGTTTCGCGAGCCGCCGCTTGATCTGCCGGTACTCTATCGAAATAATAGTTTTGCCGTCTATCACGCGGAGCGTCCGGAGAGCGGCCCTCAACAGGATGCCGCTCGCTGAGTCGACCGTCGCATGGATACTCGATCTACCCAACCGCCTCCGCCGCGAGAACCGAGCGACGTCGACTTGCCGAGCCGACTGCGACGACGATTGAGTGCGCCCTTGCCGGGACGCCGAGCGCAGCAATTGCTGGAGCCGGATGCGGCCTTTGGTAGGCATTTCGGTCCGGCCGCTCACGACGCGCGACCGGCCGCCGTGATGTTGTTGCTCTATCCACGGTACGGCGATTGGCATTTTGCGCTCACGGTGCGCCATGCCGAATTGGCGACGCATGCCGGACAAACGAGTTTGCCCGGCGGGCTCGTGGAAGCGGGCGAAACCGGACTCCAAGCGGCCCGGCGTGAACTTGAAGAAGAGATCGGAATTGCACCGAGCAAGATTTCGGTGCTCGGAAGCTTGTCGCCCTTGTTCTTGTTTAGCACCCATTTTTTCGTCACGCCGTGGGTTGCCGCGGCGACGAACGAACTCGCCTTTCGACCGCAGGTCGACGAAGTTGCCGAACTGCTTGAGGTTCCCTTACGCGATCTAGTTGACCGGCGAAGTATCGGACGTCATCGGCTGCCGGTACGCGGAATCTCTTGCAGCGTGCCCCATTGGAAACTTGCCGGCCGTGAGGTGTGGGGAGTCACGGCGATGATTCTGGCGGAATTTGCGGCCGTTTGTCGCGACGTCATGGTTGACTAGGTTTTTGACCGTAAAGGATCGAAGTTTGAGCATTTCTTCTGCAATCGCGGCTTCCGGTGATCACGCCGATCCTCGACCGGAGGCGGTCGTGTTCGATCTCGACGGACTGATGTTCAATACCGAGGAGCTTTATCAATCCGTCGGCGGCGAACTGCTGCGGCGGCGCGGCTTGAAGTTCACGCCGCAACTACTCGATAAGATGATGGGCCGGCCGGGGAGCGTCGCATTGCAGATCATGATTGACGAGCACGCGCTTTCGGCGACGGTGGACGATCTTACGCGCGAGACCGACGAGATTTTTCCGGCGATTCTCGATGCACGACTCGCGATGATGCCTGGTTTGGCGAATCTCTTGGTCGCGCTTGAGGCGGCCGGCGTGCCGAAGGGGATCGCGACGAGTAGTCGACGGAGTTTCGTCTCCGACGTCCTGCGACGCTTTGCGTTAGAGCCGCGATTTCGGTTCGTCTTGGCCGCGGAAGACGTCGTCGACGGCAAACCGCACCCTGAGATCTATCTCAAGGCCGCAGCGCGGTTCGGCGTTCTCCCCGCGCGCATGATGGTGCTGGAAGATAGCCAAAATGGTTGTCGCGCCGCCGTGGCGTCGGGCGCAATTGCCGTCGCCGTTCCGGGAGGACATAGTCACACGCACGACTTTTCCGGCGCTAGGCTCGTTGCGGCGACGCTCGCCGATCGACGCATCTACGAATTGCTGCGACTGCCGCAGGCGTCGTGAGGTCGAGTTGCGGAGAATTACGCCGCTTGTGGTTCGAGCATTTCTCGCGGCGTGGACTCCGCGCCGCCGATTTGCCGACGGTAACCGTTGAACGCTTGCTCGGCGAAACGAGCGAGCCCTTCGCGCAACATGGGCAGCGGACGTTTCGTGGCGCGACGGAAAGCCGTCGTGCTGAGCGTCGTTTCTTCCACGTTAATGCGGCTTCCGGCGTCCGGCTTGGCCGTGAGTTGCACGAAGCGGCCGGGAACGCCCAATGAGGCGGCGAGTTCCGCGGCGAAACGATAAGGGCTCGTACGTTCGGCGCCCGTGATGTGCAGCAGGCCGGACAAGCCCAGGCGATAGGCTTCGTAAAGCCGTTCGGCAAGATCCGTTGCGAGTATCGGCGTGGCGTGGCGCACCGCGTCGACGGGACACGGCAGTTCTCCCGTGAGTTCGTGGAACATTCGTTCGGCGTAGTTCATGCCGAACGCGCTGGGGCACCAACCATACGCGTGACTGCGAACCACGAGTGCGCCCGTACCGACAAGCTTTCGCTCGATCGCCGCGGCGTGTCGCGCGAACGGGCCTGCCGCGTTGGGACGCGCGTTTTCGTTGTGAAACATGTGAGGGCCGGCGAACATGCCGTCGGTCACGACGACGACGAGTTTCGCGCGCACGTCGCGGCAAGCAGCGGCTAGTCGGACCGCGAGATCGATCTCCGCCGCGCCGCCGACTTGATTGGTGAGCGAAGGAAGGCCGAGTCCGCCGACATCCCAACCGGCCACGGAGAACGGACCGGTGTGGATGACGAGTTGCGGCGCGCCTTCGAGCACGGCGTTGCGCAACGCTGCGGCATCCGTGGGGACATCGCCGCCGACGATATCGAGTCGCGGACCAAGCGCGGCCAACGCGGCGGCTCCGATCAGCGTTTCCGGACGAGTGACGAGCAATTTGTCCACGAGCGGCCTCCATGCCTTCGTTCGCGTTCGAGCTTCAGTCGCAGACTCTCGCGGTCGCCGTGAAACGCTCCGCATGACGCGGCGTTCGTGAGAGGGCGGGATTGTATCGTCGTCGCACGGGCGGGCCAAGGCGTCTTACGTGAGACCGCTAGCATCGCCCGATGTTTGCCGCAGGGTAAGCCTTCGCCTTGACCTTGCCGATTGCACGACGCTAGACTTGCCGCTCGTTCGCCGGAATGCAATCGTCGACGACATTCGCACGTTGTCGGCCGTTTGTCCGGACCGAACTCGTATGAACGCCAAGGAAGGCACGCCCGCCCAGTTGCGGAAAGGATTCCGCCGATGAGCGATTCCGCTTTTTATTTGCAGTC
>CAZWDN010000133.1:7121-12776 GCA_964633125.1 uncultured Pirellula sp. | reverse complement strand
ATCCACTTGGCCTGCATCATGATCTGTCTACGACGGTTTTGAAACCGGCTCTAGAACCACGCTCAACGTCCGCCCCCAAGATCGGAGCCCCTCGTCATGCGCCACGCATTGCTTCCGCTGTCACTCGCCGTTGCCGTCGCTATTGGGCCGGTGCTCACCGCGAGGAATCTGCAAGCCGCGGACACGGCCAAGCCTGCGGCGCTGCCGCTGAAAAAGATCGTGCTCTTCAACTCGGGGGTCGGCTTCTTCGAACATGCCGGCGAAGTGACGGGCGACGCTTCCGTCGACCTGCAATTTAACGTCGACGACATCAACGACCTCCTGAAGAGCCTCGTACCGCAAGATCTCGGCGGCGGACGCGCTTCGACGGTGACCTACGGTTCGATGGACCCAATCACGAAGACGCTGAAAACATTTGCAATCGACCTGACGCAGGACCCGACGATCGCCGATCTGCTCGGCCAAGTACGCGGCGAGCAAGCCGAACTCGACGCCGGCAAAGCGATGAAGGGCACGATCTTGGGAATCGAGGTCCGAAAACGCGTGATCGATGAGGAAGTCCTCGAAGAAGAATATCTGAATCTCCTCACCGACGAAGGGCTCACCAGCGTCGCCCTGCCGAGCGTGCAGCGTATTCGCTTGCTCAACCCGAAACTCGACGCCGAACTCCGACAAGCGCTGGCCTTGCTGGCGACCGGCCGCTCGAACGACAAGAAGAGCGTTTCGCTTCGCTTTCTTGGCGAAGGGAAAAGGCCGGTGCGCGTGAGCTATATCCAAGAGTCGCCGGTGTGGAAGACCAGCTATCGCTTGGTGCTCGACGAGGAAAAAGACCCGCTCTTGCAAGGCTGGGCCATCGTCGAAAACACGACGGAAGAAGATTGGAAAGAGGTCGACCTGACGCTCGTCAGCGGCCGGCCGATCTCGTTTGTGATGAACTTGTATCAACCGCTGTACATTTCGCGACCGCTCGTGGAGCCGGAGTTGTTCGCCTCGCTGCGCCCGCAAACCTACGGGCAAGACATGGCCGGGGCCGATCGCGACTTCGCCGAAGCCGGCAAGCAGGCGCGCGAGCGGCAGATGGACAGCTTGGCGCGTAAAGCAACGGCCGCGGCGGCTCCGGCAGCGCCCGGCGTTACCAAACTTGGTGCGGGCTCGCTCCAGTTGAACGCCGCCGCAGACAAAAAAGGGGACGCAAACTACCGTGCCATGGAAAAGGCGGCGTCGCTCGGCGACGGCCTCCAATCGGCGGCCGAAGCCTCGAACCTGGGCGAGCTCTTTCAATACGAGATCGAAACGCCGGTCGCGCTGCCGCGGCAGCAATCGGCGATGTTGCCGATCGTCGCTGAAACGGTGAAGGGAGAAAAGGTTTCGATCTATAACGCCGCCGTGCATCCGAAACATCCGCTCAACGGGCTCCGGCTCACCAACTCGACCAAGCTGCATCTGATGCAAGGCCCGATCACCGTCTTCGACGCCGGCTCGTATGCCGGCGATGCGCAAATCGAGGACCTGCCGCCGGGCACGGAGCGGCTGCTGAGCTACGCCGTCGATCTGGATACGGAAGTGGCTCAAGTGACGCACGGCAAGCCGAGCGAACTGGTGAGCATGAAGATCAATCGCGGCGTGCTGCAGATTTCCAACAAGCTTTCGCGGGAAGTGGTTTACACGGTGAAGAACTCCGGCCGCAAAGAGAAGAAGGTCCTGGTGGAATATCCGCTCGACGACACCTGGAAGCTGACGGCCCCGGAAAAGCCGACGGAGAAGACGCGCGATCGTTACCGCTTTGCCGTGGCCGCCGTGCCGGGGAAGCCGACGGAACTGAAGATCAACGAAGAGCAATTGATCTACAGCGCGATCGCCATTACCGACATCGACGACGGTTCGCTGGCCGTCTACCTGCGCGGCAAGAACATCAGCGAAGAGGTCCGCAAGGCAATCGCCGACGTGCGGTCGCGCAATGCCGCGATCACCACGCTCCGCACGCAGCACGCGCGGATCGAGCAGCAGATCAACGTGATCAACCAGGAGCAATCGCGGATTCGCCAGAACATGCAACAACTCGATCGCAACTCGGAGTTGTACCAACGCTACGTGAAAAAGTTCGGCGAGCAGGAAGATGCGGTCGAGAAACTCCGCGCCGAAGCGCTGACCATTCAAGAACAAATCGATGCCAAGACGCGCGAACTCAATGACTTCATCGGCGGACTGAATGTCGCGTAAGCGGACGCCGGCGGTGATGTGATTTCGCTCCGAATGCGGCGATAAAATCAAATGCGCCGCGTTGCAACACCCGCCAATTGAGCCTGTGTGTCAACTAACCGACGAGACGCGGCGTGGCGCAAAGCCGGGCTTATATATCGAGCGCGAATTACCCGAATACGCTAACTTGACTTTGCCTTTTTGGCCGATTCTACTAGCCAAAGGTAACGGGCTTGCCGTGGAGTTGCGGCAAATCTCGCTACTTTGATGGCCGGTGATCGCCGAGGGGTCGTTTGCCGGCCGACATCTTTAGACCAAACATTTTGGAGACTTGCGCATGAAGAAGTTTGTGCTGACGCTGGTTTGCGGCGCTATGTCGCTGTGCCTGGCGATCGATTCGGCCGACGCCCGTCCGACGTTCGTCAAGGCCTTCACGGAAAGCTATCCGAACGTCACGGCCGCTACGACGGCGAAGTGCGGCATTTGCCACATGGGCACCGACAAGAAGATGCGCAACGACTACGGCAAGGCCGTCGGCGCTGCGATCGGCGCTAAGGGCGAAAAGGACCTCGAAAAGGTCAAGGCCGCTCTGAAGAAGGTTGCCGACGAACACAAGGAATGGGCCGAGAAGATCGCCGCCGGCAAGCTCCCGGTGGAATAAGGTCCGTTCGATAACGTCGCGGAATCACTTCCGCTCGTTGAATACAAGCCGGGGCGAATCCCACACGGGGTTCGCTCCGGTTTTTTGTTGCGCCGAGCTAATTGACGCGTTAGTTTCACACACTAGCCCCGACGCGCGAGCGAGGGGACGAATCAAACCCCCGGAGTCCCCTCGCTCGCGCTTCGGGGCTAGTACGGCATGGAGCGCTAACGTCCCAGCACGATCACCACGGCCCCCGCGACCATCACCAGCGAACCGAGCAAACGCCGCACGACGTGCGGCTCGCGAAAAATGCGATGCCCTAGAAGTACGCTGACGATTGACGACGTTTGAAACAGCGCGAGCGCGGCCGCGACCTGCACTTCGGCGAAGGCGACCAGCGTGCAGTATTGCATGACGCCCGTCGCGGCGGCCAACGCTAGGTACAGCCGCGGCAAGCGGATCGTATTGCGAAGCTCATCGCGCCAGGCGACGCGTACTGGCGGCAGCAATCCGATCAGCGTCGCCGCGGCCAAGCCCAAGACGGCCCACCACGCAAAGGCGACCGTCGGTGAGGCGTGCACCAGCGCTCGCTTGAGAAACACCGCTTCCGTAGCAGAAAGCACGAGCGCCGCCACGCGATAGCGCACCCCCGGCGAGAAGCTCCGGCGGCGCGACGCGCACGCCGCTGCGACTTCGCGCTCGGCCGGCGGATCGCTCAAACCATAACTCCCGGCGACGACGAGCGCGATGCCGGCCAGAGCCGCGGCCGTCGGCACTTCGCCCAAGAGCACGATGCCCGGCAGCAAACTGACGACCGCCTTATAAGCATTGATCGGCCCGAGCACCGACAGATCGGCCAGCCGCATCGCTTGCACGAGCAGCGCGTTCGACGACGCGGCGAGCACGGCGCACAGCGTCATGTTCGTCCAAAACGCCGACTCGCTCGGACACGGCAAAACAAAAACGAGCGGTACGACGGCGATCGTCAGCAAGCCATGCGTCGCGGCAATGACGAACGTCGGCGCGGCCCCGTCGCGCGTCGCCAACTTCTGCAACACGTTCGACAACGGGTTGGCGACGATCCGTACGACGATGGAGAGCCAAGTCAGCACGTAAGCGACATTTCCGAGAATGTGACGAGCGACGCTGTGGAACTCCGCCAGATGCTAACAGAAACGCTCGCTTTGCATCATTTGTGAGGCAGCTTGCCCCGTTCGCACGCGCACACAAGCGTCGGTTCGCAATTGCCGTCGCGGGGCTCGTCGATTAGGATAAAGGGGTTGCTTCCCGCCTCATTTGCCCGACGGTTTCACCCGCCGTCGCCCGCCCCTACAGCTTATGGTTGGTCCCGTGAAAGCGCGTGTTCGCGTATCGTCGTTTCGTCGTTGCATGCTGGTCTTGGCATTCGTGCCGGCATTTGCCTGGGGCATGTCGACGACCGCATCCGCCGCAGCTCCGTCGCTCGGTCCCATTCCGGCCTTTCTCCAAAAGCACTGCGTCAGTTGCCATGGCGACGAGCAGCCGAAAGCCGGCCTTGGCCTCGGCGGGATCCGTTCGCACGCGCAGATTCTGAAGCAGCGTAAGGTCTGGGAAAACCTCGCCGACATGGTCGAGGCGGAACTCATGCCGCCGGAAGACAAGCCGCAACCCGCCGCAGCCGAGCGGGAAGCGTTCCTCACGGCCGTGCGCACGATCTTCGACCACTACGATCGCACGGCCAAGACTGACCCCGGCCGTGTGACGATGCGCCGCCTCAACAAAGCCGAATACGACAACACGGTGCGCGATCTCTTCTACGGCACCGACTTCAACGCCTCGGAAAACTTCCCGTCCGACGACGTCGGGCACGGCTTCGACAATATCGGCGACGTGCTGACGATGTCGCCCGTGCTGATGGAACGCTACCTGGCCGCCGCGGAGATGATCTCGCGGAAGGTCGTGCCGACGGAGTTGCCGAAGCCGACCGTCCGCACCACGTACGCCAAGCAGATGCGTCCCTCGCGCGAGGCGGGCCCGTTTAACAAAGAAGGCTTTCGCATTCTGACCAACCGCGAGAAGCAGCCCGGGCGCGAAAGCGGCCCCGTTTGGCAAGACTTACAAACCGGTCCGCACGACGAATACAAGTTCGTATTGCAAGCCTACGCCGAGCGCGACAAAAACCTGCCGGTGCAGTTGGCGATCTACGTCGCCGGCGAAGAACTCACGCAGCCCGCACCGCAAAGCGAACTCGACAAGCTCAACGGCAACGCGCTACGACAAGTGACGCCGCTGCGAATCATCAAGATCGTCGACGTGAAGGCCCGCGAGGCGAAGAAAGCCGAACGCATCGAAGTGACGCTCCCGGCGATCGCCGGCGTGCGCCGCGTCGGCATCGCGCTGGTCAAGCCGGCGAAAGATACGCCCCCCGCCACGGCTTACGTCAAATCGTTCAGTGTGGAAGGCCCCATCGACGTGCGGCCGTTCGTCATGCGGCGGTTTCTCGAGCGCGATGCGTCGAAGCCGCACGCCGAACAAACGCGCGAAGTGCTGAACCGGTTCGCCTCGCGCGCTTATCGCCGCCCGGCGACCACGGAAGAAGTGGCTCGCCTCACCGCGCTCGTGGCCCAGGTCGAAGCCTCCGGGCAACCGTGGGAAACCGGCCTGCAACTCGCCATCCAGGCGGTGCTGGCCAACCCGAAATTCCTCTTCCGCGCCGAGCTCGACGATCGGCCGACCGCGGTCGAAGCCCGCCCCCTCGACGAATACCAGCTCGCCTCACGGCTCAGCTACTTCCTCTGGGCCAGCATGCCCGACGACGAACTCTTCGCGCTCGC
>CAZWDN010000133.1:0-7021 GCA_964633125.1 uncultured Pirellula sp. | reverse complement strand
GGCTCAGCTACTTCCTCTGGGCCAGCATGCCCGACGACGAACTCTTCGCGCTCGCCCGCAAGGGTGAGCTGACGAAGAACCTCGACGCGCAAGTACGTCGCATGCTGAAAGACCCGAAAAGCTCGGCCTTGGTCGATCAGTTCGCCATGCAATGGCTGCAACTCGGCCGGCTGACGGCGCACGCCCCCGATCCGACGACGTTCCCCGATTTTAAAGAGCCGCTGCGCCAAGCGATGTTCATGGAGACGAAGCTCTTCTTGAACGAGATCATTCACGAAGATCGCTCCATCATCGACATGCTCGATTCCGACTACACCTACATGAACTCGTCGCTCGCCAAACTCTACGGCGTGTACGACACGATGGGCAACGGCTCCGGCCGCAAGAAGATTCCCGGCGGCAAATCGTTCCGCGGCGACGCGGTGTACGATCGCGTCACGCTCACCGACGGTCTCCGCGGCGGCCTCCTCACGCAGGCCGGCATCCTCACGGTCACCAGCAACCCGACGCGCACCTCCCCCGTGAAGCGCGGCAAATGGGTGCTCGAACAAATCCTCGGCGAGCCGCCGCCGCCGCCGCCGCCGAACGTGCCGGAGCTGGAGCAACAAAAAGACAAGCTCACCGGCTCGCTCCGCCAGCGCATGGAGCAGCACCGCGCCAATCCGGCCTGCGCCAATTGCCACGCCAAGATGGATCAGCTCGGCTTCGCTTTCGAAAACTTCAACGCCATCGGGGCCTACCGCGAAAAAGACGGCAACGACGTCATCGATCCCTCGGGCATTCTCGACGGCGACAAGAAATTCCGCGGCCCGGCCGAATTGCGCAAAGTCCTGCTCGAGCGCAAAGACGAATTTGCCCGCTGCCTCACCGAAAAACTGTTGATCTACGCGCTGGGACGCGGATTAGAATACTATGACGACCGCGCGACGACGCGCATCGTCGCCGAGTTGCCGAAACACGATTACAAGTTCTCGACGCTCTGTTCGGAAATCGTCCGGAGCGAGCCGTTCCGCATGCGTCGCGGCTCGGAAGAAATCGCCTCGGGCGAAGAGTAACGTTTCCTGTAGGGAACGCCCTCCGCGGCGTTCCGTTACCGTCTGCCTGCCGCACCTCAGGAGGAGCCTGCCATGAACCATCGCCTCTCTCGTCGTACGCTGCTTCGCGGCCTCGGCGCCGCCGTCGCCTTGCCTTGGCTCGAAGCGATGGGTCCCACCGCAAGTTGGGCGGCCTCGGTCGATGCGAAGCCCGGCGTCCGCACGACTCCCAACCGGCTGGCGTTCCTCTATGTGCCCAACGGCGTGAACATCGAAAACTGGACGCCCGAAAAAGAAGGCTCCGATTACGTCCTCACGAAGTGCCTCGAACCGCTCGCCGCGTTTCGCAACGACTTCAACGTGCTCACCGGGCTCACGGCCGACAAAGCCCGCAGCCACGGCGACGGCGGCGGCGATCACGCACGCGCACTGGCGGCCTTCCTCACCGGCGCGCAGCCGCGCAAGACAGACGGCACCGACATCCGCTCCGGCATTTCGGTCGACCAAATCGCCGCGGCCGGCATCGGCGACCAAACCCGTCTTCCCTCGCTCGAAATCGGCATCGAGCCCGGCAACATGGCCGGCAACTGCGACTCGGGCTATAGCTGCGTCTACTCGTCGACCATGAGCTGGCGCTCCGCCACCACGCCGGTGCCGAAGGAAACCAAGCCGGAGCTCGTCTTCGAGCGGCTCTTCAAGACCGATCCCGCCGCCGAACGGGAACAAGCCCGCAAGCGGCGCATCAGCGTGCTCGACACGGTGCTGGAAGACGCCAAAGACCTGCAACGCAAGCTCGGCGGCCACGACCTGCAGAAGCTCGACGAATATTTCACGAGCGTGCGCGACGTGGAACAGCGCATCCAACGCGCCGCCGCCCTGCCCGACATCAAAGCCCCCGACTATCCCACGCAAACCGGCATCGACAACGAACGGGAAGAACGCACCCGCATCATGTGCGACCTCATGGCGCTCGCCTTCCAGACCGACGCGACGCGCATCTGCACGTTCGTGCTCGCCAACGAGGGAAGCAACTTCCCGCATAAGCAAGTCGGCGTGAACGAAGGACATCACGAACTTTCGCACCACGGCAACGACGAAGCGAAGAAGGAAAAGATTCGCCGCATCGACCGCTTCTACACATCGCAGCTCGCCTACCTGCTCGGCCGGCTGAAGAGCGTGAAAGAAGGGGACGGCACGCTGCTCGACAACATGCTCCTGGCCTACGGCAGCGGCAACTCCGACGGCAACCGCCACAGCCACAACAACCTGCCGATCGTGCTCGCCGGCCGCGGCGGCAACACCGTGAAGACCGGCCGGCACATCCGCTACCCGGACGA
Organism: uncultured Pirellula sp.; assembly: GCA_964633125.1. Classification (GTDB taxonomy): domain Bacteria; phylum Planctomycetota; class Planctomycetia; order Pirellulales; family PNKZ01; genus PNKZ01. The sequence continues at coordinate 4,650 of CAZWDN010000133.1, read as the reverse complement.
AACGCCGCTCAACAACCTCTGGATGGCGATGCTCGAACGGGCTGACGTCCGCACCTCGCCGTTCGGCGACGCGACCGGCGCCCTCACGGGGCTCGACGCGTAAAAAAGCGTCGGGCTTCGTCAACGCATCCGCCGGCCAGTAGTGCACGTTACCCGCGAGGCGCGGCAGAGCGGCTAACCGCCGTCGTTCCGTGTTACGGCCGTCGTGTTTTGCCTCGCGGCGACCGCCAAGTATGATGGACGCCTCGGCATCGTTCGCCGGGAACCGTCGTTCGTACTTTCACAACTCACAGAAGTTTTCCAGGACATCGCACTATGAAATGCCCGGCTTCCGCCCGACGCATCGTCGTTTGCTCGCTGGTACTCGGCGGATTGCTCGCCGGCTGTTGGACGGCGCGTGCCGAGGGGCCGAAGCCGATTCGCGCCCTCATGGTCACCGGCGGCTGCTGCCACGACTACGCGGCCCAAAAGAAGATTATTTCCGCAGGAGTGAGCGCCCGGGCCAACGTCGAGTGGACCATCGTTCACGAAGGGAAAGATCGCACGGACCGCGTGAGCATCTATGCCAAGCCCGATTGGGCGAAGGGCTACGACGTCGTCGTCCACAACGAATGCTACGGCGCGATTGAAGACGTGCCGTACGTCGAGCGGATCGCCCGGCCGCACTTTGAAGGAGTGCCGGCCGTGATGCTGCACTGCTCGACGCACAGCTATCGCGCGGCGAAGACCGACGAATGGCGACAGGCCGTCGGGCAGTCGTCGATGAGCCATGAGAAGTCGCGTGATCTCGTAATCAAGGTCACGGCGGCCGACCATCCGGTGATGCGCGGGTTTCCCGACGGCTGGCGCGACCCGATGGACGAACTCTACAAGAACGCGAAACTCTGGCCGGAGCTCGTGCCGCTGGCGACGTCGTACGGCGTGGAAACGAAGCAAGACCACGTGGTGATCTGGACCAACACCTACGGCAAGGGACGCATCTTCGGCACCACGCTCGGGCACTCCAACGCCACGATGCAGGACCCCGTGTATCTCGACCTTGTCACTCGCGGCCTGCTGTGGGCCTGCGAGAAGCTCGACGAAAACGGCAAGCCGCTGCCGGGCTACGGCCCGAGCGACGCGACGAAATAGCAGAATCGTCGGCGGCAAACATCGACGGCGATCGACATTAGTCGCATCGGGGGGCGGCGCGCCTCTCGCATGAGGGAAGTTCCTCGGGATGGAACGGCGCGTAACCGTCGATCGGTGCCGGCTACGGGTGACCGCATCAAGTGTGCGGTAATGAGTGCCGAAGAGACAAATCAGCACTCCCCGGGCGCATGTTGAGTTCGTGCCCGCAATCCCTCCGAGAATTCACTGATGACGGCACCCGAACCGAACGGATATTTGCGGGAGTTGGCCGAGCGCATCTGCAATCAGCCCCTACCGCAGGAGCGCCCTTGCGCCGCGATCGTGGACGACGATGCGTTGGTGTCGGCGGCTCTGGCGTCGGCTTTGAAGACGCTGGACATCGATGTGATTTGTTTTGCGTCGTCGGCGGAATTTGCCGATGCCCAAAGCACGCTGAGTTCACGGATCGGCTGCACGCTGATCGACCTACGTTTGGCGGAAGCGTGCGGGATCGAGATCGTTCATTCGCTGGCCCACAACGCCGCGGCTTCGCATCGTCCGAATATCGTGATTTCCGGTTATGCCGACGTAAACACGGCCGTCGAAGCGATGGCCCTGGGATGTTGGACCGTCTTGCAGAAGCCGATTCAAGTCGACACGCTGCGGGAGGTCGTCACGGACGCCTGCGGCTGGAGCGGAGAGAACCGACTCCGTTTGCTCGCGGAACGCGAGGCCTACGAGTCGTGGAAATCGATCACCGAGAAGGAAAAATCGACGATCGCGCTCACGCTCGAAGGTTTGCCCAATAAGGCGGTGGCCACGAAGATGGGCGTGTCGATTCGCACGGTGGAAAACCGTCGACGGCAGATTTTTTCGAAGTTGGGGATCAAGAGCGTGGCGCAGCTCGGTTGCGTGGTTGCGGCGGCCGTCGAATGCGAAGGACGCGACCGCTTCGCGCGCAGTCCGCGTTCGGCCGTGCAACGGATCGACGCCGTGCAGCCGGCAAACGCGCCGACATTCCACACGCAGATGCGACTAAGCGGCTCGGCTTAGGAGACGAGAAAGGTGCCAGCAACCTTACCTATTGGTTCCTGACACCTTTGTCTCTGCTCACCTTTGTCTCTGCCGCTTCAGCCTTGCAACGAAATCGCCCTCAGTCATGCAATTCGGAGTCTGTCACGTAATTCAGCGGGGCGACTACCGTGCTTCGTACCGAGCCGTCCAGGTTTCATTCGGCAGAAACTCAAAGACCAGGTCATCACGGACATTTCCGCGTTTTACCTGGCGTAAATCGATCTCGAACGTCCGGTAAGATTTTTCAACGTCAGGATCGTCCGAGCGCCGCCATTTGATTGTCGTCTTATCCGGCACTAGAGCGTTCACGCCGGACAAGCCGCCGCTCGTCCCAGGGGAAAGCGCTCCGCATCGAATCGGCACGTCAAAACCCTGGGCGCTCTCAACCCAAATCGCGATCTTCGAACTGTTTTGGAATTCAAGGTAATCGTGTCGGTATGGGGCAAGGAGCCAGTATGCACCAACCATCACGATTGGGACTGTGAAAAGCAGGGGCCTTAGTAGTCGAACCATGTCCGCCCCTTTAAATCCCGCGACTTGACCGACGACCGCATGGTCTCGGCGAACGTCCTTGGTCAGTTGCCCGCTCGAAGTTGAGGGGGTCTGCGGATCATCCTAACGCACGCGGAGCCAGCGAGACAAATAGGCCGAGGACTTGCGGGACAACTGGAGCAATTTGTTAGCTGCCTGCGTCATCGAGCCAAATTCGTGTGACGGTCGGCATATATCCGATTTGGGGCACACAAAAAACAACGGTTTCAACCCTTGCGTTGCGCCCGACCGCAAAACGGTCGTCGTTGGGATCACGAGACCACGAATATCGATTCACTCCGTCGTCGAGGACGAACATGTGCTCGCCCTCGTAGCTGGCATAGAACAATTTGACAATGCGCCCCTCGGAAATCGAGGTAGCGTACTTGCCGTCCAAGTATGCTTGCCATTGATTCTCGACTTGCGAGAGAATCTGCAATCGATATCGATGGTCGTCGCGTAGGTCATAAACTAGAGCCATTGAGTGTGGCTGGGGCATTTGAGCGAACGCAGCTAACAGTTATTCGACCGCCGATTTGCGGTAATGTTTTACCGCAAAAGTGCGGCATATTACGGATCGATCTAAGTTGATGCAGTATATCACAAAGCGACTTACGCCAAATTGCGACGCGCCGTTTCCGTGATATGCCGCACGGGCGACCGTGTTATGCCGCAGGTGCCGGAACCCCGCCGGGGTTTCCGAGCGGAGCCCGGAGTCGCGGAGCGCACTCCCGGTCGGCGACCGTTCGGTTCCGTTTGGGAGGGACAAAGGGGACATTCTGGTTTTTCATTAGAAAAAAGTAGAATGTTCCCTTTGCTCTGGATTACGTCGAGAACGATCTAACGGCATAGTTATGCGAATACGACCAATGGCTCGAATTGATCGATCAATGTCGCGCCGCAATGCAATGTCTTTGGTGGCGCTTTCCATCACGACCTTCCCGACTCTCGGCTGCACACGCGGTCAAGAGCGTGCGACATCCGGCGGGGACCGTTCACCGGACGATCCCCCGAACAAAAACGAGCGTGACACTGACTACGGAGCAGCGATGCGAATTCATTACCTCGAAATCGTGACGAAGGATGTTGAAACTGTTTGCACGCTCTATTCAAAAATGCACGGCGTGACCTTTCGCGATGTGGACCAGAACTTGGGCGGTGCGCGCACCGCCGGACTGGCAAACGGCGGCATGTTAGGAGTTCGGGCACCGATGCACGATGGCGAAAGGCCGGTCGTGAGACCTTACATGCTCGTGGAGAACATCGAAGCGGCTGTCGCGGCGGCGGCGAAATCCGGGGCCGAGATTGCCGTTGCGCCCATGGCAATTCCGGGCCACGGCACATGCGCCATTTTCCTTCAGAGCGGGATTGAATTCGGACTCTGGCAGGTCTGACGAAGGAAAAGGGGACATTCTGGTTTTTCATCAGGAAAAAGTAGAATGTCCCCCTTTTTCCTCCGCGACCACCGGCTCATGGCCGGGAACCCTGCGGGTTCCTTGATGTCGCCGATAGCCGAAGCCGACGAGCCGCCACGCCCGGTCCGCGCGAGAGCGGAACGAAAACTCCTCTCCCTCTGGGAGAGGATGCCCGCAGGGCAGGTGAGGGTGACGCGGCACGACGCTGCGCGGCGCTCCACAGACAGAAGTTACCGCAAGCGCTGACGCTTCTAGGTAGCCGAACGAAACGCGCCGCGACGTCACCCTCACCCGCCGAGCTTGCGCTCGTCGACCTCTCCCGGCGGGAGAGGTGTTTTTCCTGCCGCTTCGCGATCGTGACGTCAAGCGTCGATTTGGCCGGCTGAAAAATCGCGAGTGGCCCAAAACTTCTCTGGCTTTCGGGCCGGCACTTTCGGGATACTGACACCTGAAATCGCATTCGATCTCTGCTGCCTTGTGCAGTACGTCGAAGCGTTCGTCTGCGGAGGAAGGTGCTCGT
>CAZWDN010000132.1:0-12835 GCA_964633125.1 uncultured Pirellula sp. | reverse complement strand
GCAACTTCGACTTCCAACCGGTCGCCTACCGCGGCCCGTACGAATACAACTTCCCGGGCCACGACTCGGACTACTATCCGCAGATCGAACCGCCGCGTCCGGGCGAAAAGCAACCGGAACACCACTAAGCAGATCGTTTTTGCCGCGGAACTTGTCTCCGCGCGAAGCGAGACGACAAGCGTCGCGGCTAAATAGTAAGAGAACTGATGTCGAACACCACAGCGAATTCGACGCCGTTGCGTCTGCCTCACCGGCCGGCGACGCTGCTCGTCTGCGCGGTGTTTCCGCTGATCTGGGTCGGCGGACTGGTCACCTCTTCCGACGCCGGGATGGCCGTGCCAGATTGGCCGAGCACCTACGGCTACAACCTCTTCCTCTATCCGTGGAAGACCTGGTTCTTCGGCCCGTGGGACATCTTCGTCGAACACGGCCATCGCCTGTTCGGCGCTTTGGTCGGCCTGTTGACCATCGTGCTCTGCTGGTCGCTCCGCAAGCATCAGTCCCCCGCGTGGCTCGAGCGCTTGGCTTGGTTCTCGCTCGGCTTCGTCATTTTCCAAGGCGTCCTCGGCGGCATGCGCGTGGTGCTCGGCAAGCAACTCTTGGCGATGGTCCACGGCTGCGTCGGCCCGCTTTTCTTCGCCTTGTCCGTGGCGCTCTGGCATTACACGGCTCGCAACGTCGCCTCCGCATCACCGAGCAAACAAGAGGGGGGCGCCAAGCTGTTCCGCTTGTCGCTCGTCACGACGGCGCTCGCTTACTTGCAGCTTGTGTTCGGTGCCGTCGTCCGCCATACGCCGCACATGCCCGAGAGCGCGAGCCCCGGCTTGTTCCGCATTGCGGTGCTGCTGCATTTATTCATGGCAGCCGTACTCGCCGTGCATGTCGTGCTCGTGTTCGCGCGCAGTTGTCGGATCTCCGTCGTCGGTGAATTGCCGTCGGTACGTCGTCCCGCCTCGTTATTACTGGTCGCGCTCTGCGTGCAACTCGCGCTCGGCGCAGGCACGTGGGTCGTCAACTACGGCTTCCCCGATTGGGCCCAGACGTCGCTGGTCGGCGAGTACGTCGTCCGCACGCAAAGCTTCACGCAGTTGCTCGTCACCACGGCGCATGTCGCCGTCGGCTCCCTGATTTTGGTCACTTCGCTGGTCGTCACGCTGCGGGCCAAGCTGTTATGCGGTGAATCGCCGGCTATACGTCGCGTGCAAGCCTCGTCGGCCGCGCTCCTCATGTCCGGCTTCATGCTGCGAGGAGCCACGGCATGAGTGCAGGCCTGATCGCGCAAGAAGAACCGGTCGCCGTCCATTCCCATGCCCACGCGCATGTTCCCGTCGCGGCGCAAGTCGATACGGTCCAACCTTGGGTCGCCGGTCGTTGGAACGATTACCTCGAACTCACGAAGCCGCGCATCGCGGTACTTGAGCTGGTAACCGTCGCCCTTTCGGCGTTCACGGCCCGCTGGATGCTGCCCGACGCCGCGCTGCTCGCCTGGCTCCTCTCGGGCACGGCGCTGGTCGCCGCCGGGGCGAGCGCCTGGAACCAATGGCTGGAAGTCGGCACCGACCTGCGGATGCGTCGGACCGCCGAGCGTCCGCTCCCCGCCGGGCGCCTCACGCCGCGGCAAGTCGCCGTGTTCGGCTTTGTCACCACGATCGCCGGCGTCGTGTTGTTGGCGTCGCAAGTCAATCCGCTCACGGCGACCTTCGGCTTCGCGACTTGGTTTCTCTACGTCGTCGTCTACACGCCGATGAAACGCCACACGTCCCTCAACACCGTCGTCGGAGCGATCGCCGGCGCGATGCCGGTGCTCATGGGCTGGGCCGCCGTCGAAGGGCCGCTGAATCTCTCGGCCGCCGCACTGTTCATGATCGTGTTTCTCTGGCAGTTTCCGCACTTCATGGCGATCGCTTGGATCTATCGCGAACAGTACGCTCGCGCCGGATTGCAAATGCTTACTGTCGTCGACCCCTCGGGGCGGCGGGCCGGAGCGCAAGCCGTGGTCACCGCGTTGATTCTGATTCCCGTGAGCCTGTTGCCGTCGGTCGTCGATTCCGCCGGTCCGCTCTATTTCGTTTGGGCCTGCTGCCTCGGCTTGGCGCAGCTCGCCTGCACCGTGCGCTTCATGGCCCGGCTCGATGAACCTTCGGCGCGCATCCTGTTGCGGGCCTCGGTGATTTACCTGCCGTCGCTGTTGCTCATGTTGATGCTGGGGCCGTACTCCTAACAGATGCAGAGACTAGAGGCTGTAACCAAGCACCTAGCACGAAAAACTAAGAACAACAAATACCTCGAACCCTGAACGTTGCCCGCCATGTCTCACGAAGCTCATGCCTCCGCCGCCGGTCATGTGAAACTCCAATACCAGCCGGCGTTGCCGCTGCGCAACGGCAAGCTGTTTCTCTGGTTGTTTCTCTCGACCGAAATCATGTTCTTCGCCGGCCTCATCGGCATGTACATCGTGCTTCGCTTCGGCGCCACGGTTTGGCCGGTGCCGCACGCCGTGCACTTGAGCGAGCCGACCGGTGCGTTCAATACTTTCGTGCTCATCTGCTCGTCGGTGACGATCGTCTTGGCTTTGGAAGCCGCGAAGAAGAATCGTTCGGACGCCGCCAAGTTCTGGCTGATCTTGACGCTCGCCCTCGGTTCGGTGTTCCTCGGCGTCAAGGCGATCGAGTATCGCGCCAAGTTCGCGCACAAGATCGTGCCGACGCTGCCGGGCAGCCCGATCTTCAACATTTATGAAAAGGCCGACCGCTACTACGGTTCGGCCGTGAAGTACCGCGCGGAAGAGATTCTCGACGGCGTCGCAGCCGAGCGCAAGGCGCTGACGGCCAAGTACGACGCCCTGGCCGCGGAAGTCGCCGAGAAAAAGCTCTCGGAAGCGGAATCGGCCGAACGCTTGAAGGCCATCGCCGACGAGCGGGCCAAGGAAACCGCCTCGCGCGAAGAAGGGGAAGAAGGCTGGAAGAAGAAGGAAGAAATCGTCACCCCGCTGCTCGCCGAAGCGAAGACCGACAACAAACCGGAAGTGCTCTACGCCCTGGCGGCGCGAATCATGCCGATGGCCGGAGCCCGCGATAAGCGGCACTTCACGGCGCTCAACGACACGTACCACTGGCTGCAAATGCCGATCGTCGTGCCGGGCGGCAACATGTGGGCCGCCACTTACTTCACGCTCACCGGCTTCCACGCCATCCACGTGATCGTCGGCCTGATCGCCTTCTCGCTGATGATGCCGATGAAGTTCACGGCGACGAACGCGGGCATCATCGAAAACGTCGGCCTGTATTGGCACTTCGTCGACTTGGTTTGGATCTTCCTGTTCCCGATTCTGTATCTGTTCTGACGCGGCAGACGATTGTAGCGCATCGACAGAATCCCTTTCACTCGGTTTCACACATGACTGACCATAGCCATTCGCACGACACGCACGCCGCAGGCCATGAACACGGCGCCCACGGTCACGACGACCACGGCGGCATCGGCAAATACATCAAGATCTTCGTAGCGCTCTGCATCCTGACCGGCGCTTCGTTCTTCACCTACAGCGACGCTTGGCCGTTTCACGACAAGCCGGCCGTCGGCTGGGCGTTCATGATGGCCGTGTCCTGCACCAAGGCCCTCTTGGTCATGCTGTTCTTCATGCACTTGATCTGGGAAGCCGACTGGAAATACGTGCTGACGATTCCCGCGTCCATCATGTCGGTGTTTCTCGTGCTCGCGCTCATTCCGGATATCGGCATGCGAGTCCACGGCAACTACGGCTACTCGCACTCGCCGAGCCGGATGCCGTTCGTCGGCCAACCGTCGGACACCGACGCGCTGGTCGAAGCGTCGCTGCCGTACGCTGAAGGCAAAGATCACGGCGGCGCCAAGCACTAGGTTTCATTCTCCGTCGGGAACGCCCTCCGCGGCGTTCCGCGCGGATCGCGTTCAGGGACCGAACGCCGCAGACGGCGTTTCGAGCACTCCCGAACAACGCTCCCATGAACATGACCACGCCCGCCGCCGTCGAGATCGCCGAGGTTACGCACCGCTACGGCACGCGCACGGCGCTCGACTCGGTGGAGTTTACGGTCGCCGCGGGGGAGATATTCGCGCTGCTCGGCCCTAACGGCGGCGGCAAGACGACGCTCTTTCGGCTGCTGTCGACCCTCATCCCGCTGCAAGCCGGCGCCATTCGGCTGCTCGGCTTCGACACGGCGAAGCAAACGCATGCCGCGCGGCGCGCGATGGGGGTGGTGTTTCAGGCCCCCAGTCTCGACAAGAAGCTCACCGTCACCGAGAACCTGTTCCATCAAGGGCACCTATACGGTCTTTCCGGACTTGCGCTTCGCGAGCGCGTGAATGAAATGCTCGCGAGGTTGCGGCTGAGCGACCGTCGCGGAGATCGGGTCGAAACGCTATCGGGCGGCTTGCGGCGCCGCGTCGAACTCGCCAAAGGAATGCTGCACGAACCGCGCGTGCTGGTGCTCGACGAACCGAGCACCGGGCTCGATCCGGGCGCGCGGAGCGACCTTTGGGAATACCTGCGAATGATTCGCAAAGAGCAGGGGGTGACGATCCTGCTGACCACGCATTTGCTGGAAGAGGCCGAGAAGGCCGATCGCCTGGCGATTCTCGACCGTGGGAAGCTCGTCGCCCTCGATACGCCGAACAACCTGCGCGCGACCGTCGGCGGCGATACGTTGTCGCTGGAAAGCGACGAGCCGGAAACGCTGGTCGCGGGCATCCGCGAACGGTTCGGCTGGGAAGCCCGCCGGTTCGACGACGTCGTAAGACTGGAACAGCCGGAGGGGCATCGCTTGGTCGCGCAACTCGTCGAAGCGTTCCCGGGCCGGATCAAGGCAATCACGCTCGGAAAGCCGACGCTCGAAGACGTATTCATCGCACGGACCGGGCACCGCTTCCTAAGCGAAGAGCCTGCGCCTGCGGTCGCCACGAAGCGGAGGCACGCCGGATGAGCGTCGCGCCGCCCGTAAGACCGACCGCGCCGCCCCCCCTCGCCGAGCCGACGATGCACGCCGGCGCCGAGCGTCCTTGGCTCGTCGTGTGGACGCTCTGCAAGCGCGAACTGGTGCGATTCTTCCGCCAACGCAATCGCGTGGTCGGCGCGATCGGACAGCCGATCATCTTCTGGCTCCTCTTCGGCGCGGGGCTCGGCCCGTCGTTTCGCATGCCGCAAAGCATGCCGACCGGCGACGGCGCGGCCTCGGCCGTGAGCTACAGCGAATACTTTTTCCCCGGCACGCTCTCGCTGATTCTCCTCTTCACCGCGATCTTTACGACGATCTCGATTATCGAAGATCGCCGCGAGGGCTTCTTGCAATCGGTGTTGGTCGCCCCCATCGCGCGCTGGAGCATGGTGCTCGGCAAACTGCTCGGCGGTTCGCTCATCGCGCTGGTGCAGGGAATGATTTTCTTCCTGCTCGGGCTCACGCTCGGCCTCGACTACTCGCCGACGATGGTCTTGGCCGTCGCCGGATTCAGCTTCCTCTGTTCGTTTACGCTCACGGCGCTAGGATTTCTCATCGCGTGGCGCATGGATTCGACGCAAGGATTCCACGCGGTAATGAGCGTATTCTTGATGCCGATGTGGCTGTTGTCCGGCGCATTCTTCCCCGGCGAGGGGTGGTTGCGGTGGATCATGCTGGCAAATCCGATGACCTACATGACCGCGGGACTGCGCCATTTGCTGTATCTGAACGTGGAGAACGGCGCGGCGTTGCTGCCGCCGCATCTTCCTTCGCTGTCCCTCTGCTTGATCGTCACGTCGCTCCTGGCCGCGGGCTTGTTCGCCCTGGCCGTTCGGATGTCGGCGGCGCGGACGACGGGAGACTTGTTATGAACAATTTGGCCGTCAAGATTTGGCTTTCCGTGTTGCTGCTCGCCTCCGGCGGGTACGCCGGCGTGCTCGTGTATCGATCGTTTCAGGCCATGGAGGAGGAGGTCGACTACAAGGCCGACCTGAACCTGAAGCCGACGCGCCCGATCGGCGAATTCAAGTTCACCGAACGGAGCGGCAAAGAGATCAAGCTCGGCGACTTGGAAGGGCACGTCACTGTGATCAACTTCTTCTTCGCCAACTGCCCGGGCACTTGCCGCGTGCTGAATCAGAAGGTGGCCGACCTGCAAAAGGAGTTTGCCAAGGAAGACGTGCGCTTCGTCAGCATTACGATCGACCCGGCGACCGATACGCCGGAGCGGCTCACGAAGTATGCCCACGACTTCACCGGCGACTCGGACCAATGGTGGTTTCTCACCGGCCCGCTGCGCGACACCCAAGAACTCGGGCGGTCGCTGCGGCTGACGGCCGTCGGGGTCGACGAACTCGGACGTCCGACGCATACCGACGAGATCGTGGTGCTCGATCGCGCAGGCACGGTGCGCGGGGCGTTTGATCATCGTGAAGCGTCGAAACTCGAAAAGGCCCGCGAGAAGATTCGGGATTTGCTGGAGGAGAAGGCACCCGCGGCCGCGACGAGTGCCGGGCCTTCGGCGACGGCAAAGCCCTCGGCAACCCCGACCGCCTCGGCAACTGCCCGCCCAGCGGCATCAGCAACGACGGATAAGAAGTGATGTTGCCCGCCACTTTGCTATTCGCACTCAGCTATCGTGATCTGCCGACCGTGAACGCCGTGCTCAATGCGCTCGCGGCGGTGTTGCTCGTCGTCGGCGTGCGGCTAATTCGCCGGCGGCGCGAAACGGCGCACAAGCGCACAATGCTCGCCGCCTTCGCGGTGAGCGTAGTGTTTCTCGTCTGCTATCTCACGTATCACCAACTACTATTCGTGAACGAAGGGAAGCACGGCAAAGAATTCGCCGGGCCCGCGGCGATTCGCCCGGCGTATCTCGCACTCTTAATTTCGCACGTTGCGCTCGCGGCGGCCGTGCCGGTGTTGGCGCTCGTCACCATCTATCACGGCTACCGGGACAATCGGGCCAAGCACGTGCGGATCGCCCGCTGGACCTACCCGATCTGGCTATACGTATCCATAACCGGCGTCTTGATTTACGCGCTGCTCTACCATGCCTATCCGGGCTGAGCCGACCGGCCTATAATCGAAGAACGTCGCGACGACTCATGCATCTCAAGATCGAAGCGCCCGCCATGACTCACGTTCGCAAACTCGCACTGGCAGTTTTGTTGGCGCTGGGATGCCTCGGGCTTCCCACGGCCGCCCAAGCCTGCCCGGGTTGCGCGGAAGCCCAAGCAGGGCAGGGGCCGGGTCGTGTGAACATCGTTCGCGGCTATCAACTCAGCATCATCTTCATGATGTCGATGCCGTTTCTGATCGTCGGCAGCTTCGGCGGCTACGTGTACTACACGATGTACCACGGCCGTAACGGTTCGGAAGCCGCGCCTCCTTCGACGGACACGGAAGAAAAGACGCCGTCGGCTTCGAACGACGAGTAGCCGCACTTCGGCCCCCTCCCGCCCGGGGTCTCCCCGCTACTTCGGCGGTTCCACCTGCGGGTCCAAGAATTGATCCATACCGAGCCAAAGGCTGCGCGCGTAGCGAAAGAACCAAAGCGGGAATAGCACGCAGAAGGCGAGGCTGCCCCAAAACAACGTGCGGCTCTGCCCGTAGCCCGTGGCCATCGCTGCGACATAGGTCACGGTAACGGCCATCGCCGTGAGACCGTAGTTGATGTAGATCGAGCCCAGATAGAAGCCCGGCTCACGGTGAAAATCGAGCCCGCACTCACCGCACCGCTCGTGCATCCGGATCCAACTAGTGAAGAGCTTCCCCTTGCCGCAGCGCGGGCAGCGCAACCGCAAGCTGCGCACAATCCGGCGAAAGAACCCGACGGGAGGATAGCGCAGCGGAGCAACGGGCGACGGCGATGACATGCGACGGTTCCGAGTTTTGCAAAGCCGACGGATGCCGGAAGCAATTCGCTTCTTAGCGGCGGCGGCCGGCCGTATTTGACCCTGCCGACAAAAACCGTCAACCTGCGCCATGCCAATCGTGCCGGACGCGTATATTCCTTGCGGGGGATCGGCTATAAAGACGGTGTCGAGCCGCGACGTTCGCACGGCCGCTTTCCCGTTCTCCGTTCAACGCTTCGTCCATGCGTATCCTGGGCCGAATTCTGCAGATCGCGGCGCTTATCGGTTTGCCGCTGGCTATTCCGCTAGAACTCGCCGGAGCGATCCGCACCGGGCCGATGCTCACGATGATGGTTGCCTCGATCGCACTGTTCTACATCGGTCGACTCGTGGAAGGCCACGCGGCCGGATAGCGCGTCGGGCTCGCCCTGTCAGCAAGATTCGCCGTGAAGGTCGGCGATTTTCTTCCAATAACCTACGCTCTCGCATATACTTGCGCTTGGCGGATAGGCGGCACGGCGGACGCTTCGAAAGGTTGTGCGAGGCGACGGTCGGCGGCTGGATTACCGCTGCCCCTCGGCCCCCCACGGTAAACTCCCGGCATGACGCGTTTCCGCCGCATCGTGATCGCCGTCGCCCTCGCGGCGATTTCGACCGTGCTCAGCCCGCCGCGCATGCGGGCGGTGGAGCTTTCCGGCAACGTCACGCTCGACGAAGCCGACGGCGTCACGCGCGGCCACCTGGAACGCGTGAAGGTTCTCATCGCCAACCGGCAATGGCAAGAAACCATCAATACGCTGCGGCAGTTGGCCGACGCTAAAGGGGACAAAGTCGTCGCCGCCGCGCCGGGCTACTACGTGCGCATTCGCGACTATTGCCACCGCCGACTCGCGGCTCTGCCGCCGGATGCGTTGGCCCTCTATCGCGACCAAGTCGACGCCCAAGCCCGTCAGTGGTTCGAGGAAGCGACCGCCGACGACGCAAAGCGGACGAGCGCCGAACGCGAACAGTTGCTGCGGCGCGTCGTCGACCAGTTTTATGCGAGCAGCTACGGCGACGAAGCCCTCTGGCTGCTCGGCGAGTATGCCCTGGAGCGAGGCGACTACGGCGCGGCCCGGGGCTGCTGGGAGCAACTCATCGAAACGCCGCCGGCGGTGATCGCCGAAACGGCCTTCGATGCGGTCGCGGCCGATAAGACCTTGACCGCGGCGGACCTGGCGTTGCTGCAGCGATACTACCGTCGCTGGGAAAGCCGTCGGCAGGTGTTCCTCGTCGTCGAGAAGGCGCTCGATCCCGAACTCATGCGCGTCGCGGCGTTGCTGCGCGAGTGCGGAGTCGAGGGTTCGCGCGGCGCGTACCCCGGCGCCGATCTTAAACCGGACGACGTGTTCGCCCGGCTCATTTTGGTTTCCATTCTCGAAGGCTCGACCGCTTGGGCTCGAGCGGGGCTGCGCGATTATGCTGCGGCGTACCCCGCCGCCGCCGGAAGGCTGGCGGGACGCGAGGCGAATTACGTCGAGGCGCTCACCGCACTCGTGCAGGAGAGCGGCGAATGGCCGCCGGCGGTCGAGTCGTCCGACTGGCCGACGTTCGCCGGCAACTTCGCCCGCAACTGCACGGCCGCGTCGACGTTCGACATCGGCCGTGTGAAATGGCGCGTCCCGCTCGTGCCCGTCGTCGTCGCCGATTCAGAACAGCCGATTCGTCGACCGGCCGAAGACAAGCAAGCCGCGCTGAGCTATCACCCCGTTGTTTCGGGAGGCGAAGTCTTCATCCACAACGGTTCGCAAATCTTCGCCTACAACTTGCGAACCGGCGAGCCTGCTTGGGGCGGCGACCCGCTGATCTATCAAGACGATTCGCCTCAACAAGACCAGGGCTTCCCCTCGCGTTCGATGCTCGGCGTGCCGCGTTTCACGCTCACCGTCTACAAGAACCGCTTGTATGCTCGTATGGGGTCCGCGGTCACGTCGGATGCCGGCGACGATCGGCGTTCGGGCGGTTCCGGCAACATCATCTGCCTGGAACTCGATGCGGAAGGACGGAACCTCTGGAAGCTCGATCCGCCCGAAGAGGGTTGGTCGTTCGAAGGAACGCCCGTCGCCGACGACGAGCATGTTTACGTCGCGCTGCGCAAAGGGGGAGTACGGCCTCAGACGCATGTTGCATGTTACGACGCCGAAACCAAGGCTCCCGTCTGGCGACGCTTGATCTGCTCCGCAGAATCGCCCGGGCAAGGCCAACTCGATGAAATCACGCACACGTTGCTGACGATGGTCGGCGATGCCCTGTTCATCAACACGAATCTCGGGGCCGTCGCATCGCTCGCCAAGCGCGACGGCGCGATCCGCTGGGTGACGCTCTATCCGCGAGCCGGCGACGACCCGAACCGCGGCTCGCAGCATGTGCATCGCGACCTCACGCCCTGCGTCTACGACCGCGGTACGTTGTACGTCGCGCCGGCCGATAGTCGGCATATTCTCGCCGTCGATGCGTCGACCGGCCTAATCCGTTGGGAAAGCGACCTCGCGGCCGGCGCCGTGCATCTGTTGGGAGTCGCCGGCGATCACCTGTTCGCCTCCGGAGATAAGCTTTCGCGCATCGAAACCACGAGCGGCATCGTCACGCAATCCTGGCCTGACGAATCTCCCAAAGGCTACGGCCGCGGCGTGCTGCTGCGCGACGTTTGCCTCTGGCCGACCCGCACCACGCTCGAAGTTTTTTCGAGCGACGGCTTCGAGCGCTTGCGCGAAGTCGAGCTTTCCACCGGCGTCATCGACCGCGGACGCGACGTCGGCGGCGGCAACATCGTTCCGGCGGGCGAATTTCTTTTGATCGCCTCGCCCAACGAACTAGTGGCCTTCGACCGCTTCGGCGGAGTACAACAAGCACGCATCGATTGGGACGCCGCGCTCGCCGGTCAGGGCCCGATCTTTCAATATCCAGAACCGCCGCCGCCGAAGCCCTCGCGCGGCCGCCGGCGCGGTCCCGATCGCAACGCGTTTCGAGTGCAATAACTTCCGAGGTCCTCATGTCGCTTGCCGATGACGACGTTCAGGCGGTACATCGCCTGCACCAGGCGTTTCGCCAAATCAACGAGCAATTGCAAAAGGTCATCGTCGGCCAGCAGCAAGTGATCGAAGAGCTTCTGATCGCCATGTTCGCGCGCGGGCATTGTTTGCTCGTCGGCGTGCCGGGCCTCGCCAAAACCTTGCTCATTCGCACGCTCGCCGACACGCTGACGCTCAAATTCAGCCGCGTGCAGTTCACCCCCGACCTCATGCCCGCCGACATCACGGGCACGGAAGTCATTCAAGAGGACAAGCTCTCGGGCACGCGCGAATTCAAATTCCTGCCGGGGCCGATCTTCGCCAACGTCATTCTCGCCGATGAAATCAACCGCACGCCGCCCAAGACGCAAGCGGCGCTGCTGGAGTCGATGCAAGAACATCAAGTCACGGTCGGCGGTCGGCGCTACAAGCTCGATCCGCCGTTTTTCGTGCTCGCGACGCAAAACCCCATCGAGCAGGAAGGCACCTATCCGTTGCCGGAAGCCCAGCTCGATCGCTTTATGTTCAACGTCTTCGTCGACTACCCCGAGGAAGAGGAAGAGTTGGAGATCGTCCGCCGCACGACGACCGACGCGCATGTGCAATTGAAACCGACCTTAAACGGCGACGAGATCCTCGCGCTGCAGCAGATCGTGCGTAAGATCCCCGCGCCCGACCATGTGATGCGGTATGCCATGCAATTCACCCGGCTGACGCGGCGCGAGAAGGGGGAAGTGCCCGACTTCATCACCGACTACGTCAGCTGGGGCGCCGGGCCTCGGGCCAGCCAGTACCTTGTACTGGGGGCCAAGGCGCGGTCGGCGCTGCACGGTCGTTACGCCGCCACTTGTGAAGACGTTCGCGCCGTGGCGCTGCCGGTCTTGCGACATCGCATCATGACCAACTTCAACGCCGAAGCGGAAGGGCTCCGCCCCGACGATATCGTGCGCCGCCTCATGGACGTTATTCCTGCTTCCGACGATGGTGCGTTGAGCCGTGGAAAACTACCGGAAATTTTTGGATCCGCGGACGCTCGCTAAGCTGCAAGGCTTGGAGCTGCGCGCAAGGTCCATCGTCGAAGGTTATGTGACGGGCGCTCACAAGAGCCCGTTCCACGGCTTCTCCGTCGAGTTTGCCGAACACCGCGAATACGTCCCCGGCGACGACCTGCGCTACGTCGACTGGAAGGCGTTCGGCAAGACCGATCGCGTCTACCTCAAGCAGTACGAAGAAGAAACCAACCTCGTTTGCTACGTACTGCTCGACGTCAGCGAAAGCATGACCTACAAGAGCGACGACGCGCCGCTCTCCAAGCTCGACTATGCCCGCTGCGTCGCGGCTTCGCTCACGTATCTCGTGCTGCAACAACAAGACGGCGTCGGCCTCACGACGTTCGACCGCGAGGTGCGGGCGCTGATTCGCCCGAGCACGCATCCGACGCATCTCAAACAGCTCTTGCACGCCATGGAGATTAAACCGTCGACGGCCAAGACCTCGATGGGTCCGATCTTCCACGACCTCGCCGAACGCTACAAGAAACGGGGCGTCGTCGTCGTGCTCAGCGATCTGTTCGACGACGTCGGTTCGCTCATGGCCGGGCTCAAGCACTTTCGCCACCGCCGGCATGAGGTGATTCTCATGCACGTGCTCGACCCGGCCGAACTCGATTTCCCGTTCCGCAACATGACGCTGTTCAAAGGCCTCGAAGGCTTGCCCGAGCAATTGGTCGATCCACCGAGCTTGCGCAAAGCATACCTCGCGGAGTTTGAAGCTTTTACGAAGGCGGTTCGCCAAGGTTGCTACGCGCGCAATATCGACTACCTGCAACTTCGCACCGACCAACCGCTCGACTTGGCGTTGAGCAAGTACTTGGCGGCCCGCATGAACCGCGTGAAATAACTTAGTCCTTAGCGAGCCGGAAGCGTCTGCGACCGGAGTCTTGTGTTCGAATCGT
>CAZWDN010000131.1:0-12977 GCA_964633125.1 uncultured Pirellula sp. | reverse complement strand
ATTGGAACGCGAACGCGATTTAACTCCACACGCTAGCAGTCTAATAATTCTGCGCGAGGGGAGAAGGAAGGTAACACAGCTCCTGCCAGGGGAGAAGGATCGAGGCACAGCCGCCCGTAGGCTAAACCAGCGGAAACTCGGCGCCCATCTTCGGCACGACCACATCCCAACCGCGATCCGCGCGCAACGCTTCAGCCAGTGCGTTGGCCGAAGCGAGCTCGCCGTGCGTTAAGAACGTGCGCTTCGGAGCGGGCAAATTCTTGAGCCAGCGGAGTAATTCGCTGCGGTCGGCATGTCCGCTGATCGCCGAGATCGAAGCGCGGTGGGCGCGCACCGGGACGTCCTGCCCATAGATGCGAATGCGGTCGCGCCCTTCTTGCATGTCGCGCCCGCGCGTGCCGGGCGCCATGTAGCCGCCGAGCACCACGGTATTCTTCGGGTCGGGCAAGCGCTGCTTGAGATGATGCAAAATGCGGCCGCCGGTCATCATGCCGTTCGACGCGATGATCACCGCCGGACCCGTGACGCTATTAATCCGCTTCGATGCCCGCACGTCGCGCACCACGTGAACGTTCGGCGCCTTCAAAGCATCTTCCGCGCTGATCGAGCGGTCCTCGCTCATGTCGTGTTCGTCGTGATACTTGTTGAAGATGAGCGTCGCGGAAGCCGCCATCGGGCTATCGAGATAGATGGGAATCTGCGGGATGCGGCCGGCTTTCTCCAAGACGCGCAACAGATAAATAAGTTGCTGCGCCCGACCGACGGCGAACGACGCGGTGACCATGACGCCGCCGCGACGGATGGCGCCTTGGACCACGTCGCATAATTGATCTAGGATGCCTTGGTCGCCGTGGTCCCGGTCGCCGTACGTGCTTTCACAAATCAAATAGTCGCACGCCGGCGGCGGGGCCGGGTCGTGATAAAGCGGCGCGCCGTAACGGCCGACGTCGCCGGAAAACAACACGCGTACCGGCTTCGGGCCCTGGCGTACTTCCACTTCGATCATCGCCGAACCGAGCAGATGGCCCGCATTATGATAGCGGCACCAAATCGAACCGGCCGGATTGAACCACTGCTCGTGGTCGACGGCGCTCAACAGCTTCAACGTATGGGCGACGTCCTGCGCATCGTAGAGCGGCAACGCCGGATGGTGCTTGGAAAAACCTTTGCGGTTGGCGTATTCGGCGTCGGATTCTTGGTTGCCGGCGGAATCAAAAAGCAGAATCTCCGCGAGTTCGGTCGTGGCGGGCGTGCCGTAGATCGGACCGCGAAAGCCCGACTTCACGAATCGCGGCAGGTACCCGATGTGGTCGATGTGCGCATGGGTGAGCACCACCGCGTTGACGCTCTGTTCGGCGAACGGCAGATCCTGCCAATTGCGGAGGCGCAGCTCTTTCAGACCTTGAAAGAGCCCGCAATCGATCAGCACGCGCGCGTCTTCCGTTTCCAGCAAATACTTGGAGCCGGTGACGGTTTCGGCGGCGCCGTGGAACGTGATGTTGAGCATGGTTGGTTCGCGTGCGGCGATCGAATTAGGGGGGCGATGCGGAACTCTGCGAACGAGGCAACACAGCAGACGCGGCTGCTTCGCCCAGCAGCAACGGCCGCGCGGCAAGCGACAGGGCGAACGTGCCCGCGACCGCGGCCGCCGCAAACCACGGCGGAGCGGCAGGAGCGAGTAACGACGACTTGCCCGCCATGACCTGCGCCGCGAGCAGCTTCCAGCCGAGCACGAAGCCGAGCGTCGCGAAAAACGGCGCGGCGAGCCAAAGCCTGCCGGGCCCGAGGCCGACGCGTTGCAACAAACCGCGCACGAGCACGAGGCAGGCGACGGCAAGGCCGACCGCCGCCGCGGCTTGCCAACCGAGAAACGCCCCGACGCACGCGAGTGCCGCGACGGCGTTGAGGTGCCCGCTGCGCGCACGGGCGCGAATCGTCGCGGTCGGCCACGACGCGGCCCCGAGTAGCGCGCCGAGCAAGCCGCCGAGCGCGCCGTCGGCAAGTCCGATCGCCAGTCGTCCGTGGCCGGCGGCGGCGATCGCGAAATGCACCGGCCGCAGATCGGGCCAAAGAAGCGGCGGCACCAGACCGATCAGAAGCATCACGCGCCAGAACCCCGGCGGCACGACGGCGCCGTCGTAGGCCATGAGCGCCGCGGCGCCGAGCCCGCAAAAGAGCGCGAAATGATACACGGCGATGCCGAACAGCGGCGCCTGTTCGCCCGCGCGCGGGGGGAGCGGCAGGGTCGCCCCTTCGAATACGGCCTCGCCCAGGCAAAGTGCCGTGAATACGAGGCCGG
The DNA here is from genome assembly GCA_964633125.1 of uncultured Pirellula sp. GTDB lineage: Bacteria > Planctomycetota > Planctomycetia > Pirellulales > PNKZ01 > PNKZ01. The sequence goes on along the minus strand of CAZWDN010000131.1, from coordinate 10,678 downwards.
CGGCGAGTTCCACGAGCGGATACCGCGAGGAAATGTGAGTCCGGCAATAGCGGCAACGTCCGCGCAGCAGCAACCAGCCCAAGACCGGCAAGTTGTCGCGCGCGAGAATCGGCACGAGACAGCGCGGGCAGCGCGAGCGCGGCTTCACGATGCTCAAGCCCGCCGGCACGCGGTAAATAACGACGTTGAGAAAGCTGCCGATCGCGCCTCCCATGAAGAGGAGAAACGCCAACAGCACCGCCACCGTCAGCCAGGGCGGCTCATAAGGAAACACGGCGATACCGGCCGAAAGCGGCGACATAGATGATGGGCATTGTAGCCGCAGGGCGCGACGAACGCCGGCCGCCCAAGCGACGAGCCGGCCGCGCGGCGGGGCGTTTAGTCGAGCCAATCTTGATCTTCGAGCCGGGCCGGAACGTATTCTTCCGTCACGTAGCTGATGTCTTTCGAGATCAACGATTCGACTTCCAGCTTGAAACCGTTGCCGAGCATCGTCTGAATCTCTTTCTGCCACGCCTTCTTGTCTTTGAACCAAGGGTACTCGGCGATTTGCTTGGCCCGCTTCACATCTTGATCGTTGAGATTGATTTTCACGCTGTTGGAAAGCTGGCAGCGCTCGAAATCCTTGCTGCGCAGCCCGATGTATTTCGCCTCGGGTATTCCCATGCGCACGCTTTCAAAGGCCAGATTGATCGAGCCTTGCTTGAGCACGCTGTAGATGTAATAGCCCCAAGGATCGTTATCGAGCAGGCAGTAGACCGGCAGGTTCAACTCTTTGTGCAAGCGGTGCAACAAGCGCCGTACGCCGCGCGGCGGCTGCCCGCCGCCGTGCGTCACGAGGCAATTGTGCTTGAGCCAGAACTTGTCTTCGGCGAAGCGTCGCCAGACGGTGTCTTTTTCGACGTGCAGGATGAATTTCGCGGTGCACTTCTTGAACTGAATGACGTCCGGCTCGCAGATCGACGGAATGCTGTAGCCGGCGCTTCCCATGCGCGTGCAATCGATTTCGTCGCCGCTGTCGATGAGCGTGATCGGCCCGACCATATTGCCGCGGTTGCTCGCGTAGAGGTGCATTTCTTCGCGCAGCGAATTGAGCGTCACTTCCACGTCTTCGATGATCGTGTCGGAGTCGGCCTGATCGTCGAACGTTTCTTCCTTGGTTCCTTCAATCGAGTGCTTGAGCATGTAGTACAGACCCCGCAAGCTCGTGGTCTTCCCCTCCTCGATTAGCCGCTTGCAGCCGCTGGACACCAACAGAGTTTGCATGTAGGCCTTGGCCTGGGAAAGGTTGAATAGCTCCCGGCGGTTGGTGCCGGAGCCCATTTCCAAGAAACGCTTGCTCTTGTTGAAGCGGACGTTGGAAAGAGATCGCGAGGGAACGTCGAGATGCGGCGCGCGCCCTTTCTCGGCGCAGTCGACTACTTCGTCGGCCATGACGCGCAGCGAGCCGAGGGTCTTTTTATCTTTCGTGCTGACGGTCGCCGTGCCGCCGGATTTCGTCGAACGAGTTTTCTTAGCCATATTTTCAATCAGTGCTGGGGGATTCGAGTGGGGAAGCAAACCGGTGAGGGCGCCCGCCTAGCGGCCGGACTTGCCCGTCCCTTTTTCCTTTGCTTTCTTGGGACCTTTCGCTGCCGCAGCGGCCGCCGGCGGCGGCGCAGCCGGTTCGTCCTGCTTCATAATCAACACGTTGTCGCCGTATTCGTCTTCTTCCGTGCGCTTAAGGACGCGGCCCTGATCGTCCATCTTGATGTCGGCCTGCTCCGTCTTGCGTTTGGCCACCTTGAGCAGCATGTCATAGAGCTTCTGTTTGTCGCGGCCGTTGATTTCGTTCACCGCCATAGCCACTTCGCCGAGGTAGCGGAGGAACACGTTGCGGCGCTCCCCTTCCTGCTTCACCTTCATGCGCTTCCGCACGAACATCGCCAATTTTCGGCCGACGGCCTGCAAGCCGAGCCGGATTTCCTTTTGAATCTCCGGATACGAAGCGACGGCCTCCTTCGATTCGCTCGTAAACGGCACCCACACGCTGGCGATATGCACCATGATGGTGACCGGGCCGCTCGGCAAACCGCCGCGCGATTGCGAAAGGCCGTACGCCCGCCAATTGGTCCCCATGATGCTTTGCGTGATCGCGCAGGCGCCGGGCTGAAATTGCAACGGCACCCGGTTCGCGTACCGCAGCACGTTCATCGTCTGACCTTCTTCCAGGTTGACGTTGCGCATCGCCGCGTGCAGTTTCGCAATCTCCGCCGGCTTCAACTTCGAGGGCGACGTGCGATTGCCGAACTCCGCTTCCGTGAGGATTTTATCCGCCGCATCGCCGCCGATGCCGTTGAAGCCGTTGATGAGAAACTGCCGCAACGTCCGAGCATCGGTTTCGCCGAGCATTTCCGTCAGCGCTTCGAGCGAAATCTTGACGGCCGCCGACGAGCCGCCGTAGGCCAGCGCCACCTCGATCAAAAACGGATTGCCGCGATACACGGCCGGCGGGCGCGTTTCCGCCACGTAAAACTCGGCCGGCACCACATGGTGCAAACCTTTGAGCAAGAGCGGCACGCCGATCGGCGAAATGCAATCGGTCGCCGGAGACGGAATCTTCGCCTTTTGCAGAGCCTTATAAAGCAATTCGCCGTCGTGCCGTCCGATACGCGCCGGATTGGCACGGGTACTCAGCTTCGCGGCTTCGCAAACTTCGGCCGCCTTCGACGAACTGACGCGCGAGAAACTCGACGTGAGAAACTGCGACAGCGTCGTCGCTTTCGTCGCTTGAAGCATCGTGACGAGGTTGCCGAGTTCGATGCCGTACGGATGCGGCAGGATTTCCTTCGGCTCCGGGGGCAATTGTTCGGCGGCCCGAGGGTAGTCGTACACTTTGCCGTCGGGATCTTGGTAATGCAGCGTCACATGCGGATTGGCGATCGCCGTCTGCTCGAGATATTCGTCGACGCTGCCGCGGCCGCGCTGGTACTTGGCTTCGAGCTCGATGGTGACGCGCGTGCCGTGGGCTACGTCGATCCACTCGATGCCGTGCTTTTCGATGAACTTCGCGCCCGCTTCGCCGGCTTCGATATCGACGCCGTCTCCCTTGCCGTTGAGGATCTCCGGCTTGTTGCGCTTGGTGTCGATCTGCAGTTCGAAATAGTGGGCCGGCTTTTTCGCGCCGATGCGCGAGACGATCTTCACCGGCTTGCCGGTGGTGAGCACGCCGTACATACCGGCCGCGCTGATGCCGATGCCTTGTTGACCGCGGCTCATGCGCAAGCGATGGAATTTCGAACCGTAGAGGAGCTTGCCGAAGATGTTCGGGATCTGCGCTTTGACGATGCCGGGCCCGTTGTCTTGGATGCCGACCTTATAGCGATTCTCGCCGGTCGTTTCGATATGAACCCAGACCTCGGGCAGAATGCCGGCCTCTTCGCAAGCGTCGAGCGAATTATCGACCGCTTCCTTCACCGTCGTGAGCAGCGCTTTGCGCGGGTTGTCGAACCCGAGCAGGTGCCGGTTCTTCGCAAAGAACTCGCTGACGGAAATATCGCGTTGGCCGGCGGCCATCGTTTCGGCCGTGGCGCGACGTTTGGCCGAAGCGCGCGGCGCGGGCGCTTCGGCAGCGTGCGCTTCGCCGTTGGCTTCCGCTTCGTCGACCACGGCGACGTGATCATCTTCCTTCGATTTCTTGGCGGCAGAGCGAACAGGGGGCGACTTGGCGGGCGTCCTTTTCAAAACCTGAATCTCCGTAAACTACTAAGGCGTAAGCAGTAGCGAGCGACGATGAGTCGATCGGCAACGTGCAACGAACGGCCCGGTCAACGTCGGACGTTCGACTCGGCAGCTTGGCGAGCTGACGAGGATGCGTAAACTTTACCGATTATAGCCGGCTACCCCCCGTCGCCCCAAGGCGACTTGGACGACTTATAAGTACAGTCGTTACGGCGATTCCGGTTGTTGCAGCCGTTAGACAAAGATTGACCCGCCGCCGCGGCCGCCGCCGAGAAGAATAGCGTGCGAGGAAGGAAGCCTCGCGCCAGTGCGCAGCTGCGGCACGGAACGTTGCGGCCGGTGCGCTTTCCACGGATACGGAATAAGGAGTTCGTCGCCATGCTGATGTTACGTCGTGCGCTGTTTGCCGTGACGGCGGGCGCCGCGCTATTCGCCGCCGCCGATGACGCTCAAGCCGTCGGCCCACTGCTTTCGCCGGCGCCGGGCATCGCCCAGCAATACTACAACGACAACGGTACGATCGGCTCACGGATGTATTCATCGCCGCGTCCGGTGCCGGGCTGGGTCGGCAATACGTGGTACACGTACCAACCGTTCTACCCGCACAAGTTCATGTGGTCGCATTACGACGTCTATCGCAAGCGCCATGCGAGCGGCGGCGTGACGACGACCCGGGCCTATTACTGGTAACTTACCCGCGCACGAGAACTGTCGGCCTCCGACGCGTCGTCATCTTGGCGCACGACATCCGACCGGCTCGTGACATCTTATAGGAGAGCGCACGAATGAAGACTTTGGTAATGCGGCTGACCTTAGCGGCGCTCTTCTGCTGCCAGTTGTCGGCCGCTGCGGATGCGCGCATCTTCGGTCGAACGACTCAGCCGTGGAACGGCAATTATTACGATCCGCAATGGGCCGGCGTGCCGCACGCAATGGTCGTGCCGCCGACCGTGCATCGCGAGGTCAAGTACGGCTGGGGCGCGTCGGGCACCGAAGTGCACCGGATTCGCAACCAATACGGCATCTACGGCAATCGCCCCGACGGTACGTTCCTCGGCGGTCCCTTCCAACCGCAACCGGTGCAGCCGACGCACACCGACCAATTCGGCACGTACTACATCCGCGCACCGTGGAAATAGTCGGGCCGTTCGACGAAGAGAATTCAACTAGCCGACCGGCGGCGCTTTCCACAAAGCGACCGCCGGTTTTCTTTTATGCTCGCGCCGGGAGTGCGGTGGTGCTTTTCCGTTCCGACGCGGCCGCGGCCATATAGTGCTTCATCAACGGCGCGGCCAAGAGCGACGTGACGATCGCCATGACGACCAAGGCCACGTATGTCGGCTGATCGATCACCCCTTTTTCTAGCCCGAGATTGGCGAGAATGATTCCGATCGCCCCGCGCGCATTCATGCCCCAACCGACGGCCCACGACATGCTGGAGCCGAGTCCGCCGAGGCGCGCCCCCGCGTAGGCCGCGGGAATTTTGCTCACGCAGGCCGCGATGAGCACGACCGCCGTCAACAGCGGCGCAAAATTCGCCGCGAAGTCGGTCGTGAGCCCGAGCGAAACAAAATAGATCGGCACGAAGAATCCGTGCGCGAAGCGTCGCACGGCTTCATACGTTTCGTCTTGAGCGTCGGATTCCGTCGGTGTGAGCGCGACGCCGAACAGAAACGGCCCGAGGAAGGCGTGAATCTGCAGGTACTCCGCCGCCGCGGCGGACAGGAGCACGAAGACGGAAAGGAATCCGATGCGGCCGGCGACGTGCTGCGGGCGACGAGCGTGCCACTTGGCGAGACATCGCGATGCGAGCCAGCCGCAGACAAGCGTCAGCGCGAAGAAGCCGGCGAGAACGAGCAACTCGGCGGCGACGCCCGACGACACAATGTTTGATTCGCCGCCCGACTTGAGTTGCTCGAATACGACGAACAGCAGCGTCCAACTCACGAGGTCGTCGACGACCGTGGCCGCCATGATCGTCGCGCCGAGTCGATCTTTCAGCAGGCCTAGATCGAGCAAGATGCGCGCCAATACCGGATTGGCCGAATTGGCCATGGCCGCGCCGATGAACAGCGCGAGCGGAAACTTGTCGGCCGCAACGTCCGCGCCGAACAGCCACGGCAACATATAAACCGCGCCGACGCCCGCCGCCAACGGCAACAACGTACCGAACAAGCCGATCGCGACCGCGCCGATGCCGTTCTTCAAAATTCCGCGGGCATTGATTTCCAGCCCGACCGTGAACATGAAGAACAACATGCCGAGCTTAACTGCGGCGTTGCGCAACACGGCGGCATCGCCCGCAAGCGGAAACAAGCCCGCCTGCTGCTCGGGCGCCAAAGCGCCGAACACGGTCGGACCGAGCAAGACGCCGCCGAGCATTTCGCCGAGCACGGCCGGCTGTCGCAATAAGCGCATGACTGCGCCGCCGGCGAGGCCGCACGCCGCCATCACCGCCAACTGCGCCAGAAGCGATACAAACGTCGAGGCTTCGTGCATAACGATATTCGCCGATTACTCGACCGCCGATTATTCAACGGGCGGCGCCGCGGCCGCCGCGCGGGCGGCATCGATTTCCGCGCGTAGCGCGTTCATCGGCGGAATCACGTCGTCGACCTTGTCCGTGAACAGATCGCCGATGAGCAAGTCGGTGAGGTGACCTTTCAAATGCGGATGACGTTGCACGAATCGACCGAAGCTGAAGCCGTCGTAGTATTCGCAGACGAGCCGCCGCATGCGCTCCATGCCTTCGACGAACTCCGGCCCCCACTTGCCGAGTTGCGCGGCCGACGTATCCCCCTTCGCCAACCCTTCACAAATCGCGTCGGCGGCCCGGGCGCCGGATTGCAGCGCGAGCAGCACGCCCGACGAATAGAGCGGGTCGAGAAAGCCGAAAGCGTCGCCGACCAGCACCCAACCGTCGCCGGCGACTTCCTTCGAACGATACGAATACTCTTTCGCGGCGCGGAACGGCGCGATCCGTTCGGCGTTCGCGATTCGCGGCTGCAAACCGGGACACTTGGCGACTTCCTCGAAGTAGATCTTTTCCAGATCCTTCGTCTCGCGATGGACGAACAAGTAATCGTAAGGAGCGACGACGCCCACGCTGATCTTATCGCCGTGCAGCGGAATGTACCAAAACCAACCTTGCTTCCCTTCCGTCTGCATGACGATCGTGGCCCCTTCATCCTTGCCCGTATCGCGGTATGCGCCTCCCCAATAAGTCCACACGGCGGCCTTCTTCAGCACCGGGTCCCACTCGCGCAAATTGAAGCGGTCTTGAATCAAACAGCTTTGGCCGGCGGCGTCGACGACGACGTCGGCGCGAACCTCTCGCTCGGCTCCCGACTTATCCATGACCTTCACGCCGACCGCGCGGGCGCCTTCGAACAGGATGTCGACCACGCGAGTCTCCTCGTGAACCTCGACGCCGTGTTCGCGGGCGTTATCGAGCATGATCTGGTCGAACTCTTGTCGTTCGACTTGCCACGTCTGGGAACATTCGTGCGGCTTGTTGTCGTGGAAGTAGAACGGTTCGGAAAGCTTCCCCTTGGACGTGACGAACTGCACGCTGTGCTTATGCACGAATTGGCTGGCCCGCATTTTCGGCAGCATGTTCAGCCGCTCGAACACCCAGAATGTTTCCGGAATCAGCGATTCGCCGATGTGATAACGCGGGAACTTTTCGCGCTCGAACAACTGCACGCGATAGCCCTTTTGAGCGATGAGCGTGCTCGTGGTGGCGCCCGACGGGCCGCCGCCGATGACGATGACGTGAGGATTGGCGGATTGAATCATGTTCGTGGCAGGGATGATGAAGAGGGAAGGGCGTGAAATCTGATGCAGCGCGCTAACCTTGCGGCCAAGCTTGTGCGGGATCCTCGTGCGGACGTCGGGCTTCGTCAAGGGCCGCGATGAGTTCGCGGAGTTTCTTATCGCTCAGGTGCCCAAGTTGCCGAGTGTGGCAATCGCGCACCGGACCGGCCAAGGCATCGAGCAGTACGACGCCCGCCGAAGTGATGCCGACTTCGACGACGCGGCGGTTCTCCGGCTTGCGCTCCCGCCGCACGAGGCCGCGCTCTTCGAGTTTGTCGAGTAGGCGGGTCATGTCTGGCGCGCGAGAGATGAGCCGTGCTCCGAGCGACGAAGTCGACAACGTGCCGGGCTGCGCGGCGCGGAGCAATCGCAACGTGTTGTATTGTTGCGCGGAGAGGTCGTAGCGACCAAAGAGTTCGTCTTCCAAGGCCCGCAGCCGATCGTAGGTGCGCCAGAGCTGCAAATAGGCGGCTTGTTCGAGCGAATCGAACTTCTGCGCCCGACGACCGGCGGATGGGGAAGCGGAAGAAGCGGCCATGCAGTTATTAATATCGGTCGCAACGATCATCGTCAAGACAATACTTGTTTAAACAACCATTTATGCAAGTCGACGCAAGGGCTGATACAAGCGGCATTTGCGATAATTTCACCAAGCGGCCGGGCGGCAAAAAACGTTCGCCGCGACACGTAGCAGAATGCGTCGCGACGCGGCACCGAAGCCGGCGCAACGCCAACGCACTCTGCTCCGCATCGCGGCGAGCGATGGACCGGCGTCCGACGACTAGTCGTTGATCAAATCACGGACGGTCATGCCGGCCGGGATCATCGGCAGCACGTGTTCCTGATACGGCGTTTGGACGTCGAGCAAGAACGGGCCGTCATAGTCGATCATCTCTTGGAGCGCTGCGGCGAGGTCCGCCTTTTGATTCACAAAGCGTGCGCCCCAGCCGTAGCCCTTGGCGATCTGTACGAAGTTCGGATAGCGTTCCGGATTACCGAGCCCGTCGCCTTTGCCGGCGGCTTCCGGGTGATCGACCGGGCCGAGGTAGGTGTGAGCGCGCGTGGCGTCGTGGAAGCGATCTTCCCACTGCACCACCATGCCGAGATGCTGGTTGTTAAGCAGCAGCACCTTTACCGGAATTTTTTCGCAAACGCAGGTGCCGAGTTCCTGAATATTCATCTGGAAGCTGCCGTCGCCGTCGATGTCGATGCAGAGGCGATCCGGGTGAGCCACCTTGGCGCCCATGGCGGCGGGCAGACCGAAGCCCATCGTGCCGAGGCCGCTCGACGAAAGCCACGTGCGCGGTTCGTTAAACTTGAACCACTGCGCGGACCACATCTGATGCTGGCCCACGCCGACGGCGATAATCGGCTTCTTGTTCTTCGTCAACCGATTGAGTTCGCTGATCGCAAACTGGGCCGTGATGCCGGGGAACGACTTGTCGTACTTGTACGGGTAGTCTTTTTTCCATTCCGCCAGTTGTTTGAGCCACGGCTCGAGGCCGGTCGGCGCTTCAACGATCTTGTTCAACTCTTGCAGTGCGTATTTGATGTCGCTCGTGATGCCGATGTGCGCGGGCTTGTTCTTGTGCAATTCGGAAGGATCGATGTCGATGTGCACGATGACCGCATGTTTCGCGAATTCGGCTAATTTGCCGGTCACGCGGTCGTCGAACCGCACGCCGAACGCCAGCAGCAAATCGCAAGATTCGACGGCGTAGTTCGAATAAACGCTGCCGTGCATGCCGAGCATGTCGAGCGAGAGTTCGTCGTCGCCCGGGTAGGCGCCGAGGCCCATCAACGTCATCGTCACCGGAATACCGGTTTTCTTGACGAACGCGCGAAGTTCCGGCGAGGCCTCGCCCGCGATGACGCCGCCGCCCGCATACACCACCGGCTTCTTGGCCCGCTTGATGGCGGCGGCCACGGCCTTGATTTGGTCGGGCGTCGCGCGGCGGTCTTCCACGTGATAGCCGGGCAGGTTCATCGGCACGTCGAAATCGGCGACGGTTTCAAACTGCTGCACGTCTTTCGGAATGTCGATGAGCACCGGGCCGGGCCGGCCGGTAGTGGCGATGTGGAACGCTTCGCGCATCACGCGGGCCAAGTCGGCGACGTCGGTCACGAGATAATGGTGCTTCGTGATGCCGCGGCAAACTTCGACCATCGGCGTTTCTTGAAACGCGTCGCTGCCGATCACCGGAGTTTTCACTTGGCCCGTCAGGACGATGAGCGGAATGCTGTCGAGCTTAGCGTCGGCGATGACGGTCACGAGGTTCGTGGCGCCCGGGCCGCTCGTGGCCATGCAAACGCTGATCTTGCCGGTGCTGCGGGTGTAACCCTGAGCCGCGAAGCCGCCCCCTTGTTCGTGGCGCGGCAGAATCGTGCGAATCTTGTCTTTGTACTTCACCAGCGATTGGTGCAGCGGCATGCTCGCCCCGCCCGGATAGGCGAACATCACTTCGACGCCGTGGCGAATGAGCGACTCGATAACGATATCGGCGCCGCACATCAATTCGGTCTTAGCGGCGGGCTGGGCGGCAGGCTTGGAAATCGTGGCCACGGCGGAATTCTCGCGGGTCGAAAGGATTCAAGGAGACAAACGATCGGACGTTACCGGTCGAGGCAAAGCCCCTACGGCGAAACACTTTACCTTAAGCAGGGAGGTCGATTTTGACAACGGGCCGAGCAGTCGGGCAGCCGGCTGATTTTCGATAATGAGGGCGTTTTGCCGATAAAGTTCGCCGGTTTTGCGGAGAATGCGGGGCCTGCGGCAAAAAAAAGCGGCCGCACGCTCGAAAGCCTGCGGCCGCTGCAACTAGTGAATTCAAACAACACTGGTCGCTTACGCGAACAGCTGCGGAATCAACTTGCCGTCGCGCGAGATCATCACCGGGCGACCGGTGTTGGTGTGGTATTCCTTGTGCGTGTCGATGCCCAGGCTGTGCAGCAGCGACGTCGCGACGTCGTCCGGAGCGATCGCGTCGTTCGCCGGGCCTTGCCCCTTGTCGTCGCTCGCGCCGATCACTTGGCCGGTCTTCATGCCGCCGCCTGCCATGACGACGAACATGGCCCGCGGCCAGTGGTCGCGGCCGCCGCGTTGATTGATCTTCGGCGTGCGGCCGAATTCGCCCGTCATGAT
>CAZWDN010000130.1:0-13033 GCA_964633125.1 uncultured Pirellula sp. | reverse complement strand
AGCAGAGATCGAACGCGATTTCAGGAGTCAGTATCCCGAATGTGCCGGCCCAATTTCCAGGCGATTTTTGGCCACCCCCCCGAATGCTCTCAGATTGCGCCAAGACACAGCGACGCTAAGAACGCGGCGACGCCAAGAACGCAGCGGAAGGAAGGGAGATATTGGGGATAGGACGGAGATGGGGGAGATGAATTACGGAAGGGCTTGGCAATGGAATACCAGCCCCGACGCGATTTCGTCGAATCTCCCGGCGACATGCTCCGCGGCTAAATGGGGCGGGATCAAACGATCCCGTTCCCTTATCCCTTTACCGAGCGGCGGACCGCCATTTCCGTGTGCGGCTTGGCCGGAATGGTGATGGCTTCCCCGGCCATGGATGCGGCGAGGGCCGGTTCCAAACGGCCTTCGACCGCTTCGTGATGCACGGCAGGCTTGCGCTCCGGCATTAGCCGATAGAGCCACGCCAAGAAGGCCGGAACCAAGACCGGGCGAACGATGAACGTATCGAGGATCACGCCGAGCGTCAGCGCGAAGCCGAGCGCGTGCATGGCCTTGAGCGTACCGGTCATGAGCGACACGAACGTGCCGGCCATGATGACGCCGCAACTCGTGATAATGCCGCCGGTCTTGATGATCGCCTCGCGCAGGCCCTTCTCGCGGCCCAAGCGGCGCTCTTCCTCGAAGACGCGGGTGGCGAGGTAGATGTTGTAATCTTCACCGACCGCCACGAGGATCACGAACAAGAAGATCGGCACCTTCCAATCGAGCCCCATGAACTCTTCGCCGTACATCCACTCAAACGCCAACTCCGTGGCCCCGATCGTGGCCAAGTAGCTGAAGACGACCGTGAAGATCAGGTAGAGGCAGATCATCGGGCGTCGCAAGATCGAGAGGATCACCGCGAACACGCCGAGCACCACGAGCTGTTGAATCAGCCGTTCATCGCTGGTGATGATCGCTTTCAAATCGCGCGTGCCGGCCGTGGTGCCGATGAAGTCGAAGGTTGCTTGGTACCACTTCGAATCGGGGTCCTTGGCGAGCCCGTCGGTGAAGGCTTCGAGCTTGCTGAGCACTTGCTCGGCTTGCGGCGAGAACGGATCGTAGGCCTGGATGACGTCGAACCGCGTGACTTCGCCGGCCCGAGGGCCTTGTTGGGCGACGTACTTGGCTTCCGTGACCTTGTGGTGGGCGATGGTCGTGCCGCCGAGCTTCGAAAACACGCCGCCGCGCTTCGGCACTTCGCCGAGCGGCGCCGTCAGGCTGCGAACGGACTTAATCTCTTCCGTCGAAAGGGCCAGCAGTTGCTTGGTGAGCGACGTAATCTCGTTGCGCCATTCGGCGTCTTCGAAATGGGCGCCTTGTTTCACGACGAGCATCGTGATGGGGCCCGTTTCGCCGGCGGGGAAATGTTTGCGCAGGAGATCGGTGCCGTACACGCTGTTCTTGACGGGGTTCCCGGCGCGGTCGACCGATTCTTTCGGCAAGTCGGCGAGCAGATCGTAGCTGATCTTCGTTTCCCAACCGGCGACGGCAAACGGCGTCATGACGACGAGGCTGACCAGCAGAATCAGGCCGGGGTAGGCCATGATGTGGTCGCTCGTCCAATTCCAGAAGCGGCCGATGAGCGTGTGGTTGTGCTCTTCCAGAATTTCGTTGGTCGCTTGCGGCGTCGTGTGCATCCGCAGGCCGAACGGCCAGAAGACAAAGTGCCCGCAACCGCGAAGTAGGGCGGGGGCGAAGGTGATGCACGCCAGCAGCGCGATGCAAAGGCAGAGGGCGATCGACGGGCCGCTGTAGGTGAACTTGCCGAAGTCGGCGAAGAACATCATGCCCAGACCGCAAACTACGGTAAGCGCGCTGCCGGTGAGGGCTTCACCGACTTGCCCGAGCGCTTCTTCCAAAGCCTTGGCCTTATCCAGACCCCGTTCGAGTTCTTCCTTATAGCGTGAAATGAGGAACAGGCAGAAATCGGTGCCGGAGCCGAAGAGGATAATGAAAATGAAGATTTCGGACGTCTTGAAAATCTCAAAGTGGAACCAGCTAAAGCCGGGAACCGTGCCGAGCTGCGTGAGCCACGCGGTGAGATCCTTGGCGACGACCACCGACACGCCGATGGTGATGAGCGGCACGAAAACGAGAATCGGCGCCCGATAAACGACCAAGAGAATGAGCAACACCAAAACGCCGGTGGCGAGGTGGACGTTCTTGATGCTCTTGTCGGACTCGATGAGCGTATCGCCGCCAACGGCCGCGGAGCCGCTTAGGCCCCAATTAAGACCGGCGGGGAGCGGGCTCTCGGCCCGTTTCTCGGCCGCCGCTTGCATTTCACCGACTTTATAGCGCACCGTGCCGAGCACGTGGGCGGAATCGATGGCGATAAATTCGTGTTCGAGCGAGCACACCACGAGCACTGCTTCATGGTCGGGGCTCATGAGTTTGGCGCCGACCAGGTCTTCCGCGCTGCTCTTCGACGGTTCGATATTCCGCGCCGGTCGCATCACTTCCACGGCGGCAAGCCGATTGTCGGGGCGCTTGTTTTCGGCCGTCCAGTCGGCCATGGCGGCCTTTTCGACGTCGAAGTAGTCGCCGACTTCGTGCGCGAAATCGAGGTCCTCCTGCTTCAGACCTCCCTTACGCTCCAAAACGACGACAATTTCGCTGCGCGATTTGTTTTCCGGGAAGGCTTCTCCGTAGAGCTTTTGGCCTCGAACCGAGGTCATCCGCGCCGGCAGATAAGCGAGGTCGCCGTCTTTGGTGACTTCGTCCCAAGTCGGCGTGAGCTTAAAACCGGCCCAGCGCTGGCATTTTGGATTCAGCGCAACGGCCGCCAGAATCCACAGCAGAATGACAAGCCACCAGCGGCGAGCGACGAATCGTCCTAAAAATGCATACATCTGTGGGGTGCGTCCACCATAATGCTTGTTTGTCGTCGAGCGTCCATTCGCGTCGACCCGTGCTCGTGCCGTTTCCGTGGTTCTCGAATTTTCGCGATCAGGCTAATTCCGCCGCAGCCGCCGGAGTTTCGCTTCCAAAATCGCCGGGGAAGGCGGATCTGGCGGCCGAACGGACGTTCCCGTCGGCGACGAACTCAGCATGAAGCAACTCACCGGCACCCGATCTCGATATTTGTTAACCTCAATAAATATCGATCCGTGCGCTCAAGAACCGTGCACGAATGTTCGATCGTACTAGGTTTCCGCGAGAGCTCCAAGAGTTTGCCTACCCATTCGAGGCAAAATCGGACTGAATTCGCACGAAATTTTTTTAGGCGCAGTCCGCCTAAGTGAAGATAGCGAAACCATTTCGGTTGTAGAGCGCCGCACACTGGCCCAGGTCGACGCCGGCCGACCGCCCCGGGGTGTGTTACGGCGACGCGAGACGTCGATACGGGCAGGGTGCCGACGATTTCCAACCGGTGGTCCTACCCACGTGGCGGGGAATCTGGGGTGGATGGGCGACCAAGGCCGACGCGTGACTACCGCGAGGCCACGAGGCGACGGGCCGTGTGGATCGCCGTTTCCAGAGCGGCGTCGACCGGAGCAGCCGGCACGAATTGGCCGTCGGCCGTCGGGCGAGCCGCCTGTTGTGCGGCCGCGACGGCGACCGGCACGTCGGGCGAAACGCCGACCCGACTGAAGGGATGGCCGTTGGGCGAGTAGAACTTCGCCGTCGTCAAACGAATACCGCCGTTGATCGTGCTCAGGGGGTAGATGCCCTGCACAGAGCCCTTGCCGTAGCTACGCGCCCCGACGATCGTTCCGCGGCGATGATCGCGAATCGCACCGGCGAAGATTTCGCTGGCGCTGGCGCTATCGCCGTCGATGAGCACGACGAGCGGCACTTGCCACGTGCCGGGGCGGTGGGCCGTGTAGTTGTAGTCTTCATACGGGTTGCGGCCGCGGGTCGAGACGATCACTCCCTCGTCGACGAACTTGTCGACCACGTCGACCGAGATGTTCAGCAATCCGCCCGGGTTGCCGCGCAGGTCGATGATCAGGCTCTTCATCCCTTCGCGATGCAGGCGCCACAGGGCCGCGTCGAGGTCTCGGCTCGTCGTTTTTTGGAAGCAAGTGAGGCGCAAGTAGGCGACGCCGCTCGAGGCATCGATGATCTTGATATCGTCGACGCTCGGCACTTCGACCTGCTCGCGACGAACGCGCAGCCGCCGCGGCGCGACGCCCGGTGAAGCGACGGTCACTTCGACGCTGGTCCCTTCCTGGCCTTGCAGCATGTTGGCGGCTTGGTCCGTGGAAAGCTCTTCCGTCGTGCGACCCTCGACGGCCGTGATCAAATCGCCCGGGCGAATACCGGCCTGATGCGCGGGCCCGCCGGTGAACACCTTGACGATCAGTAGATTACCGTCTTGCGCCTTGAGCTCGACGCCGAGACCGACGAAGTTCCCTTCGATCTGCGAATAGACTTCGTTGAGCTTGCCGGTCGAGAGGAAGGTCGAGTAGGGGTCGAGGGCGTTGGCCGCGCCGCAAACGTATTCGTAGACGATCGCGGATTCGTTGAGCCCGATCTGCTCGCGGCCGGTCTTCGCGGCGAAGGCGGCCAAATTCAACGCCGCCTGGCGATCTTGAGTCGGCGCGGCAAACATTTTCTCGCGCAGCACCCGACGATACGCTTCCACGCGGGGCTGCGGCACGTTCGGCAGATTCGTCTCTAAAAAGAGCGGGTCGAGCAGCGCTTCCATCAGCGCGGCGGTGCCGCTGTCGACGAGTTGCTGCCAGTGCGGCGGATCGACGTAGTGCGACTGGATCTTGAGTAGCACTTCGTCGTAAAGCTCGAGCGTCTTATCGCGCCCCATCGTCCGCAGGCTGTCGACGTACGTCGGATCGCCGTAGCGCCCGGTGAGATCGTAGTGAATCCGCGTCAGGTGCAGCCGCTCTTCGAGCGTTTGGTGCTGCGGAGTGCGGCGGAGCGCTTCTTCGTAAAACGTGAGCGCTTCGCTCCAACGGCGTTGCGACTCGAGTTCACGGCCGACGCGAATCGCCTCGGCGACGTCGGCATGCACTTCCGCGGGCGGACTAGCTTGCGGCTGCGCGACGGCCGGAGCCGATTGCAACTGCGACGCGCCGGCCGACGGAGCGAACGAAAGCTGCGCCTGCGCCGGGGTAACCGTCGCCAAGCAACAGCAGAACAAGACGACGATCCATCCGGCGACTAGAACCCGACGCGGCATACGTTTCAACATCCTGAACGCCGCGGGCTCCGAAAGCGGCGCGACCGCGGCCAAGGTACTTGCACGGCAAGTCCGGCGGTCGGCGACTCTCGTCTCGCGGCGTAACGTCATGGTGGTACGTCAAGCGACGCGGCCGAACCCTGGGTACAGAATTCAGGCCAAGGGAATATAGGACACGTTTTCAGACCGGTCAAAGAAACCGCGAAAAAACGCCTTCCCTTGCAGAAGCCGCAGGCGGCACACGCGACATAATCGCTACGCCCGACCGACGGCGGACGGCATCATCGATAATGCCGTTACGAGAGCCAACCACGACAGGAGCCGCACGACCGTCACGACGATGCGTCGCCGTGGTGCGGCAGGTCCTGCCGTGTGAGATTACTACGCCGACCACGCCCGAGTAGTTCGCGCCAGGCATGGATGACCAATGACCAAGGCCCGCGTCTAAACCTTCACTAGCTTTCCGCTACGCACCGATTCCGTCTGTTTGTGGCACAGTTTCAACGCATCCAAGGCCAATTCGCCCGCAAGCAACTCCGACGGCTTGCCGGACTTCACGGCCCGCGCCGCCTCTGCTAGCTCCGCCGCGAAGGCGTCGACTTCGCCGAGTTTCGGTTGCTTCACCTTGCCGTCGTGCGTGAGCACCGTCAGCGGCATGCTCAACGTCGGCTTGCCGTCGAGCACGCAGAAATCGTAGAGCAGCGTCGCTTTCTCTAAATGAATCTCGAAGGCATGCGTGAAACTACGCCCTTGCTGATCGATCACGCCGCTCGACGCCGTGACGGCAAGTTTCGGATCGTCGAAGATGAACTGAGTCGTGAGAAACCTGACGACGTCGTCTTGCATTCGTCCGGAGCTAAACACGGCCTTCGGCAGTCCGCATAGCAAGCGAATGAAGTGGGCGTCGTGGATGTGCAGGTCGACCACCGGTCCGCCGGTACCGCGCGGGTCGTAAAAGTCTTTGATCCACGTCGGGTCGCTGATCACGCGTTTGAAATGACCGCCGAGCAGCTTGCCGTACTTGCCGCTTTGCACGGCGTCGCGGGCAAAGGCATACTCGGGAAAGAAGGGGAGCACGTGCGCGACCATCAGCAGTTTGCCGACGTCGCGAGCCTTCTTGGCCATGCGCTGGGCGTCGCCGGTCTCAAGCGAGATCGGCTTTTCGACGATCACATGCTTGCCCGCGGCCAGCGCCGCCAGCGCCACTTCGGCATGCAAGGCCGGCGGCAAACAGATATCGACCGTGTCGACCTTCGGGTCCTTGAGCATCTCGCGCCAATCGGCATAGCGGCCGATCGGGCCAAGGTCCATCTTCTCGCCGGGCGGGCCGAAGTTCCCTTGGATGCCGCGCCAGTCGCCCGCCAAACGCTTCGCATCGCGCGTGGCAACGGCCGCGACCTTCGCTCCGCGCACCTTCTTGTACGCGAGGTAATGGATCATCCCCATGAACCCGATGCCGACGATCCCAACGTTCATCATTTTCGGAACTCACAATCTAACAATGATTTATGGCCTTGCTTGGCCTGCACCAATCGGACGAATTTCAAGACTTTTACCGAACTACTGTCGCCTTTTCCCGGTTCATTTTTCGGTCGCCTGAAGCACCTAATCCCACCCAACACCGGGACACTTTGGCGATGCACATATTACGATACGCCGATGATGAAAGACAGCAGGCAGCGCACTCGAAATCTGCCTGCCCGGATGATCCGTTGCGGCGCGCTGAACGCAATTGCTCCACCCCACCGGCTTGAACTTTTGCCAAGCGGACGGCTTGGGATGAGAGATTCAATCGCTCCTTGCAAGAATTGGCATGGGAGACTGCGACCAAGTACTCCTACAGCCATGTCAGTCCGTAATCCTTGGTCGGGAAGCGACCGGCCGAGAATGGCGTTTTCCGCTCCGTGATCGAACATGGCCGAGGTTCTGAGGCCAGCCTTGACGCCGCACCTACTTGCATATACAAATAACTACGGGGGAAAGCCATGAACAAGACCATCGACACCATCGCCCGCGAGTGCATTGCCGTCCGAGTTCGGATGCTCAACCGGATTATTACGGGCATCTACGACGATGCTCTTCGTCCGCTCGGCTTGAAGGCAAGCCAGATGAATGCCTTGGTAGTCACGTCGAAGCTGGGTGTGGCTCGCCCCGCCCAAGTTTGCGAACTTCTTCAAATGGACACCTCGACGTTGAGCCGCAACGTCGAGCGCATGATGGCGAACGGCTGGCTGGAAGTCGTGCCCGACGAGGATGGCCGTAGCCAGCCGTTTCGGATCACGCCGAAAGGCGCCGCTCTCTTGGAAAAGGCCGTTCCTGCTTGGCGGCAGGCCCAGAAGAAGGCGGCGGCGATCTTGGGAGAGCAGGGTGTGGCAGCGCTGAATCAGGCCGTCAGGATCGGAACGTAGCCTCTTTTTTTACGACGATATTTGCATATACAAATAACAGGGCGCCATGAAACTCGCAGACCACCCGAGCGTAAAACGGTTCCACGAAACCGGCGGCATTTCTAGTCCGCAGAACGAAACTCTTGATGCAAACTGGCTACGACAACTTTGCCTGGAATGCGGAGCGGACGACGTCGGCTTGGTCGAGATCGCTCGACCGGCTCTCGACGATCAGCGGGCCGACATTCTCCGCTTTGTCCCGCACGCCAAGACGCTCATCAGTTTCGTCTGCCGGATGAATCGTGAGCCGATACGCAGCCCGGCTCGGTCGATTGCCAATCTGGAATTTCACCACACCGGCGAACATGTCAACGAGATCGCTCGTCAGATCGTCGGCAAATTGGAGAGCAAAGGCATTCGGGCGGTCAATCCGTCGATGGGGTTCCCGATGGAGATGGACCGCTTCCCTGAAAAGATTTGGGTCGTCTCTCACAAGCCGGTGGCCGTGGCGGCGGGGCTGGGACACATGGGCATTCACCGCAATGTGATTCACCCCAAGTTCGGCAACTTCATCCTGCTCGGAACGGTCCTAGTTGATGCTGAATGCTCTGCTTACGGCCGACCCATCGACTACAACCCTTGCTTGGAATGCAAACTTTGCGTGGCCGCTTGCCCGGTGGGGGCCATCTCCCCGAACGGCGACTTCAACTTCTCGGCCTGCTACACGCACAACTACCGAGAGTTCATGGGGGGCTTCACCGATTGGGTCGAGCAGGTCGCCGACAGCAAGAACGCCCTCGACTATCGGAAAAAGGTCGGCGACGGCGAATCGGCGTCGATGTGGCAAAGCCTGTCCTTCGGAGCGAACTACAAGGCGGCGTATTGCTTGGCCGTTTGCCCCGCAGGTGATGATGTAATTGGGCCGTACCTCACGGATAAGGCCGAGTTCACCAAAAACTTGCTGCGACCGCTGACGCAGAAAGAAGAAACGATCTACGTCGTCAAAGGTTCGGACGCCGAACAGCATGTGACCCGGAAGTTTCCGCACAAGGCCGTCAAGCAGGTCAGTCGCGGCTTACGATCTCGTTCGATACCCGGATTCGTGCAGGGGCTGCCGCTGGTATTCCAACCGGGAAGGTCGGCAGGGCTAAACGCCGTATTTCATTTCACCTTCACGGGCCAGGAACCGGCCCAGATCACGGTCGTCATTCGTGACCAAGCTTTGCAGGTGCAAGACGGCCATCATGGTAAGGCCGACTTGCATGTGACCGCCGACAGCCAAACGTGGCTCGGTTTCTTGGCGAAAGAGCGGAGCCTGGTGTGGGCATTGCTACGGCGTCGAATTCGCATCAAGGGTACGCCTCGCCTGCTCGTGGCGTTCGGAAAATGCTTTCCTTCGTGAACTCGAATGGGGCGTAGCCGACAAATCTTGTTGAACGCTAAGTCCCGTGAGCATTAGTTACGGTCATCCGCACAACGCCGCCGTAAATGTTCGCCGCGTCATTCGCGATGCGATACGATATCGACTCCTCGCGTCGCAAGCGACGTACTCGCAAGAATCCCGCCCAGGAAACGTCCCGCCATGCATCACTCGATTCACCGTCGCACCCTGCGTCTCCTCACGATGGTACTTTCTTTCGCATTGCTCGGAGCCAATGCGGACGCTGCCGAACTTCACATCGGCGCCGCTTCGGTCAGTATCACGCCGGACGAGCCGGTGGCGTTGTCGGGCCAAATGCGCACGCGTATTTCCACACGCGTCGACAGCCCCGTCACCGCCGCGGCGCTGGCGATTGAATCACGCGAGGGGGACAAGTCGCTTGACTGCGCGATCATGGTCGCTTGCGACTTGGTCGCCATTCGCGACGGATTGCTCGGCGACGTGCGCACCTCGCTCAAGACGCGACTTCCCGAAGTCGACCCGCAAAAGGTGTTTCTCAGCGCCACGCATACACATACCGCTCCGGAAATGGTCGAGGGGCGGTACGAGTTGCCCAAGGCGGGCATCGTACAGCCCGAAGCTTATCGCACGTTTTTCACCGAGCGCGTGGTCGGCGTCATTGAGCAGGCGTGGAAGTCGCGCGGGCCGGGCAGCGTCGGTTGGGGGCTCGGGCACGCCGTCGTCGCGCAGAATCGGATCGTCGTCGCCCAAGACGGCCGCGCCAAAATGTACGCCCCCACGGGCACGCCCAACTTCGAACGATTCGAAGGCTATGAAGACCACGGCGTCGAGGTGCTTTGCTGCTGGGACGACTCCGGCAAACTCATCGCTACGGCGGTCAACGTCGCCTGTCCGGCGCAAGAGGTCGAAGGCAAGAGCACGGTCGATGCCGATATCTGGCACCCGATTCGTGAAGCCTTGCGGCGCGACCATGGCGGGCAGCTCGTCGTGCTCGGCTGGACCGGCGCGGGCGGCGATCAGTCGCCCCACCTGATGATTCGTAAAGCCGCCGAAGAACGAATGCGGCAACTGCGCGGGCTCGAACGGATGGACGAGATCGCGCGCCGAGTCGTCGTCGGTTGGAACGAAGCCTACGCCGGCGCCGTACGCGAGAAACACACCGATGCTCCGCTCGTCCATCGAACGGCGACCCTGGAACTACCGAAGCGCGTAGTAACCCAAGCCGAGGCGATCGAAGCTCGCAAAAAAGTCGAGGAACTGAAGAACGATCCCTCGGCCCGTTGGATTATGAACTGGCATCAGAAGGTCGTCGACCGTTTCGAGGAGCAGAAGCCGGGCGATACGCATCCTACCGAGGTACACGTCGTGCGGCTGGGCGACATCGCGATCGCCACGAACCAGTTTGAACTCTACACGGACTACGGTATGCAAATGAAAGCGCGCAGTCCCGCTTTGCAAACGTTCGTCATCCAACTCACGGGGCCAGGCACCTATCTACCGACGGCCCGCGGCGTGCAAGGAGGAGCCTACGGGTCGATTCCGCAGAGCAACACCGTCGGGCCCGAGGGCGGGCGCGTGCTGGTCGATCGCACGGTGGAAATGCTCGACGCGCTTTGGCCGAAAGTGAAATAGTCGGGCAAATTCATCGCCGAGACTACCGACACTTGATTCCCCACGCCTGAGCGGGGAGATTAAAGGCAACGGCCCCCGGGGATTCGCTCGGGCCGATCGATCGTTTTCGGGAGATCGACATGCGGCGCTCGGTCGTATTTCCGGCGTGCTACTTGCCGATGCTTGCGGCCTGGGCCGTGAGCTGCGGGATTATTGCCGTCGCGCCGGCGGCCGATTCACCTGGGGCCAAACGCAAGGCCTCCGCCCCTGCCGCAACCACCGACCCGACAACCGCCGCCGCCTTGGCCAATGCCGAAGTTCTCGCGCGGGATGCGTTTGCCATGCGCCCGGAGTTCGCGGAACGTAAACAACTCGACGACCAGATCGCGAAAGGCGCAAGTAAGCGAACCGACGAGGAGCAACTGGCGCTCTTGATTCAACGCGCCGAACTGGCCGAGAAGCTCTTCACTTCGGCGGCCCGGCAGCTCCCGGGCTTTCCGCAATCGATGCCCGAGCTCACGGACGATCTTATCGCGCGCTACAACGCAGCGGCCGAAAAATGCAAGAGCCGCACCGACTACAAGCAGGCAAAGGCGATTTATGAACGACTCGACGCCGCGCTCGGGCACGGCTACCCCGGCGACTATTGGCGCCGGGTCGATGCGCGAGTGTTGGCGCGGGGGGCTGAGGATTGCGAGAAGGCTACGGTCGGCGCCATCGTCGGCATGAGCGGAAGTATGTTTGCGTTGCTCGCCGGGGCAAGCCTCTCGCATCAAGGCCGATATCGCGAAGCAATCGTACAGGTGACGCAGGCCGCGGCTAGTTGCGAACGCGTACTCGGCCAGGAGAGCGCCGAGTATATCGGCGCGATCAGGATGCTGGCGGGGATCCATCGCGATCAAGGCAATTATTCAGAAGCGACGAAGCTTTACGAGCGATGCATCAGCCTGACGGAGAAAACCTATCAGAAGCAACACCCCGATTACGCCAAGGCCCAGAATGATCTGGCGTCACTCCTCTTCTCCCAGGGAAAGTATTCCGAAGCCTTACCGCTTATGCAATCGGCGGCCGCGATCCAGGCAGCGACAATCGGGAAAAAGAACGGCCAATACGGACTATTTATCAACAATATCGCCGCCTGTCTAAATAACCTGGCGCGCTTCCGCGAGTCGGAGCCGATTTTGCATGAAGCCTTGGAGATCACGCGTATCACGTTGGGACCGCGATCCGAGCAATATGCATTAGTTCTCTTTAACCTCGGCTATCTCCATAGCTCGCGAATCGATTACCCGAAAGCGGCCGGCTATTACCGGCAGGCCGTCGAGGCTTATGAGAACGTGCTCGGCAAAGAGAATCCGCGAACGCTCGTTACCGTGAGCTCGCAGGCCGATATGTTGGTGGAGCAGGGCAAGTACGCGGAAGCGGAAGTGCTATACCAACGCGTTATCGCCGGGCAAAAAAAGATGCTCGGGGACCAGCACCCCGACTACGCCGGCGCGCTCTTAGGCTTGGGAGGCCTCTACCGAGAGAAAGGGGACTTCCGCGCCGCGGAACCGTATTTTCTTGAAGCGCTGGAAATCAATCGCAAAGCGCACGGCGAAAAGGGCCCCGGCTATGCCGCGGCCTTAAACTACATAGGCGCGCTACGTTGGTCGCAAGGGAGCTATCCTGAAGCCATCACGTATTTCGAAAAGTCGCTGGAAATATTTCGCGAAGCCTACGGCGAGAAAGGAAGGGGCTACGCGCGTACGCTCTCTAACATCGGGAGCGCCTTAGGAATGCAAGGCAAATGTCTCGAAGCGGAAGCGTACCACCGCAAAGCCGTCGAAGTGTACACGGCGTCAGTCGGTCCCGATCATACGCTTGTGGCGCTCGCGCAAAACAATCTCGCGGATACCTATGTCGGACTTTCCGATTTCACCGAGTCTGAACGTCTGCTGCGCCGCACTACGGAAATCCTGCTCCACGCCTACGGTCGGGAAAGCTTGCCGTACGCCCGCAACTTGGAACGTCTCGGCAATCTCTACGGTCGTAGGGGAGAGTATGAAAGAGCGCGCAAAATCTTGGAAGAAGCGCGCGATTGCTATCTGGCGACCGTCGGCGACAAGCATCCCGACTACGCGGGCTCGCTTACTCAGATCGCGTCCGCATATCGGCACCTGGGGCGGCTGGACGATGCATCGAAGCTGCTGGAGGAAGCACGCGATCTACAAGAAATGTCGTTGGGGAAATCGCATCCCGAATACGCCGCCACTACGCAAACGCTGGCGTCGGTGCGATTTTTTCAGGATCGCATCGACGAATCGCGAAGCATTTACCGCGAACTGATCAATCGGACGCGCGCCGACAACGGCGATGACTATCAAGGACTGCCCTCACGTTTGCTCGGACTGGCGTCGCTCGAACATGCCGTCGGCAACTTTGCGACTGCGGAAGCCCTGGGGCGTG